>CAZZYJ010000035.1:7992-18451 GCA_964658215.1 uncultured Steroidobacteraceae bacterium | reverse complement strand
CCATCGCCGCCGTGCTCGCCGACCTCGACGCGCGGGAGGGCGGCGTCGGCATCCTGGTCAACAACGCCGGCATCACCCGCGACACGCTGCTGCTGCGCATGAAGCAGGAGGACTGGGACACCGTCCTCGACACCGACCTCGCGTCCGTGTTCCGACTCTCCAAGGCGGTGCTGCGCGGCATGATGAAGGCGCGCACGGGGCGCATCATCAGCATCGCCTCCATCGTCGGGGTGACGGGCAACCCCGGTCAGGCCAACTACGCGGCCGCCAAGGCGGGCATGATCGGTTTCACCAAATCCCTCGCCCGCGAGGTGGGTTCGCGCAACATCACCGCGAACGTCGTCGCGCCGGGCTTCATCGACACCGACATGACCCGCGCGCTCACCGATGCCCAGCGTTCGGCGTTGCAGGACCAGATCCCGCTCGCGCGTCTCGGTCTGCCCGCGGACGTCGCCGCGGCGGTCGCGTTCCTGGCCTCGGCGGAGGCGTCCTACATCACCGGCGAGACACTGCACGTGAACGGCGGGATGTACATGTCGTGACCGTTGGGGACTGCCGGAACGGCGGGTTTGTCAAGGCACCCCTCAACATTTATCGATCAAATGCGAGTTCGCGGTAGCCGTACCGGCCGCGTTCACATAAAATATGCGCCCTCGAATGCGCGTAACAAAATTGCCACCCCGAAAGGATCCTAATGATGAGTACCGTTGAACAGCAAGTTAAAAAGATCGTGGCCGAACAATTGGGCGTCAAAGAAGAAGAAGTCACCAATGATGCCTCGTTCGTCGACGATCTCGGGGCGGACTCGCTGGACACCGTCGAGCTCGTGATGGCGCTCGAGGAAGAGTTCGAAACCGAGATTCCCGACGAGGACGCGGAAAAGATCACCACCGTGCAACAGGCGATCGATTACATCAACTCCCACAAGGGCAAAGCCTGACGGACGGCCGTCGGGAAGCCGGCCTTGAGTAAACGTCGCGTCGTCGTGACGGGCCTCGGAATCGTCTCCCCGGTGGGGAACGACGTGGACAGCGCGTGGGCCTCCATCCTGGCCGGACGCAGCGGCATCGGTCCCGTCACGCGCATCGATACCGCGAGTTTTCCCGTGCACTTCGGCGGCGAGATCCGCGAGCTCGACCTCGGCCCGTACCTGAGCGTCAAGGAAGCGCGGCGCATGGACGCCTTCATGCAGTACGGCGTGGTGGCAGGCATGCAGGCCATGCGTGACTCGGGCCTGGTGGTGACCGCGGAGAACTCGGAACGCATCGGCGTGCTGATGGGCTCGGGCATGGGCGGTCTCGAGTCCATCGAGCAGACCTACGACAAGTACTTGGAGACGCATTCGCCACGCAAGGTGTCGCCGTTCTTCATCCCCGGCAGCATCATCAACCTGGTGAGCGGACATCTGTCCATCGCCTTCAATCTCACCGGCCCCAATCTGGCCGTCGCCACCGCCTGCACGACGTCCACCCATGCGCTCGGTCTCGCCATGCGTCTCATCCAGTACGGCGACGTCGATGCCATGCTGGCGGGAGGGTCGGAAATGGCCACCTGTCTGACCGGCATGAGCGGCTTTTCGCAGGCCAAGGCGCTCTCGCATCGCAACGACTCGCCACAGGGCGCCAGTCGTCCGTGGGACAAGAATCGCGACGGCTTCGTGATGGCCGACGGCGGCGGCGCGATGATGCTCGAGGAGTACGAAATGGCCAAGGCGCGCGGCGCGCGGATCTACGCCGAACTGGTGGGGTTCGGCATGAGCGGCGACGCCTTCCACGTCACGGCGCCGCCGGAGAACGGCGAGGGCGCGCGCAAGGCCATGAGCAATGCCTTGAAGGACGCGCAAGTGAATCCGGAGCGCATTCAATATTTGAACGCGCACGCCACCTCCACCGAACTCGGCGACCGTGCCGAGACCCTGGCCATTCGCCGGGCGTTTGGCAGCGCGGCGGACCAACTGGCCGTGAGTTCGACGAAGTCCATGACGGGCCACATGCTGGGAGCGGCCGGGGCGGCGGAAGCGCTGTTCAGCGTGCTCGCCCTGCGCGACCAGGTGGCGCCTCCCACCATCAACCTGGATGCGCCCGGCGCCGGCTGCGATCTCGACTACGTGCCGAACGAGGCAAGGCCCATGCCGCTCGAATACGTCCTCTCCAATTCGTTCGGTTTCGGCGGCACCAACGGTTCGCTCATTTTCCGCAAAGTTTGAGCCGCTGCGGCTGATCGAGCGGTATCCGGAGTGCTACCCGGGGCTGCTCGAGAGCAGTGCGGCGGGGCGCTACGACATCCTGCCGATGAGTTCGGGGGAATGTTTGAGCCTGCGGGCGGGCGGCCTGCTGCGCGGCCCGTTCGCCGCCCATGCCGGGGGATTCCTCGACGCGCTCGACGCCTGGTGGCAGTCGCTGCGCCCCGCGCCGGGCACGCCTCGCGAACCGGCGCACCCGCCGTTCTCGGGCGGCTGGCTGCTCTATCTCAGCTACGAACTCGCCGCTGAAATCGAACCCCGTCTGCGGCTGCAGCAGAGCGACGAGCCGCTGATCGCGCTCGCCATTCGTACGCCGGCTGCGTGGGTGCGCGACCGGACCTCGCTGCAGGACTGGCTGGTCGGCGAGTCGGGGAGCGAGCCGCTGTTCGAGCGTTTCGAGGCGCATGTCCGGGAGCTGGACACCGTGGCCGGCGGGCATGCACTGCCACCGGCACCGGCCAATGCCATCGACATCGTCGAAGACGAGCCGGCCGAGTTCCTGGGCGCCGCGCGGCGGGCCCTCGAGTACATCGGTGCCGGCGACGTGTACCAGGTGAATCTCTCGCGCCGCTGGCGTTGCCGGGCGGACGCGGCCCTCGACACCGCGTCGGTGTACCGTCGCCTGCGGGTGCGCAATCCCAGTCCGTTCGCGGCGTTCCTGCGTTTCGGCGAGTTCTCCTTGATGAGCTCCTCGCCCGAGCGGCTGGTGTCGGTCCGCGATGGCATCGCGTCCACCCGGCCGATCGCGGGCACGCGCGCGCGGACGTCCGAGCGCGCGCAGGACGCGGCCGGCGCCGCGGCGTTGCTCGCGAACGAGAAGGAGCGCGCCGAGCACGTCATGCTGATCGACCTGGAACGCAACGATCTTGGCCGGGTGTGCGTGGGCGGCAGCGTGCAGGTGGACGAGTACATGACGCTCGAGAGCTATCCGCACGTGCATCACATCGTCTCCAACGTGCGTGGCAGGCTGCGCGCGGAGGTCTCGCCCGTGGCGGTGCTGCGCGCGCTGTTTCCGGGCGGTACCATCACGGGCTGCCCGAAGATACGTTGCATGCAGGTCATCGCCGAACTCGAGGGCGCGGGACGCGGCGCGTATACGGGCTCGCTCGGCTATTTGAACCGGGATGGCAGCTGCGACCTGAACATCTTGATCCGCACCCTTGCCGCCTGCGGCGACCGGCTCGAACTGCGCGCCGGCGCCGGCATCGTCGCCGATTCCGAGCCGTGGGCGGAACTGGCCGAGACCCGCGCCAAGGCACGCGGCCTGCTCGATGCCTTGCGGCTGCCATGAGCTGGATCAACGGCCGTCCCGGCACGCTGCTGGATGTCCGCGATCGTGGTCTGCAGTATGGCGACGGTCTGTTCGAAACGCTGCGGATACGACACGGCGCGGTGCGCCTGCTGGACCGCCACTGGCAGCGGCTGACGGACGGCTGCCGGCGTCTCGGCCTGCCGGCGCCCGCCGCCGGGCTGCGCACCGAACTGCACCGCGCGGCGCAGGGTCGCCGCGATGCCGTGCTGAAGCTCATCGTGACGCGCGGGGTGGGACCGCGCGGCTATGCGGTACCCGCGCCGCTGCGCGCCACGCGCGTGCTCACGCGGCACGCGTTGTCGGGCGCGGCCCGGCGGGCATCGACGGCGCCGCAGCATGCGCGGCTGTGCAGGACGCGGCTCGGCTGCAACGACGCACTGGCGGGCTTGAAGACTCTGAACCGGTTGGAGTCGGTGCTGGCACGGGCCGAGTGGAGCGATGCGCGCATCTGGGAGGGCCTGATGTGCGACACCGACGGCCACCTGGTCTGCGGTACGATGTCGAACTTCTTCATGCGTCGAGGGTCGTTCCTGTGCACGCCCCGGCTCGACCGCTGCGGCGTGGCGGGCATCATGCGCGGCTGGGTTCTGGAACAGGCGGCGGCCTTCGATCTACGCGCCGTCGAAGGGCGCCTGCGGTGGGACGATCTGGATGAATCTGCGGAAATCTTCATGACCAACGCCGTCGTCGGTGTGGTGTCCATCGCCTCGATCGCGCAGGGGCGCGTGCGCCTGCGCTTCGCGGATTTCTCGACGGCGGACGCGCTGCGCGGCCGGCTGGCGGCTTTGTGAGCGGTTGGCGAAAGGGAGCCGTCGTGCTGTTGCTGCTCGCCGTGGCGGGCGCGCTGACGTGGCGCGAGTGGCGCAGCCTCGACGAACCGCTCGCGGTGGCGGCCCCGCTGCGTTTCAAGGTGCCCCCCGGCGCGCGGTTTGCACGCGTGTCGGGCGACCTTGCGGCACGCGGCGTCGTCGTCCATCCCCGCGCCTGGACGGTGTATGCCCGCTGGAAGGGGCTCGCGCCGCTCATCAAGACCGGCGAATACGAAATAGAGCCCGGCACCACGCCGCGCCGTCTGCTCGACAAGCTGGTGAGCGGACAGGTCGTGCTGCATTCGCTCACCATCGTGGACGGCTGGCGGGTGGCGGATCTATTGCTGGCCATGCAGAAGAACGCGGACATCGATCAAACGCTGCCCGCGCATCCACAGGATCTGATGCAGCGCCTGGGCTTTTCGGGCCTCGATGCGGAGGGGCAGTTCCTGCCCGAGACGTACCGGTTCGCCGGCGGGACGACGGACCTCGAGCTGCTGCGACAGGCGCATGCGGCGCTCGATCGGGTGCTGGACGGCGCGTGGGCGGGGCGCGACCCCACACTCGCGCTCGAGGGTCCGCAGGAGCTGCTGATCATGGCCTCCATCGTCGAGAAGGAGAGCAGTCTGCCCCAGGAGCTGCCCCGCATCGCGGGCCTGTATCTGCACCGCCTCGGCATCGGCATGCGGCTGCAGGCCGATCCCACGGTCATCTACGGCGTGGGCGCGAGCTACGACGGGGATTTGCGCAGCGTCGATCTGCGCACCGACGGTCCCTACAATACCTACACCCGGGCGGGTCTGCCGCCCACGCCGATCGCGCTGCCGGGCGCCGCCGCCATCCTCGCGGTGGCGCACCCCGAAAAGACCGATGCGCTCTACTTCGTGGCCTCGGCAACGGGCGACGGCGGGCATGTATTCTCCGCCACGCTCGATGAGCACAATGCGGCCGTCGCGCGCTATCTGGCGCATCTGCGGCAGAAATCCGCGGCGGACGGCCGATGAAACCGGTTCGCGGGCGCTTCATCACCTTCGAGGGCATCGAGGGCGTGGGCAAGACCACCCAGGTGGCGCGCTTCGCGGCGCAGCTCACCGCGCGCGGGGTCGGACACGTGGTGACCCGCGAGCCCGGCGGCACGCCGTTGGCGGAGAAGATCCGCGAACTGGTGTTGAGCCCGCGGCAGGAAGGACTCCCCGCGACGGCCGAACTGCTGCTCATGTTCGCGGCGCGTTCGGTCCATCTGGAGAATCACATCGAACCCAGCCTGCAGGCGGGCCGGTGGGTGCTCTGTGACCGCTTCACCGACGCCACCTATGCCTATCAGGGCGCCGGGCGCGGCCTGGGGCTGGCGGCCATCGCACAGCTCGAGGCGCTGGTGCAGGGGACGCGGCGGCCCGACCTCACCGTGCTGCTCGACCTGCCGGTGAACGTGGGTCTCGAGCGCGCGCGCCGTCGCAGCATCGCGGCCGGCGCCGAGCAGGACCGGTTCGAGCGTGAGCGGGCGGAGTTCTTCGAGCGCGTACGCGCGGGCTACCTGGAGCGGGCCGCCGCACAGTCCGAGCGCATCGTGGTGATCGATGCGACGCGCGACATCGACAGCGTCGGCGCCGACATCACCCGGGTACTCGAGGCGCGCACGTGGATTTCCTGAGAGCCGGTTCGCTGCCCTGGCTCGAAGCGCCGCAGCGGCGCCTGCGCGAGGCGCTGCGCGCGAACCGCCTGCCGCATTCCCTGCTGGTGCTCGCCATGCCGGGGCTGGGAGCGGAGTACCTGGCGCAGTGGGCCGCTGCCCTCGCGTTGTGCGAGACGGCGGCACGCGCCGACGCGCCCGCCGAGCCGTGCGGCCGCTGCGCCTCGTGCCTGCTGCTGCGCGCGGACAACCATCCCGATCATCATGTGGTACGCATCGAGGAGGACGCCCAGCAGATCAAGGTGGACCAGGTCCGCGAACTGATCGAATCGTTGGGCCTCAGCAGCTATCGCGGCGGCTACAAGGTCGGCGTCATCGAGGGCGCCGAGGCGCTCAATGCGAACGGCGCCAACGCCTTCTTGAAGACGCTGGAGGAGCCGACGGATCGGACCCTGCTCATCATGCTCGCGCGGCCCACGCATCGCCTGCCGGTGCCTGCGCCTGGTGCTGAGACCGCCCGCGCGCGCGGTCGCGACGGCGTGGCTCGAGAGCCAGGGGCCCGGGCTCGCAACCGCAGCGGCAACGGCAACCGCGCCCGGCGTCGCGCCCGGTGCCGCGCGCAAGTGGGAGGCGGCCCTCGAACTCGCCGGCGGCGCGCCGTTGCGGGCGCTCGAACTGCCTGCCGCCGACATCGCTCAGCTCGATGTCGACATGCGCGAGAGCCTGCAGGGCCTGGCCGCAGGGTCGCTCGACGTCTCCCTGCTCGCCGAACACTGGCTCAAGTCCTCCCCCGCGCTGCGCATCGCGTGGCTTGAGAACTGGATCACATGGCGCATCATTTCCCGGTTGGGCGGCCGGGATTCCCCTCAAAGTGGGGACGGGGTCCGCTTGCCTGCCGTGGCGCTTAAGCCCAAGATGAGGGCGTTGTTCGAGCTGCTGGATGCGGCCCGTGACGTGCGGCGGCTGGCCTCGACCGGCATGAATCAGCAACTGGCGCTCGAGGCAGTGCTGCTCGACGGGCGCACCGCCCTCGCGAAATGAGTTTTCACTGAGAACGGTAGAAGTGCGAAGCCCAAGTAACAAACCGGGGTTGCTGACCCTCACCATCAAGGACAAGAGCGCGCTGTATCTTGCATACATGCCGTTCGTCAAGAACGGCGGGTTGTTCATTCCGACCAACAGCAACTACCGGCTGGGTGACGAAGTGTTCATGCTGCTCAATCTGATGGGCGAGGAAGAGAAGCTCCCCGTGGCCGGGCGCGTGATCTGGATGACCCCGAAGGGCGCCCAGGGCAAACGCACCGCCGGCATCGGGGTGCAGTTCAGCGACCAGGACCGCGGCAACACGCAGAAGAAGATCGAGAACTACCTGGCCGGCGCGCTGGGCGGGGACAAGCCCACGCATACCATGTGAAGGCTGCGCGGCCACGCCGGCCGCGTGTGATTGCCACGACCCCGCGTGGCCACGCCGCACCGGATCGGCTCAGCGGCGCGAGCCCACCGCATCCGTCGCCGCGAGGCCGCCCTGCAATACATACGCCTCGAAGCCGCGCTCGCTGAGAATGTAGGCCGCGGCGGAGCTGCGCCGGCCGGTGTCGCAGCACACGATGTACGGGGTGCCCTTGTCCAGGGCATTCAATTTCAAGCGGATGAAGTACAGCGGAATGTTCACCGCTGAGTCGATGCGGAAATTCTGGAATTCGCTCGGCAGCCGCACGTCGAGCCATTTGCCGCCCTTGGCCGCGATATCCTTCGCCGTCTCGTAGTTCACCCACTGCAGCAGCGGCTCGTTGAGCAGAGTCTGGAAATCCGCCTTGCCGAGCCGCATGAGCGTGCCGTCGCTGGACATGGTGACGGTGGCGTTGCGTTTGGCTTCGGCGATCAACGCTTCCTCACCGAAACTGTCGCCCGGACCGAGCTCCGCGAGCTTGATGCCTTCCTTGTTGAGCGGCGTCTCGCGCGTCACCACGCAGCGACCGGCGACGACCACGTAGAAGTAATCGCCCTCGGATCCCTGCTTGATTACGACATCGCGGGCCTTGTAGTTGATGCGCTGCATGCGCATGAAAATGGCCTGGATGTTGGAGGGCGGAATCCTGTGAAAGGCCTTGGTCTGCAACAGCGTGGTCATCCAATCGCCGGTGACGTCCAGACCGTCGCCGCGCAATTCGGCGACCTCGTACTGGCCGGTCTGGTCCCAGGTCAGGAGCACGTCCAGGAGATCGCTGTCGATCACGATGTATTCGAGATGATTCGTGGCGCGCGCGGTATAGCGGCGCGGCAGGCCGGGGGCGAGGGCGGCGCGCGCTTCGGGGCTGCCGGCCCGCACGGTTCCCACGAGCTTGTCGTCGACGCGCAATTCCACGCTGCCGGCGATCAGATAAAAGGTCTTCTTGTCGGTGTCGCCCTGCTTGAACAACACGCGGCCGGCGTCCAGGCTGAGGATCTGCGTCTTGCGCGCGAGCGCGTGCAGGTTCTCCGCCTTCAGGCCGTCGAGCGGTGAGAAGGTCTTGAGTATCGCCAGGTCGAGCGGTCTGTCTTCCATCGCGTGATTCATCAACCTTCGTTTACAACCGCATGATTTTGGATGCGAATGCTAACATACGCAATCGCCTCCACCCATGCGCCAGGTCACACGTTGAGATTCAGGCGGCGACGCGCGCCGTCTCATGGATGGTGAAGTCGCACACCAGCGGCAGGTGATCGGAGTATTGCACGTCGGGCATGTCGAATCGGTCAACCTCGATCCGGGCGCTGTGCAGGATGAAATCCAGTTCCTTGCGGGGGCTGTTGCTCGGATAGGAGGGCAGGCCGCGCGCATTCGCATTGGACAGGCCCGCCGCCTGCATGAACAGGTACAACTCGTGATCGCCCCAGTAGGTGTTGAAGTCGCCGGCGACGATGACGGGCTTCGTCGTGGTGCGCAGCAGGTCGTACAGATGCCGCAGCTGGTATTGCCGATGGCGGAACTTGAGCGACAAATGCACCAGGAAAATAGCCACGTCGTCGAGCTCCAGCTCGATGATCAGGCGCTTGATGCCGGTGTCGAAGTAATGGAACCGCTCCCCGCGCACGCGCGGCGAGGAGAGAAAAGCGTTCGATTGCTTGCGCACGATGGGCACCAACTGGTTCACCGAACTCACCCCGTACTTGCACTCGAAGGTCGAATAATGCCCGAGCGACTTGGCGATGAATTCGGCCTGATTGACCATGCCGGTGCGGATCGAGCCGGTATCGACCTCGATCAGGCCGACGACGTCCGGATCTTGGTGCTTGATGAAGTCGGTGATCTGGCCCAGCACGTGGCGGCTCGAGCGCAGGTAGCCCGCGCCGGGCACCGGCAGATGAAAGGCCGGACCGGTCCCGGTGGCATACCGGATGTTGTAGATCAGCAGGCGCACCCCACGATTGTATCGACGTGCGGTACTTCGCGCATGCTCATCGTCGGGCTACACTAGGACCATGCCGAGCCGCGTCAACCCCATACGCCTGTTTGTCACCCATTCCTGGGAGGAAAACGACGATTATTCCCGGGTATTCGAATATCTGGAGTCGCCCGGCACCTTCTACTACCAGAACACCAGCCAGCCCCATGCCAGGCGCCCCCTGGACAAGGAGAGCCAGCGGGAGGAGCTGCGCCGGCAGATCGGCCTGTGCGAGGTGGTGGTGGCGGTGCCCGCCGCCTACCGCTGGGCCCCCGAACTCGTGCTGTTTCAGATGAACTTCGCCAAGGCGGCGGACAAGCCCATCGTCGCGCTCGAGTACTTCGGCTCCCAGGAGGCCCTGCCGAAGCCCATTCTCGACCTCGCGGACGAGGTGACGGGGTGGAACGAGCGCAATCTGATCGACGCGTTGAAACGCCACGCCCGGCACGAGGAAACCACACGCTGGGACACCATCGAATTCAAACTCGACTGAGGTCCTCGCGGCGTCCCTCGCGTGACAGCGCGCGGCTCAGCATCCCCAACATCTCGACGATGGACGACGCACAGTCCTCGGCCTCCTGCGTGGACATCTTGCGCACCGCCGCCACCACCGCATCCTCGTGCCGCTGCGGACTGCCCGTCTCGAGCGCGCCTTTCATCTGGCCGAACGCCTCGCGCAGCTCCAGCGGCAGCTGATCCGGCGTGATCAGCACCAGATGGCGCCGGTACGCCGCGACCAGCCGCTGTTTAAGCGGCGTCGCGCGCACCAGCTCAACGGTCGCGTAATGCAGGTTCTCCCAAGCGCTCATCACCATCAGCCGAATATACAAGACCACGGCTAAAACGCAACGATGCACCGTAGTACATTGAAATTCATCAAATCGTGCTGGGTGCCTCCCGCGCGCCGGCCGATGCGTCCTGATTGGAGTGTGTGGCGCCGATCATCATGTAGACACCCGGCACCACGAACAGCGTGAACACGGTGCCGATGGCGAGGCCGGTCGAGATGGTCAGACCGATGGCATACCGCGAGGCGGCGCC
>CAZZYJ010000035.1:0-7982 GCA_964658215.1 uncultured Steroidobacteraceae bacterium | reverse complement strand
GACGAACCCGCGGATCGTGCTGAAGAAGAGCGGGATGAAGAAAATCCCGAGCCCCGTCGCGCCGAGCATCCCGAAGAACACGCTCGTGCCTAACGAGTGGCGGCTCCCCGCGCCGGCGCCGCTCGCGAACACCAGCGGCAGCACGCCCAACACCATGGCCGCGGTGGTCATCAGAATGGGCCGCAACCGCGCCCCGGCCGCCGCGACGATGGCGGCATGCTTGCTCTTGCCCATCTCCTGTTCCTTGTTGGCCACCTCGACGATGAGGATGCCGTGCTTGCTGATCAGTCCCATCAGCGTCACCAGGCCCACCTCCGTGTAGATGTTCATGGTCGCCCCGCCCACGCCGAGCGCGATGAATATCAACGCACCGGCGATCGACAACGGCACCGAGATCAGAATGACCAGAGGATCGCGGAAACTCTCGAACAGCGCCGCGAGCGCGAGGAACACGATGATGATCGCGAAGCCGAAGGTCAGCATGATGCCGCTCGATTCCTGCACAAACTGGCGGCCCTGACCGGCGTAATCGAGGGTGTAGCCGGCCGGCATCACGCGTCCCGCGACTTCCTGTAGATATTTGAGCGCATCATCGAGCGACACGCCCGGCGACATGACGCCGGACAACGTGGCCGAGTTCAACTGTTGAAAGTGGTTGAGCGTCTCCGGCACGGTCACCGGTTGAATCGTGGCAATGGTCGACAGCAGGATGGGCACGCCGCCCAGGTTGGCGACGGGATAGTCGAGCAGCTGATCGGTGTTCAGTCGTGAGCTGCGCTGCACCTGCGGAATCACCTTGTAGGAACGGGTGTCCATGCTGAAATAATTGACGTAGTTGCCCCCGAGCAAGGAGCCCAGAGCGGTGCCAACCTGAGTCATGGTGAGCCCGAGCTGGGCGGTCTTGTCGCGGTCGAGCTGGATCACCGCCTGCGGCAGATCGATCTTGAGGTCAGTGTCCAGGAAGATGAACATGCCGCTCTTCTGCGCCTCGGCGAGCACCTGCTGCGACACCTCGTTCAAGCGTGCGAACGGCTCCGTGGTCTTGATGGCAAACTGGATGGGCAGGCCGAATGCACCGGGCAGCGAGGGCGGCTGGAACACCGCGATCTTCTGTCCCGGAATGACCGCCATCTTCTGCTGCAGGATCTGCTGGATCTCGTTGCTGCCGAGCTTGCGCTTGTCGCGCGCCGGCAGCGCCAGACCCTCGATGAACTGCCCCGGCGTGTCGATCTGGAACACGTGTTCCGGACTCGCCGCCTGCCTGGCGATGGCGAACGCCTGGGCGTCGTACAAGGACTTGCCCTGCAGGGTGGCGTTCGGCGCGGCGGTGGCCTGCATGAGCACGAAGCCCTGATCCTCCTGCGGCGCAAGCTCGCTCTGCGCGCTCGAGTACAGGTAATAGATGCTGCCGAGCACGATGACCACGAGCACCGCCGTCACCGGCGTGTAACGCAGGCTGCCTTCCAGCTTGCGCTGATACCACTTGAGCAGCTTGTCGAACCGTACGTCGATGAAGCGGACCAGCCGCGTCTCCCAGTCCGAAGCCCCGGGGCGGTGTGGTTTCAACAGGCGCGCACACATCATGGGAGAGAGCGTCAGGGCGATGACGGCGGACACGGTCACGGCACCCGCGAGCGTGAACGCGAATTCGATGAACAAGGCGCCGGTGAGGCCGCCTTGAAAACCGATGGGCACGAACACGGCGAGCAGCACGGCGGTCATCGCCACGATGGGACCCGAGAGTTCGTGCGCGGCCGTGCTCGCCGCCGCCCGCGGCGACATGCCGCCTTCGAGGTGTCGGTTGACGTTCTCGACCACGATGATGGCATCGTCGACCACCAGACCGATGGCGAGCACCAGTGCGAGCAGGGTCAGCAGATTGATCGAGAAACCGAGCGCGAGCATGATCGCCAGCGTGCCGACCAGCGACAGCGGGATGGCCACCACCGGTATGAGCACCGACCGCAGCGACCCCAAAAACGCGAAGATCACCACCATGACGATGAGCAGCGCCTCGATCAGGGTCACCGCGACCTCGTGGATCGAACTGTTGACAAAGTCCGTCGAATCGTAGATCACCAGTGCGTTCAAGCCCTGCGGCAGCTGGGCCTGGATCTCCGGAAACGCGGCCTTCACGCCGTTGACCACGGTGAGCAGATTCGCGCTCGGCGCCACCTGCACGCCGACGAACACACCGGACTTGTTGTCGAAACGCACGTTGGACTCATAGGTGTCCGAGCCGAGCGAGACCACGCCCACGTCGCTCAGGCGGATGTTGGCCCCGTTCGCCTGTTTGACCACCAGATTGCGAAATTCCTCCAGGCTGTGCAGGCTGGTGGTAGAGGTCAGCGTGACCTGCACCATCTGGCCCTTGGTGTTGCCCACGGCGGATACATAGTCGTTGCTCGACAACGCGGTGGTGACGTCGCTGGCGGTAAGGCCGTAGGCCGAGAGCTTCTGCGGGTCGAGCCACGCGCGCAGCGAGAAATACTGGCCGCCGAGCAGTTCGGCGGTCTGCACGCCAGGTACTGCCTGGATTTTCGGCTGCACCACGCGCTGGATGTAGTCGGTGATCTCGTTCGACGCCAGCGTCTCGCTCGCGAAGCCCAGGTACATGGCATCCGTGGTCTGGCCCACCTTGACGGTGATGGCGGGCTGCTGCGACCCTGAGGGCAGCTGGTTCAAAACCGAGTTCACCTTGATGTTGATCTCGGCCGCGGCCTTCGACGTGTCGTAGTTCTGCCGCAGGTTCACCGTGATGGTGCTGGTGCTGCTCTGGCTGGTCGAGGTCATATAGTCGATGCCGTTCGCCTGCGCGACGGCGGCCTCGATGGGCGTGGTGATGAAGCCCGCGATCGCATCCGGATCGGCGCCCGGAAACGAGGTCGTGATGGTCACGATGCCGTTCTCGGTTTTCGGGTAGGCGAGGATCTGCAGCGAGCTGTAGGAGCGCAGCCCGACCACCAGAATGACCAGGCTCACCACGGTGGCGAGCACCGGGCGACGGATGAAAATGTCGGTGAAGTTCATGGCTGTTATTCGTTCGGCGGGGTCGGGTTCGAGTCGTTGCTGGGCTGCACCGAATTGTTGACGGTGACCGGAGCTCCATTGCGCAGCTTCATCTGACCGGCGGTCACGACCTCGTCTCCGGCCGCCACGCCGCTGACGACCGCAACTTGATCGCCGCGCGTCGCACCGAGCTTGACGAAGCGCTGGTTGACGACGAGCTTGTCGTTGTTCTTGTCGTCCTTGCCGTCCTTCGCCACCACGTACACGGTGTCGCCATAGGGGTTGTAGGTGATCGCCGCCTGCGGCAGGGTCAGCTGGGTCGTCGTCTCGCCATTGTCCACGCGCACGTTCGCATACATGCCGGGCAACAACCGGCGATCCGTGTTGCCGAACGAGGCGCGGACCTGCACGTTGCGGCTGGTCGAGTCGACCTTCGAATTGATCGACACCACCTTGCCGGCGAAATGATCCTTGGGGTAGGTGTCGATCCCTGCACTCACGGTCTGACCCACCTTGATGTGCGCCAGCGTCTGCTGCGGCACGTAGAAATCGATGAAGATGGGGTCGAGTGCCTGCAGCGTCACCACCGTGGTGCCCGCGGCGAGATACTGGCCCTCGTCCACCTGACGCAGACCGAGCCGGCCCGCGAAGGGCGCCCGCACGATCTTCTCGTCGATCAGCGCGCGCTGCTCCGCGACCTGCGCGCGCGACGACTTGAGCGTCGAGGCGTCGGAATCGACCGTTTGTTTGGCGATGGCCTGCACGGCGAGCTGTTCCTGGTCTCGCTTCAGATTGATTTCGGCGATCTCCTGCGCCGCCTGGTAGGCGACCAGCTTGGCGGGATCGTCGTTCAGTTTGAGCGTGAGCAACACGCTGCCGGCGGCGACGTCGGCGCCCGAGTCGATGTGCAGAGTGTCCACGACGCCCGATGCCTGGGCGGCGAGATCGGCGCCGCGTACCGCGCGCAGGCTGCCAAGCGCTATGTCGTGGCGAGCTACTGCATTTCGGGCCTCTGCGGCGCGGTCGCGGCGGCGCTCATGTATTTCTTGGTCATCTTGCCGATGAACAGCTGCCAGCCGACGACGCCACCCAAGACGAGGGCGGCCACGATCACCAGGATCAGCATGGGTTTGATCAGCGCGCGCGGTCGCACGGGTTTTTCGGTCTCGGAGATCATCGGGTCCATCGTGCTCACGGCTTTTCCTTGCAACAGTCGATTGAATTGGCGGCGACGTCGGTGCGGTTCCACCAACCGCCGCCCAACGCCTGGAACAACGCGGCCGTGTCGGCGAAGCGCTGCGCACGCGCCTTGACCAGGGTGACCACGGTGTTCTGATAAGTTTGTTCGGAGGTCAGCACCTGCAGATAGCTCGCGGCGCCGCTCTTGAACTGAAATTGCACCAGGTGCAGACTTTCCTCGGCGGTGCGCTCCGCGATGGTGTCGGCGTTCAACGCCTCGGCATCCGACTGCAGTGCGTACAGCGTGCTCGCCACGTTCTGGAACGCGGTGAGCACCGTCGCCTGGTAATTCGCGGCCGCTTCCTGCGCGGCGGCGATGGAGGCACGCCGCGTGTGCAGCAGCTGGCCGCCCTTGAAGATGGGCTGCGTCAGCGAGCCCAGCAGGCTGTAGACCACGGAGGCGGGCGAGAGGATGTCCTTGAGCTTGATCGACTCTCCGCCGTAGGAGCCGGTGATGGTGAACTGCGGCAGCATGTTCGCCGTGTCCACGCCCACCTGCGCGGTGGCCTTGTGCAGCAGCGCCGAATATTCACGCACGTCCGGCCGCTGCTCGACGAACGCCGACGGCACGCTCACCGGCAGGTCGACGGGCAGGGTCAGGGTGTCGAGCGTGAAATCCCCCCCGTGGTAATCGGCCGGCAGCACACCCACGTAGGTCGCGAGCTGCGCCCGCTCCTGGGCGAGCTGGCTGCGCAGGGGGGGAAGGGTCGACAGGGTGGACTGCAGCGTCGACTGCTGCGTCAGTACGTCCGAGCGGGCAACGCCGCCGGCGGTGAAGCGTGCCTGCGTGATGTCGAGCTCGGTCTGTTCGGCCTTGACGACCTCCTCGGTGGCGGCGATCTGCGCGCGCAACGACGCTTCCGTGACGGCTGCCGTCACGATGTTCGCGGTCAGGCTGAGATAGCTCGCCTCCAGCGTGAAGCGCTCGTAGTCGGCCTGGGCATCGAGCGCCTCGACCTGGCGGCGCGTGCCGCCGAACACGTCGAGCGTGTACGACACGCTCACCGAGGCACTGTTGATCGAGTACAGCGCGGAGCCCGTCGAGCCGTAGGCGGCGAGCGAGGCCTTCTGGCGTTCTCCCGAGTAAGTCCCCGACACGCTGGGATAGTAGGAGCCACGTTCCGCCGCCGTGGTCTCGTTGGCGTTGCGCAGCGCCGCCTGGGCGGCCTGCAGCGTCGGGCTGTTGGCGAGGCCCTGTTTGATCAGTGCATCGAGTTCGGGCGAATTGAACAAGGTCCACCATTGACCCGGAATGTCGAGGTCGTCGACGAACCGCTGCGCCTCGCCGTTCTGCACGGGCGCCGCGGCGGTGGCCGGTGCCAACGATCCGGCGGGCACGAAGCCCGCCGTCTGCGGCGCCGCCGGGGCCTTGTAGTTCGGGCCGACCGCACACGCCGGCAGGAGGAGGGCGGCGATACCGATCGCGAGGGATTTTGCTGGCTGCATCATGGGTTCCGCGGCACCGTGCCGTTTAGAAAAATATCGACCACTTGTTCCAGGTGGGTGGCGAAGTCGAGCGTCGCGACGTCCTGCGCCAGCCCGAACAGCAGGCATTCGTGCAACTCGGCGCTCGCCATCTGCAGGAACAGCATCGCCGCGCGGTCCGGATCGGCGAGGCGCAGCGTGCCGTCACGGATCTGCGTACGAAAATAATTGGCGACGGCGGCGTCGATACGTTGCTTGCCGCCACTGCGCATCTTGGCGGCGAGTTCGGGAAAGCGCTGCGCCTCGGTGGTGACGATACGGAACAAGGCCATCGACGCCGGGTCCGTGGCGCGGCGGGTGATGATGCGGCCGATGGTCAGCAAGGCCTGACGCAGCTCCAACCGTTCGAGCTCCGCCGTGGCGAGGCCGGACGCCATGTCGCGCTCGACGAGCCGGGTGATGACGGCGCCCAAGAGATCAGCCTTGTTCTTGAATCGTTCATAGATGGTGCGCGTGGAGACGCCGGCTTCGCTCGCCACTTTGTCGATGCTCGCGAGGGCATAGCCCTCGCGCAGGAAGACGCGCGTTGCGGCGTCGAACAAGGTGTCCAGCCGCGCAGGTTCCGTGCCACGGCGCGGTCGTCCTACTCGCGAAGATCCCGACCCCAATCCGTCATCCGTGATTTCCATGCGTGGAAAATGACACGTGTCGTTTTCCTTTGCAAGTTTTATTTAGTTCCATAATATTTGTGACATTAAAGGTAATACATTAAACTATTAGACCTCAAATGAATATTACATCTCTTCGCCGATGCCGGCCGGGTGGGCGGATTGCACGGATACCGGTCACGTGCGCCGCGCTGGCGGTGCTCGCGGGGTGTGCGGGGGTGCCGGCGCGGCCGCCGCCGGTTGCCCTGGGGAGTGAGGTAGCGCTGGCCGACACCGTCACGGACGGCGCACCCTGGCCCGAGGTGAAGTGGTGGACCGGCTACCGGGACAGCACGCTCGACCGGTTGATCGAGTTGGCGCTTGCCTCCTCGCCCACGCTCGCCACCGCGCACGCCCGCTTCGACTCGGCGCGCCAGTCGGTGCGCATCGCCGGCGCCGCCGTCGGCGCGCACGTGGAGGCCAGCGCGGATGCCGATCGTCAGCACCTGAGCGAGAACGGGCTTTTCTCGCCGAGGTTGCTGGGCTTCAATTCGTACGATCAATTCGATCTTGGCTTGCAGGCCTCGTACAGTTTCGACTGGTGGGGCCGGCAACGCGCCACGGTCGCGGCTGCCCTCGACGAGGCACACGCCGCGCAGGCCGACCGCAGCGCCGCGGCGCTCACCCTGGCCGGCGCGGTCGCCGACACGTATTTCGGATGGCAGGCCGATCAATCCCGGCTAGGCCTTGCGCGTCGTCGCGAAGCCACCGTGGCGCGTGAGGGTGCCATCGTACGCGCGCGTATTCGTGCCGAACTCGATCCGGGGGAGCAGATCGAGCAGGCCACCGCAGCGCTGGCCGCGTCGCGCGAACGGATCGCGGCACTCGCAGGCTCCGCCGCCCTGCGCGAGGTGGCGCTCGCGGCGCTGGTGGGGCAACCGCGCCAGCAGCTGCCGCCGCTGCAGCCCCGGCCGCTGCCGGGCTTGAGCGCAGGCGTTCCCGACGACGTCACCCTCGATCTGATCGCGCGCCGCGCCGACGTCACCGCCGGCCGCTGGCGGGTGGAAGCGGCGCAGAAAACGCGCGAAGGCGCGCGCGCCGATTTTTATCCCGACGTCAGCATCAACGGCCTGATCGGGCTGCAGAGTCTGGACGTCGCACATCTGCTGGAATACGGCAGCCGCGTGCCGGCCATCACGGCCGCCGTTCATCTGCCCCTCTTCGACGCGGGACGGCTCAAGGGCCGCTACGGCGCGGCACAGGCGGCTGTCGACGCGGCGGTGGCGAGTTATCGAGACGCCGTGCTCACGGCGACGCGTGAAGTGGCGGCCGGGGCGGCCACCCGCGCCCAGCTCGCAGCGCAGCGTTCGCAGCGGGCGGCGGCGGTGGCGGCGACGCTCGCGCTCGAGCGCGGTGCCGCGGCGCGTGCCCGCCAGGGCGTGACGGACCCACAGGCCGAACTCGAGGCGACGGATAGCTGGCTCGAGCAGAGCGACGCGTTGCTGCAACTCGACGCCGCCGCGTTGAGTGCCGACATCGGCCTGCAACGGGCGCTCGGCGGCGGTTACGAAAGGACGCCCACGCCGCGATGAATGCAACCTCGGCAATGGCGGCGGACGGCCCTGGAAGCGGCCGGGGCGACGGCCTCGGCACCGGCCCGGG
>CAZZYJ010000034.1:0-18747 GCA_964658215.1 uncultured Steroidobacteraceae bacterium | reverse complement strand
ACACCTTCTTCGAGATGCTCGGCAACTTCAGCTTCGGCGACTACTTCAAGCGCGAGGCCATTCACTACGCCTGGAACTTCGTGACCGGAACGCTCGGCATCCCGAAGGAGCGGTTGTGGGTGACGGTGTTCCAGGAAGACGAGGAAGCCGAGCGCATCTGGGTGGAGGAGATCGGCGTCGATCCCACCCGTTGCACCCGCATGGGCGCCAGCTCCAATTTCTGGTCCATGGGAGAGACGGGACCGTGCGGCCCGTGCACCGAGATCTTCTACGACCACGGTGCCGAGATCGCCGGCGGGCCGCCCGGCTCGCCCGACGAGGATGGCGATCGCTACGTCGAGATCTGGAACCTCGTGTTCATGCAGTACGATCGGTCGGTGGACGGCGTGCTCGTGCCGCTGCCCAAGCCGTCGGTGGACACCGGCATGGGTCTGGAGCGGGTCGCCGCCGTCATGCAGGGCGTTCACAGCAACTACGACATCGATCTGTTCAAGGCGCTGATCGCCGCCGCCGCCGAACTCACCGGCGCCACCGACGGCGAATCATCGAGTCTGCGGGTCATCGCGGATCACATCCGGGCCTGTACGTTCCTGATCATCGACGGCGTCGTGCCCTCGAACGAAGGCCGCGGCTACGTTCTGCGACGCATCATCCGGCGCGCCATCCGCCACGGCTACAAGCTCGGCATGACGCAGCCTTTTTTCCACAAGCTGGTGCCGGCACTGGTGCGCGAGATGGGCGCCTACTATCCCGAACTTGGCGCAGGCGGGGCGCGTGCTTCGCAGGTACTCGAGCAGGAAGAAATCCGTTTCGCGGAGACCCTGACCGCGGGTATGGCGCTGCTCGATGCCGAGGCATCGAAACTGACCTCGTCGGTGATTCCCGGCGACACGGTGTTCCGGCTGTACGACACCTATGGCTTTCCGATCGATCTCACCGCCGACGTGGCGCGGGAGCGGGGCCTTACCATCGATCAGGCCGGCTTCGACGCCGCGATGAGCGCGCAGCGCGACCGTGGCCGTGCCGCCAGCAAGTTCGGCGCGGAGCTGCGCGATGCCGTCAAAATAGACGGATCGACGCGGTTCTCCGGATACGACTCGTTGTCGGGCAGCGGCCGCGTCACCGCCTTGATCTTCGACGGCGCCGTCGTCGACCGGCTGCGGCCCGGGCAGGAGGGACAGGTGATTCTCGACCACACGCCCTTCTACGCGGAGAGCGGCGGCCAGATGGGTGACCAGGGGGTGCTGCGCGGAACCGCAGCCCGCTTCGCGGTGAAGGACACGCAGAAAATTGCCGCCTCGTTCGCGCATTCGGGCGTGCTCGAAGACGGCGAGCTCCGGCTGGGCGACGCCGTCGAGGCGCAGGTCGATGGCGAGCGCCGGGCCGCGCTCGCCCACAGTCATTCCGCCACCCATCTCCTGCATGCGGCCCTGCGTCGCCTGCTCGGCAAGCACGTGCAGCAGAAGGGGTCGCTGGTCGCACCCGACCGGCTGCGCTTCGATTTCTCCCACACCCAGCCGGTGTCGGCCGAGGAGTTGAAGGCCATCGACGAACTCGTCAATGCGCAAATACGGCGCAACTTGCCGGTCGAGACGCGCGTCATGGCGCTGGACGAAGCGGTCGCCGCGGGGGCCATGTCGCTGTTCGGCGAGAAGTACGGCAGCGACGTGCGGGTGCTCACCTTCGGCGATTTCTCCATGGAGCTGTGCGGGGGAACCCACGTGCTGCGTTCGGGCGACATCGGTTTGTTCAAGATCGTCGGCGAAGCGGGTGTCGCCGCCGGTGTCAGGCGTATCGAAGCGGTGACGGGCGGGGGCGCCTTTGACTGGGTGTTGCGCACCGATCAAGTGCTGAGGGACGTCGCAAGTCTGCTGCGCGGCAGCCGGGAGGACGTCGACGAGAAGGTGCGCGAATTGGTCGAGCGTTCGCGCCGGCTGGAGAAGGAGGTGCAGCAGCTGCGGTCGAAACTGGCCAGCGGTCAGGGCGGCGACTTGTCCGCGCAGGCCCGGGAGGTGGGGGGTATCAAGGTGTTGGCAGCCCAGATTCAGGGAGCGGATGCCAAGTCTTTGCGGGATGCGGTAGATCAACTCAAGGGTAAGCTCGGCTCCTCCGTGGTGGTGCTGGCATCGGTCAACGACGGCAAGGTCGTGCTGGTGGCCGGCGTTTCCGCCGATCTGGTCGGCCGGTTGAAGGCAGGCGACATCGTCGGCCAGGTGGCGTCCCAGGTCGGAGGTCGCGGCGGCGGCCGCGCGGACTTCGCTCAGGCGGGGGGCACGGAGCCGGACAAATTGGACGCTGCCCTGGCCGGCGTCGAGTCTTTGGTGCGTAGCCGGCTGGCTAATTGAACGGATTGTTTATTTCTATGGCAACATGTGGGAATTGCATTTAGCATTCCCACGTTGTTGGAAGAACGAACGATCCTTCGCGATTAAATTCCCAGGTACCAGGGGATTTCACTCTTTACATAACCGAGTGCCGGGCCTCAACGCCCGTGTCGCGTTCGATTACCCGCGGTTTACGGCAAGGATTACAGGAGTTAGCACTATGTTGATTTTGACTCGACGGGTGGGTGAGACGGTGATGATCGGCGGCGAAGTCACCGTGACGGTATTGGGCGTGAAGGGAAACCAGGTGCGCATCGGCGTCAACGCCCCCAAGGACGTCGCGGTCCACCGCGAGGAAATCTACGAACGAATCAAGCGCGGCGGCGATGCTGATACGCATGCCACCGCCGATACGGTCGCCGACGACGCCTGACAGTAGCTCGGGGAGGCGCTCTTCGCTTTACGTGTAGTGCCTCCACCGGTATCATCGCGCCCTCCTTGCAAGGGGTGACCCGAAGGGAGAGGTGGCCGAGTGGTCGAAGGCGCGCCCCTGCTAAGGGCGTAAGGGTCAAAAGCCCTTCGAGGGTTCGAATCCCTCCCTCTCCGCCACGGGTGTGGTTTACTTGCTGATGGGGAAGGGTCAGCCTTTCGCGGAGGAACGAAGCGGGGATAACGCCCGAAGGGCGGCCCCGAAGGGGCGAGGAGCGGAGCGCCGCGTAATCCCTCCCTCTCCGCCAGGACGCGGTATCGATTGAATGACAGCGCGCCCGTAGCTCAGCTGGATAGAGCGCCTGGCTACGAACCAGGAGGCCGGGGGTTCGAATCCCTCCGGGCGCACCATATTTTTTCGGCTCGAAGACCCATTGCTGGCTTCGAGTGCACGACGGTTTGATTCGAACCCCCGGCAGACAAAAAGCGGGTTCGACAAATCGCCCCAGGCGATTTGGTCGCCGGAGCGCAGCGAGCGGCGAGCCGCAGCGAAGCGCAGGACGAGCGGCGCAGCCGCGAGCACAACTTGGCCGTCCCCGGACAAGTTGATCGCCCGCAGGGCGACCCCGCAGGGGTGAGGCGCAGCGCCGAATAATCCCTCCGGGCGCACCATATTTTCGTTGAGGCTCGAGAACCGTTGCCGGTTTCGAACGTACGACGTTTCATGCTCCGCTCATGCCGCGGTGAAAAGCAAGCCGCTGGCTTTTCCGGTCTGCATTGCGACTGCGGCATCTACGTCGGTTCGACGCCGTCGGTGAACGCTATGTTTCAGGCGAGAGCGTAGGTCGGCGTAGGGTTCGAACGCTGTCTTGTGGTTCGCGCAAGCTCTCGATTTTCGGAGCGACGGTCTCGTAGTGCCACTGTTCCCAGAACACACTACGCCATCTCGTCACGGGTTCGTGTCGTGCCTGTTCTTCGATAGCACCAATGTATCGAACAACGTGTATTCGGAAGTAGGCAGCCGATCTGCGCCGAGTGCATGGTAATAGCGGATCGTAATGGATGTCTTGCCGCCCGGAGGTCCCGGGTCAAGGTCAAACACCGCGATCCCGTATCCGGTGTCCGTGTCACGACGCGCGGACCAGATGGCGTCCTCGAGGGCGTCTGCGCCGGGTTTTGTAAACACTCCGGGTACCGCGCTCGCCATGGGCTCGTTGCGCTTCGTGACGACCTTTGCTTGAGGCTGACCATTCGCGGCATCCACACCGTATGCGTCGAGGGGCGCGCTCGTGCCGCCACCGCCCAAGATGAGATGAATCGTCCCAAGCCGGGTATCGAATGTCCCGTCGAGAGGGTCGGTGGTGACCACCGGTCTGGGTTGTAAGGTATCCACCGGCGCCCCCGTGGTTGCGTCCTTGCCCGTGTCGTGGTTGCAGCCCCGCACCGGCCAGCTACGCTCGTAGTCGTGGTCGTGCCCACAAACGACCAAGTCGACGCCGTAGCGATCAAACAAGGGCAACCAAGCCTCCCGAATGCCCTTATCGGAACCATTGCCGCTTTTGGATGAACTCAAAGCATCCTGGTGCATCTGGACGACGATCCAATCAACGCTCTCGTTCCCCGACGCTCCCGCCAGCGTCTTTTCAAGCCAGCGCGTTTGTGCACCGTCGCTGAAACCCCGGATATACAGCGAGGTACCCGGCTGGATCGGCGGATTTCCCGTGCTGGGTGCCGGTTTCAGCGGCTCGGGTCCGGCGACGAAGGCGCCGCTGTCCTGATAGATGACGTCGTCGGCACACAGCGAAATGAACATCACCGGACCCACCTGAAAGCAGTACCACAAGCCTTCGAAGGGCGTGCCGTTGCGTGGCAATGAATAGCGGGTGAGATAGGAGCCATGGCCTTGAGCGCCGTTGCCGAATTCGATTTCATGGTTGCCGGGGCAGGGCATCCATGGCCGATGGGCTGCGGAGCGCTGGACGTTGTTACCAAAATCGCGCCAAACCGCCGGTTGGGCTGAGGGATTTTGATTGGCATAGCAAAGATCGCCATTGAGCAGATGAAAGAGCGGCTCGAATTGCTCAACGGCCCCAACCGCATGATGGCTCTGTGGGGACGAGAGCTTCCAAGACGTGACGGGTGTGGCGAGGTCGCCGTAGCTCGTCCAGCGAAAGGGGACGCGGCCCCGCGGGGCCGTCCGGAAGGTGGCTTTGAACGGAGCGGAGTGGTGGGGGGCTGCTCCGCCGTCGTTGTCCGCGGTGACGGTGTAACGCCACGTGGAAGCGGGCCTCAATCCGTCGACGGTCGCGTGATACGTGAATACAGTTTGTCCGTCGAGCCCATCCGTGTAGGTCTTTTGCACGGCATGAACGAGACGCCTTTGGCGCGATCCGTCCTCGATGACGACGCGCGGATTGCGGGCCTGAGCGGGGGAGGCCCACGATATGCACATCGTGCTCGACGGGTCGTCGCCATAGGTGAGATGGACCTGTTCGGGCGTGCCGTCCGGCGTCGGAGCAGTCACGTCGCCAAGCAGGCTCATCGGCGACACGGCCGCTGTCAGACCGGTAAGGCCCGCACCGGTGAAGAAATCGCGGCGGCTCAAGGACGAACCGGCGGTTTCGTCTCCCGAAAGGTGCCCTTGCTGCAAATTCGATGGGCGCTCGGGCATCACAACGGGACAGGCCTACCCGCCGCGGTGCGGTTGCGGGTAAGCCAACGTTTTGGCGAAATGAGATCGACCATGTTTGCCAAAAGCGGACTGCGCATACCACCGGTTATGGTGCGTGATGATATCGCGCGGGGAAGTGTTCGTCATCGAATCCAGTGACGAAATGATGGCGTTTGAAACGCCTGGGGCCGACAGCGTGCGATCCGCACCGGGGGCAGATCGCACGCGCTCGGAGGACCTCTCATCACGCCTTCGTCGCCGAATTGCGCGACGACTTAGTGCTCAGTGGCCGCCGTGTTCGTCCATGTGAGCCTTGGATGCATGCTCGGCGTGTTCGGTCGCATGGATGGCGTGGGCGTGCGACGAGTGTGCGTGGTGGGCCGCCTTTTCATGATGCCCGGATTCATGGCTCTTCGCCGCTTCCTCGTGATGCTTTGCCGCCTTGGTGTGGTGCTCTGATGCCTTCTTATGATGATCCGCTGCTTTCTTCGACATGTGATATCTCCAGTCAGTTTGATGCCTCGTTCACCTTAGTGCGATCACGTGACAGTTTCGCGAAGCAGGCCCATATCCAAGTGGCCTATCCAGCCGGTGGATCTACAGTATTTCGACTTCCTGAATGCACGCCAGCTGTCCTGTGCAGCATCGAACAAAACGGCTTGCGACAACATGAAATCCGCGAGACGGCCAATGAGTTATCGGCAGTTTGAAAACGTGGCCGAAGCGACGCTGGGGTTGCATAAGCTGCCGATTCTGCGATTCTTGCGCCGTGAACAACGGCGCAGACGACTTGGCAGCGGGCAGTCCGGAAGGTAGAGCGCCACTCGACATCGGATCGAAGCCCCTGTTCGAGGCTGCATTCCGGGCACACCATGCTTCGCTGATCAGGTATTTACGGCGTCGAGTTGCCAACGAGGCCGAGGCACGTGACATCGCGCAGGAGGCTTACCTGCGGCTATTTCGTTACCGCGACAATCAGGATCTGCCTTCCCTTAGAGCATTGGTTTTCCGCATCGCAACCAATCTTTTAGGGATGCGTGCCCGCATCGCCCGGACGCAACGTTCGGTCGATCACCGGTCGCTGGACGAAGCGCTCGAACTACCGACGAATGATCCTTCACCGGAACAACATCTTGTTGCCGAACAGCAACTCGAGCGGCTGATGGGGGCGATTCGGCGCCTACCCGCCAGATGCCAGCAAGTCTTCATCCTCAGCCGTTTCCATGGCATGGCGTACCCCGAGATTGCGATGCGCCTGCATATCAGCATCAAGATGGTGGAGAAGCACATCACACATGCGCTCGCTACCTGTCGCCACGAGGTAGGCGGTGAGCTGCCTTGAGCAGTCATCCATACAGGATGCAGGAAAAACCCCCAGGTCCGGACGCCCTGGCCGAAGCGGAGCGCTGGTATGTTCGACTGATGGGCCCGGATTGCACAGCGTCGGAGCGTATGGAGTTCGAACGCTGGCAAGCAGACGCTGAGCATGCCTCAGCTTACGCTCAGACTCAATTGCTCTGGCGCTCGATGGGCAAGCTTGCGCGCCGCCCGGAAATCGAACAACTTTTGCGGAAGGTACTCGCGGACACCGCGCCAGGATCTAAAACCAACAGCCGCCGCAGCTTTGTCGTCGTCACTTCAGCTGCGGCAGCGATCCTCGCGGTGATCGGTGCAGGCTTTTTCATAAATCTCGGGCGCGACGAGGCACCGGGGGTCGCTTATATCACCAAGCCTGGGCAGAGCAGGATAATCAGGCTCGCCGACGGCTCACAGTTGACCTTAAATTATGGAACCGAAGTCGAAGTCCGTCTTGACAACCTAACCCGCCGCTTGAGGCTTCAAAAAGGCGAAGCGCTATTTGACGTGGCGCACGACACGGCGCGGCCGTTCAAGGTTGCCGTAGGCGATGGGGAAGTGACGGCGCTCGGCACCCGTTTCGAGGTTCGCAGCGACGCACGTGGTGTCGCGGTCACGCTCTTGGAGGGGAGTGTGGCCGTCGACCGAAGCAAGAACAGAGAGCATGTTCGGCTGGAACCCGGCGATCAGGTGCGCTTTACCACGGCGGCCCCCATGACCCGGCGCACAGTGGATGCGGAGGTCGTTGCAAGTTGGAGTACGGGCCGTTTGCGTTTTCGCTCAACGCCTCTCGCCGAGGCTCTCGATGAAGTCAATCGCTATTCCGTTACGCAGATCCGCATCGCCGATCCTACGCTCAAGGGCATCCCGATCAGCGGAACGTTCGAGGTTGGAGACACCGCGTCCGTCGTTGCAGCGTTGACCGCGCTATTGCCGGTTCAGAGCCGGGAGAATGACGGGCAAGTCTTCTTACGGCACAAGGACTGACCCTACCGCTTCCTTCTTGAATCTTTTGTGACATGGGTAGGGTGTTGCTGCTCGCTGGCATTTTACGTATCAACCACGCGTCACTGCTTTCGTATAGGCAGAAGCGAGGACGTATTACAGGCCACTGAACCGAGATCAATACCGATGTCTAAACCAAGGCTTGCGCCGGCGGCGTTTCTCCTTTTCTGCATATGGGGAAGCCGTCACCCCGCTGCTGCACAGGTTGCCGATCAGCCCGTGCAAATCAGCCTTCCGGCCGGTGATCTTGCCAATGCGTTAGACAAGTTAGGCGACCAGTCCGGTGTTCAGATCATGTATGAGCCGGCCTTGGCCAGGGGGATCAAGGTCCAGGCTGTCGGCGGGAGGCTCACTGTCGATGTTGCGCTCAAGCAGTTGCTGGCGCAAACCGGCCTGAGAGCGGATCGCGTGAACGACAAGACGGTGGTGCTCAGGCGGGCCGAGGCGAAGAAGGATTTTCCGACGAAGGAGGCGCCGATTGGTCCGGTGACGACCGAGAAGAACGAAACGCCGACCAACACCCTCGAACAAGTCGTTGTTACAGGAACGCACATCGCCCGGCCGGAAGTCGAATCGGCAATGCCAATTTCTGTTATTGCCGCGGCGGACGCCAAGAATTACGGTTACAACACCGTCTACGACGCCCTGCTGCTCGATCCGGCCATCGGTCCGGGCATTGGGGAAACGAGCTCCCTCGGCCAAGAGTATGACCAGGGCGTCGCCAACATCAATCTGCGCAACATGGGAGCCAATCGCTCGCTGGTGTTGGTCGATGGGGAGCGCTGGGTTTCGAGCGGCGCGCGTACCTCCGCGGTAGATCTCAACACCATTCCCACCGCACTCATCGATCATTATGAGGTCGTCACCGGAGGCGCTGCGGCGATCTACGGCGCCGACGCGGTGACCGGCGCCGTCAACATCATCATGAAGAAGGAAATGACGGGCGTGGATGTGTCTGCGACCAGCGGGATTTCCGGGCACGGCGACGCCAATCAGGACAACGTGTCGATAGCGACTGGCGGTAAGTATGCCGACGGGAGCGGCCAATTCGTAATTGGCGCCGAGTATACCTACACCGCCCCGCTCGAAGACGACTCGCGTTATGCGGGACGGGTCGGTTATGAACCTAATCCCGCCTACACGGGAGCCGGCTCCGGTGTGCCCGCCAATCTTCTGTATACGAATTTACGATCGTTGACACGCTCTCCCGTCCCGGCGTTCTGTCTTCCAAGCGGTTCAGCGTGTAGTCAATGGTACCAGGTGGTGAACGGGGCCGTTGCGCCCGTTCCGCAAAGCAGCTACCAGACACTTATTGCGGGTCCATTGGGCACCCAAAACGGCGGCCCGGGCGGCAACTATCTGGAAAACCTACTGCTGCGCTCTGGATCAGACAAGGGCTCGCTCTATGCCCACACCTCCTACGACCTGACCTCGACGATGACCTGGAGTGGCATGTTCAGCTATGCCCACGACTCCAATAAAGCCAACCCCGAGTGGCCCCAGGTCCGCGACGACGAACGGCCGACCAACTGGTGGGGCGGAACCACGGGTGAAATCGCGATGCTGACAAATCCCTACCTGCCGCCCTCGCTGCGTCAGCTCATGCTCGCCAACAATTTGACGTCGATCCCGCTCGACCGCGTCTACCTCAATCTGCCGACTTCGTATGAATATGACAATCGTGACAACATCACGCTCGGCACCGACATCGGGGGCGAGTTGACAGGGAAACTGAAATGGCAGGCCTTCGTCCGGTACGGTCAGGTGACAGACAACATCACCACAACCAATATGGTCGGCAAAAACGAATGGTTGAACGCGCGCAACACGATCGCCGATCCCGTGACGGGGCAGATCGAATGCGCCAGTGCGTCGGCGCGCACGCAGGGCTGCCAACCGCTCAATATTTTCAGCACCGCTGCCTATAGCCAAGCGCTCCTCGATTATCTTGAATTCGATCGTCACGAGTGGAACAAGAATTCCCTACTGAACACCGGCGGGGATATCAATGGCAGTATCTTCAGCCTGCCCGCCGGCGACGTTTCCATCGCTTTGGGCGTCGCGTGGCGGCGCGAAGCGCTTGCGACGCGCGACGATCCGGATACCGCCATGCTGCACGATATCGTATTCTCGCCGGGCGAAGACTATGCGCTGCACCCGGCACTCAACGCAACGCGAAATACCACTGAGCTTTATGGCGAAACCGTGATCCCCGTATTCAGGGACTTGCCGCTCGCCAAGCGCATCGACGTCGAAGCCGCCTATCGCTTTTCGCATTACAGCGATCAGCCAAATACCAACAGTTGGAAGCTCGGCGGCAGCTGGGAACCCGTCGACAGCTTCACTTTGCGCGGTGACTATTCGCACTCCGTTCGCGTGCCCAACTTCGGCGAACTCTATTCTCCGGCCAGCACCACGACCTACGGAGGCATCGCGGACCCGTGTCAGTCGTCTTACATCAACCAAAATGTGAACTACAGGACGAATTGCTCAGCCATACTGGGCGGCCTGATGCTGCCGCTGCCGACTCCCAACGTCAACGCGCCGACAGTGTACGGCGGGGGCAACCAAAACCTGACGCCCGAGACGTCCGACAGCTTCACGTACGGTGCGGTGTTCCAGCCTAAGTTCATACCGGGCTTCGACCTGACGGTCGATTATTGGGACATTCAGATCGACAACGTCATCACCCAGCTTTCTTATCTTAATATCCTCGACGACTGCCTCGACTCGGCGGGCGGTCCAAACCAGTTTTATTGCAAACTCATAACACGCGACAGTCAAGGAAACGTCGTCAACATTCAGGCGCAGTACCAGAACCTCGCCAGTGAGCATGCTCGCGGTATCGATTTCGGGGCGACCTACCGGGCGCGGATCGGCGAGGGTCAGTTTCGGGCCAAGTTGATCGGCACCTATCTGTTGCAGCAGACGATCGTTTCCGCGGAGGGACAACCTGGAGTGGACTACGCCGGAGAGTGGGACTATCCGACCTTCAAGGCCAGTTTGCTGACGGAATATTCCGTCGGCAGGGTCACGTTTGGCGCCAACACTCGCTTCGTCAGCCACAGCCTATACGATGCAGCCGTCTCCACCCAGATTTATCAAGATCCGTACATTCCAGCCTACGTAGATTGCGACCTAAACTTGACCGTCCGTCCAACGGACAAATACAGCATGACCTTAGGTGTGAAAAATATCAGTGACGCCGGTGTTCCGCTCCAATTGCAAAACAACGCGGTGTCCCCGCATTCCGCGGGTGGTTATTTCACCCCCGGCGGCGGCGCGTCCGGGGGCGCCGCGGACTACGATCCGATCGGGCGCTATTTTTTTGTGAAGTTCGCTGCGCATTTTTGACCTTGCCGATGATGTGCACATCACCTCGAATGATCCGAGTTGCGATGGCCTGTGCCGGGGCGATCCTTGGCACCGGTGCCGCGCCCTCTCGGGCAGCCGAGCCCACCAGGCCGCTGATCGTGGCACATCGCGGTGGGGCGGCGCTGATGCCGGAAAATACCCTCCCCGCGTTCGACAATGCCATCCGGCTCGGGGTGGATCTGCTCGAATTCGACATGCAGATGACCGCCGACAATCAGCTCGTCATCTCACATGACGGAACCGTCAATCCCAGCTTCTGCGTCGCCGATCCCGGCTCGGGCGTAGCTCCGGGTCCAATCCGCTTGATGAAGCTCATCGATGTCCAGAAGTTCGACTGCGGATCGAAGCATCGTGCAGTCTACCCGGCGCAGATGGCAGTGCCCGGCACTCACATGCCGACGCCGGAGATATTGTTTGCCCGTTATGCAAATACCCACGTGCAGTTTTACGGCGAAACGAAGATGCCGGGAGCAGGCGAGGGCGATGTCGATCCATTAGCGTTTACAAGAATCATAGCGGCGGTGGTTCACAAATACGGGCTCGAGGACCGCTTCATCCTTCAATCGGCCGACTATCGAACAATTGACGCGATGCACGAACTCGATCCGCGTATTCGTACCTGTCTGCTGTATCCGTGGCTGGCAAAGAGGGATTATTTGGAGCTCGCCGAGGAACATCACGCCGCGTGCCTGCTGTTGCGCCTGCAGGACGCTGATGCGGCCGAGGTTCACCGGCTGCAAGAGGCAGGAATAATGATTTTTTCGGACGTCGTCGATGATGAGGTAGGTTGGAATAAGTATCTAACCCGGGGCGTGGACGCACTCTTTACCAATGACCCGGCCGCGCTCATCGGATTCATCAATAAATCCTCGGAATCGCGTTAGCTAGGCGCCTCATATTGATCGATGAGCTAGGGTAACAGCACTACGCGAAAGCGCGCCTTGCCGCTCATCATCCGCTGATAGGCCTCGGCGGCCCGGCTCAGGGGAAACGACTCGATCATCGGTCGCACGTTCGACGATACGCTGAACTGCAGCGTGTCCTCGGAGTCCGCCGAAGTGCCCGACGGCCAGCCGGCGATGGAACGCCGCGCGCCGATGAGTAACAGGGGCGAGACCTCGATCGGTTCGCCGCTGGCGCCCACCACCAGGAGTTTGCCGTCGATCCCCAATCCTGCGACGACCGCGGTCATGCTCTTCGCGTCCGTCACCGTGGCCAGGATGACTTTGGCGCCGCCGAGTCGAGTCAGTTCCTCGGCGACGTCTTGCACGGTGCTGTCGATATAGGTGCGGGCGCCCAGTTTCTTCGCGAGCGGTCCCTTGTCGGCCCCGCGGGCAATGGCCACCGTGTTGAATCCCATCTTGGCGGCAAATTGCACACCCAGGTGACCCAACCCACCGACGCCAAGAATCGCGACGAGATCGCCAGGATGAGCGCCGCTGTGCCTGAGCGCGTTGAACGTGGTGATTCCCGCGCACAGCAGGGGTGCCGCATCCTCGGATTTAAGATCATCGGGTACGGAGGCGAGCGCCTCGAACGGTGCGATCATGTATTCGGCATAACCACCGTCATAGGAGATGCCGGGAATCTGACCGTCACTGCAGGTGATGAAATCGCCGCGACGGCAGGAATGACAATGCCCGCAATGACCGCCGTGCCAGCCCACGCCGACCCGCATGCCGCTTTTCCAACCGGGGACATCACCGCCTACCGCATCGATGAGCCCGACGATCTCGTGCCCGGGCACGCGCGGATAGTGTATGCCGGGAAATCCACCGGTCACCGTGAACATATCGCTGTGACAGACGCCGCACGCCTCCACCTTGATGCGCACCTGGCGTGGCCCAGGTGCCGGAATGTCACGCTCGACGACTTCGAGGGGGGCATTGGGCTCGGCAACTTGGACTACTTTCATTCGCGGCATCAGATTTCCCCGTCAAATCGCTTGAAGTTTTTTCAGCCTCTCGACATACCAACGCTCGTCAGCCTGCATGGTACGCACAACCCTACCGAGGTGATGTACGTTTTTAAGATTTGATCCGGGCGATCGATGTCCAGACTTCACGGCACGGATACGCCGTAGCCGTCGAACGCTTCGTCGAACCCGCCGCCCAGGGCCGGCGGCATTCCTCCGCGAGCGGCAGCCCCGCCGACGGCAGCTCGATCACGCGGATCGCAAATCCGCTTTCGGCGGGCGCCCGCCAGCCGCCCTCCATGTCGACCACGACGAGCTGCGCCGGCATGACGTCGCTGCGTTGCAGGCCGTCGATCAGGCGGGCCAGATGGGCGGCGCGGTTTTTCACGAGCGTCAGCATGCGGCGATCCAGGCGGTACTCTTGGCGACCCGCTGCCGCACACCGGCGTGATGCAACGGCACATAGTGCAGACAGTCCGCGGCGGACGTGTGCTCGAGCTCGCCCCCCGGCAACGGCGCGTCGTCGTCGAGGTTCAGGTGCGACTGCACCCCTTGATCTTCCGCAACCTCCGTGCCGAGCAGGACGAAGCGGCCGGGCGCGGCGGCGGCGATGGCCAATGCGCGTTGGCGGTGCCCGTTTCCCTGGTGATGGGCGTAGCAGCCGATCAGTCGTCGCCGACCGCCTCGGCGCGGCGCCGGCATGCGTGCGGTCGAGGACCTGCGCCGCCAGCGTCGCGGTGGCCAGGCTCTGCGCGTCAGGGGAGTTCAGGAGCACGCCGCACGTGGGGTCGAGCAGCTCCGGCAGCGCGCCGCCGATGGCGGCCACCAGTTCGGCATGCGCGAGGTGGCCGAGATAGCGCACGTCGCGACCGGTGGCGGGCAGGATCTCGCGTCGGTGATAATCGGGATCGGAAATGGGGCCGGCGAAGCGCAGCGGCAGGCCCGTGAGCCGTGCCGCCGCGATCGCCAGATGCAGCCCCTTCTCGGGGACGATGCGCCCGTAGCAGATCACCTAGGGCCGCGCGAGCGCCCCCACGAAGCCCGCCCGGTGTGACGGGCACGGCAAAAATCTAGGCCGCGCGGCGCACCCACTTGAGCAGGTTTTCGTCGCGATCGGGGGTTTGATCGTTCGGTCCCAGGAACTCGAGCATGGGTTTGCCGGACTTGGAGTTCTCCGCGATGACCTTGAGGGCGACGAGCGTGGGCGTCGCCAGGACGATGCCGGCTATCCCCCAAAAGAGTCCGCCGAACCAGAGACCCAGGAAGATGAGCAAGGGATTGACCTCCATGCGGCGGCCTACCAGCAGCGGTTGCGCCACCTGTCCTTCGAAGGCCGCGAGCGCGACGTAGGAGCCCGCGACACCCACCACGTGTCCGAGGGTGGGGAACGAGACGATCGCCACCAACGTGACGAGCAGCAGCGTGGTGGCGGAGCCGGCGTACGGTATGTAGTTCAAGACCGCGGCCAACGCGCCCCAGAGATACGGCGTGGGCATGCCCCATGCCCACATCGCCAGCGCCGTGGCGGTGCCCAGGCCGACGTTGATGAGGGTGGTGGTCAGGTAGAAATGACCGACCTCCGCGCGTACTTTGTCGATCAGCATCAATACGTGGGCGCTGTTCACCCTGTCGGAAAACGCGGCGCCCATGCGGGCCATCATGGGCGGGCCGCCGGTCAACAGGAACAACGTCACGATGACGAACGTGAGGACGCCCGCCACGGCGGTGCCGGTCGCGTCCACGATCATGGCGGGCGCGCTCTCCTGAGGGGTGACCGCGACGGGCGGGGGCGCGCCTGCGTGTCCGGACGAAGTCATGTTGGACGCGGTCTTGCGGAAGTCGTCGACGCGATTCATGAACTTCGCGACCGGGCCGACCCTCTGCTTGACCGCCGCCATGGTCTGCGGCGCCCGGGCAAACCATTCCTGCGCGGGGACGGAGATCCAGGTGCCCAGCCCACCGAGCGTCAGCAGGGTCACGACCAGAATCAAACTGGCACTGACGCTGCGCGGGACGTGCCGTGCATGCAGCTTTTCCACCGGTGCCGACAGCACCAGTGCGAACAGGGAGGCGAGGGCCAGCGGGATCAAGGCGGCATGCGCGACGTAGAGGAGGGTGCCGAGCGCGCCGAAGACCAGAAACTTTCCCGGCGTCATGGCCTGCACGGGTGCCGGATCGCTCTTCTCGGCAGCATTCGATGATCGGTTCGACTTCACGGCATCCCCCCCCGTATTTTTATGTCAGAGCGCGCCATGATGACAGTTTTACGAGGAGGCGGCTGCCTCTGCGGCGGGCCGCGCCGGCGCCGGAAATTCGAGGCCGGTTCCCTCCGACAAACAGGGCGCTACGAACAGATTGCCACGGTAGGCGCCCTGCAGGGTCCGTCCGGTCACGAGCAGCCAGGAGACCGCGAGCAGCACGACGAACAGGGCACCCAGCTGCGTGAACATCGACACGCCGGTGAGCCGGGCGAGCGTGAGGGTCGCGACGGCGTAGACGCCGATGGGGAACGTGAAGGCCCACCAGCCCATGTTGAACGGCAGGCCGTCGCGCACGTAGCGAAGCGTGATGAGAACGGCGAGCACCAACCACCACAGGCCGAATCCCCACAGAATCGCGGCGCCGACCACGCCGACGCCCTGGATCGCACCCCCGAGCGGTGCGAGCGCAGAGCCGGCGAGCAGACGGGGGGCCTGCTCGCCCAGCAGCAGCAGCCCGAGCGCGCCGGTGCCGATCGGTCCGATCGACAGCCAGCTCGACACGGCCATGTCGCGCTTCGGCAGTTTGTGCAGCACCATGCGCAGGAAAAGGATGACGAGAATGCCGAGGGCGGGCAGCATCGAGGTTCCCCACAGCACGTAGCTCAGGAACAGGATGCGCGCCGACTCCGCGTCCGCGGGCAGCTGCGCGAGCAGCAGTCCGCCGGAGGCCGCGGTCACCTCCGCGGCGACGATGGGCAGCAGCCAGACCGCGGTCATGGTCTGCAGGCTGTGATCCTGGCGGGTGAACATCAGATACGGCACCCCCCACGCACAGGCGAAGGCCAGGGCGGCGTCGAGCCACCACAACGCGTGTGCGACGTCGATCGCCGGCTGACCCCAGCGGGCGGCGCCGAACGCGAGAAAACCGTTGACGATGGTGGCGAGGCCCATGGGGATGGCGCCGAAGAACATGCACATCACGCTGTGGCCGAGGATGCGCTTCGCGCCGTCGAAGAAGAAGACCCAGCGTGCGCAGTACAGCGTCGTGCAAAGCAGGAAAATGCCGATGTTCGTGAGCCACAGGGCCTGCGCCAGCGCTTTGAGCCCCGGGATGGGGAGGGGAAACTGGTTCAATGCCAGGGCCAGAATGCCGGTGCCCATGGTCGCGGTGAACCAGTTCGGCGTGAACTGACGTACGACCTCGCGGGGGTGTTGCAGGTGGGTGAGCGGGCGCAGCGTCATGACGGGAAGTCCTCGGGGCCGTGGGGTGGGTGCGACTATGGGCGGAAGATGAGCTGTCGGCCAAGGCAATCCAAGGCCGGCTGCTATATCCTTTAGGCATATGAATCTGCATCACCTGTCGATATTTTTAGCCGTCGCGGAGGCGGGAAGTCTCAGCAAGGCGGCCGCGCGGCTCAGCATCTCGCAGCCCGCGCTGTCGCGGCAGCTCAAGGAGTTCGAGGCCCGCTTGAGCGTGGTGCTGTTCGAGCGGCAGGCGCGGGGCATGCGCTTGACGGAAGGAGGTGAGATCCTGCGCGACTATGCCGCCCGTCTGTTCGAGATCGAACGCGCCGCGGCGGTGGCGATGCGCGACGTCGCGCGCATCGATCGGGGCCGGCTGCTGATCGGTGCCAGCAACACCATCGGCACCTACCTGCTGCCGGCCTGGCTGGCGGCGTTCCGCACCCGGCATCCGCAGGTCGCGGTAACGGTGTTCGTCGGCAACACGCAGCAGGTGGCGCACGGCGTGGCCGATTTGCGTTTCAGCTACGGGTTCATAGAGGGCCCGCTGCACGGCGCCGCGTTGCACGTGGAGCGGCTGATGCATGATGAAATCGTGCCCGTCGCCGCCCGCGGCCATGCGGTCACCCGGCTGCGTCGGCTCGACCCGCACGCACTCGACACCCTGCCGTTGCTCATGCGCGAGGAAGGTTCCGGCACCCGCGAACTGGTGAGCGATATGCTGCGCTCACTCGGGGTCGTGCCCGCCAACGTCATGCAACTGAGCAATACCGAGGCCCTGAAACAAGCCACCCTGCGGGGCGGCGGAATCGCGTGGCTCCCCCGCTGCAGCATGGAGAAGGAGCTCGCCGCGGGTGAGCTGGTCGCCCTGAAGCTGCCGAAACTCGTCATCCACAGACCTCTCAATCTGATTCGCAGCGCCGGCAGCTATGTCGCGCCCGCGGGTGAGGCGTTTCTCGGCATCGTGCGGGCGGCCGTTGCAGGCTAGCGGGGCGGCGGCTTTTGGTCGTTACACTTCGACTCGCTCTTCGCGCCCATGCCAGATCCGCAGCACTCTGAGGATCAGTCCGTCGATCATGTAATGCATTACATAAGGGCCAGCGACCCAGCGGCGTACGCCGGCTGGCGCGTTCAGCGCTACACCCATCTGCGGATGGTCTACTAAGTGGTGGATCGAGGCGCGCAGCACCTGGCTGACGCGTCGGGCAGCCTGCGGGTTGTCTCGGGCTATAAAGGCTCGCAGGCGGATCAAGTCATCCAGCGCCCGCGCAGTGAAACTCAGCTGCAGCTTCACGCCCGCGGCGGCGGCAACTCGTGATCGGCGCCCCAACTCTCAAGCCAGCGCATCACCTGCCCACCGTCCACCACCCGCCCTGCCCGCAAGTCAGCGAGGCCTTCCTCGACCGCCAGCGCTTCGGCAACGTCATCCCAGGTTGCCGTATCCGGAAGCCGCTCAATCAGCTCACGAGCCTGCTGTTTTGGGTTGGGTGAGGTAGGTGTATTCATGCACAGATTCTAGCGCTTTTACTGGCCGATGCCCACAAAGTGCTGGCCCCGCAGCTGACGGCCGTCAGGCCCGGGCGGCGAAATGCAGGGCGACGGAATTCATGCAATAGCGCAATCCGGTGGGGCGCGGACCGTCGTCGAACACATGCCCGAGGTGCGCGTCACAGCGTCGGCACGAGATCGCGTCGCGCTGCATGCCGAAACTCGAATCCGAATTCTTGACCACGTTCCTGGCGGAGATGGGCTGGTAGAAGCTCGGCCAGCCGGTGCCCGACTCGAATTTCGTCTTCGAATCGTACAACGCCGTGTCGCAACACACGCAGTGGTAGATCCCGTCCGCATGGTTGCTCGCGTAGGCCCCGGAGAAGGGTGCTTCCGTGCCCTCCTGGCGCGCCACCTGATACGCCAGCGGGGATAATTGCGCGCGCCATTCGGCGGTGCTCCTGACGAGTTTCGACACGCTGGCGGTGCCGAGGCTTGCGCCGCCCGGAGAAAAATTTTCGATGGTGACGGTTTGTTCGGCATCCGGGCCCGGGGGCGTCGCCGCCCGCACCGACCGGGCGAGGGGAAAAGTCGCCAGGGCGGCGAACGCGGGGCCGAAGAATGCTCTTCGTTTCATGAGGACCTCATCCAAAGGTGAATGCGTAGGCCTGGACGGTGCCGTCCAGGAACTCGATGGAAAAAGATGCCGGCCGATGGTGCCGCGCGCCGTCCAATGGTGAC
>CAZZYJ010000033.1:11677-18765 GCA_964658215.1 uncultured Steroidobacteraceae bacterium | reverse complement strand
AACAACACCGGACGTTATGTCAGCCGCCTGACCAGCGGCACCCTGGCCGTCATCATGGCCGGCGGTCGTGGCGAACGGCTCAAGGCGCTGACGGAGCATCGCTGCAAACCCGCGACGCCCTTCGGCGGAAAATTCCGCATCGTCGATTTCGTGCTGTCGAACTGCGTCAATTCGGGCATTCGACAAATCGCGGTGCTCACCCAGTACAAGGCGCAATCCTTGATTCAGCACATCCAGCGGGGCTGGAGTTATCTGCGGGGCGAGCTCGGGGAATTCGTCGAACTGATCCCCGCGCAGCAGCAGATCGGCGCTCACTGGTACCGGGGCACCGCCGATTCGGTGTACCAGAATCTCGACTTCATCAAGTCCCACAACCCCACCCACGTGCTCATCCTCGCCGGCGATCACATCTACAAGATGGACTACGGTCCCATGATCGCCTATCACGAACAATGCGAGGCGGACATCACCGTGGGCGTGGTCGACGTTCCCATCGAACGAGCCAACGAGTTCGGCATCCTCACCACCGACGATACCAACCGCGTGGTGAAGTTCGCGGAGAAGCCTCAGGACCCGGATCCCATCATCGGCAACCAGCATCTGGCCCGCGCGTCGATGGGCATCTACGTCATCGCCCTGGACCGCCTCGAACAGTTGTTGGGCGACGACGCGGCCAACGAGGCCAGCAATCACGATTTCGGCAAGAACATCATTCCGCCGTCCATCGACAAGCTGCGGGTGTTCGCCTATCCGTTCGAGGACGTCGAGACGCGCGCGCAGAATTACTGGCGCGACGTGGGCAACGTGGACGCGCTGTACGAAGCGAACATGGAATTGGTGGCGTTGAACCCAGAACTGAACATCTACGATCACCAATGGCCGATCTGGACCTATCAGGCACAGCAGCCACCCGCCAAGTTCGTGCTCGACGAAGAGGGCCGGCGCGGCACGGCGGTCAACTCCATGGTGGCCGGCGGCTGCATCATTTCCGGCGCGTACGTGACCCGGTCCTTGCTGTCGAGCGACGTGCGCGTCGAGGACGGCAGCTTCATCGACGGCGCCGTCCTGCTGCCGAGCGTGACCGTCGGCCGGCGCGTCAGGATCAAGCGCTGCATCGTGGACGAAAATTCCGTCATTCCGGACGGCATGGAAATCGGTCACGACCTGGAAGCCGATCAGCAGCGTTTCTTCGTCACCAAGCGCGGGGTGGTGCTGGTGACTCCCGACATGCTGCGGGCGCTGACCTAGGAAAGCCTGGGCGGGCGTTCCCCGCCGCGCCGGCGCCGGAGCGTAGCCGCAGCGCATCCCAGGCAGCGATCACGGCCGACGCGTCGATGCCGAGCATGTCGGGGGCCCCGTCGACCTGCCCCGTCAGCACGGTGACGTCCGCGGCCGTCACCCCGCGCGGGGTGTACAGCGACGGCAGCGCCTTGCCGAACAGCACGATTTGCGGACATCCCACCGCGGCGGCGGCATGCGCGGGACCCGAGTCCACGGTGACCAGCGCGTCGGCGCGGGCGAGCAGCGCGAGCAGCCGGGGAATCGGCAGATCGTCGGCTACGTTGTACACCCGCGGGAGGCGGGCAAGTTCCAGGACCTCCTGGTTCAACGCATATTCGGGCCCGGTTCCCAGCAGCACGAGGGCATGCCCGGGGTGGCGGGCGTGCACGTGCCTGAGCACCTGCACCCACCGCTCGTTGGGCCAGTATTTGCTGTTGACCGCCAAACGGCGCAGACCCCGGCGCATGGTGCGTTTATTGCCCATCTGCACGGCGACGAAGGGCGGCGCCGCCGGCGCGCGCAACCTGAACCATGCGTCGAATTCGGCCTGCTGCGCGCCGCTCACCGCGAGGTAGCATCCAGCCTCCGGCCCACTCGCAGGCGACTGCCGCGGCGGCTGCGGCGGTGAAGGTGCCGGCGACTGCAGCGGCGACGGCCACGCAGAGGGTGACGCCCCACCGCGAGGGCGCCGTAGCGCCTCCGGGTCGAGCTTCGCGAGCCGGTGCCACTGTTCCGTCGCGTGCTCGCCGGGCAGCAGGCCATGGTCGCGCACGTCGACGATGAACTCCGCGCCGATACCCGCGCGGCTGAGCATGGGCTTGGCCGCCTGATTGCCGTCGCAGAACCACGTCGGACCGGCTCCGCGCGCCCGCAGCCGGCGCACCACCCGCTGCTGGTCGAGGCTGAGCCAGTACGGCGTCTTGCGGCTGCGCACGCTCAGGATCTCGCCGACGCCCGGCTGCCCGCGCAACAGCGGCTCGCTCCACGGCCCCGAGGTCACGACGTCCACGTCCCGCCGAAACCGCGCCGCCAGATCACGGATGAGCACCGTCAGCAGCACCATGTCGCCGAATGCCCCGCAGCGGACCACCAACGGACGCTCAGTCAAGCACTGGACGCCGGCGCCACCTGCGCCTCCGCGATACCCAGACGCATCCGCCGCCACCCGCCGTAGCGATAGTAGCCGGACGCCATGACGATGGAGGTCAGCGAGGCGAGCGGAAAACTCCACCAGATCGCATCCGCCTGCCATCGTTCCACCATCGCATAGGCAAAAGGCACGCGCACGCACCAGAGTGAAATGAGCAGCATGCACAGCGGCGCCAACACCGCCCCGGTGGCCCGCACCACCCCGAACAGCACCATGGACATGCCGAAGAAGACGAAGGACCACAGGATGATCACGTTCAGGTGCACCGCGATGTCGATGGCCTCGCCCGTCGCCGGCAGGAACAGTCCCAGCGCCGGGCGGTTCAACCCGTAGATGACGATCACCAGCGATCCGCTGATGAGGAAGTTGACCCCCACCCCCACGGCGGCGATCCGGCTCACCCGCGCCCACAGCCGTGCGCCAACGTTCTGGGCGACCATCGAGGACACGGCCGCGGAGATGGCCAGCGCCGGCATCTGCACGTAGTTCCACAGCTGCAGCGCCGCGTTGAACGCTGCGGTGTAGTGCACGCCGAACCGGTTCACCAAGGAGGTGAGCGCGATCATGCTCGCCGAGACCACGAACAGCTGCAGGCCCATCGGCACACCCTTGGTCACGAGCACACGGACCAACGACCCGTCCACCCTGAACAGTCCGCGTTCGCCGCGGCGGATGCACAGGAAGTGATGGGTGCGGTAGAGATGCGACACCAACGCCAGAAAGCTCGCCGCCTGTGCGATCAATGTGGCCGTCGCCGAGCCCGCGATGCCGAGCCGCGGTACGGGACCCCAGCCGAAGATCAGCAAGGGGTTCAGACCGATGTCCAATGCGACGCAGAGCAACAGGTATCGGAACGGCGTCTTCGAGTCTCCCGCACCGCGCAACACCGCCATGACGAAGAACAGACCCCCCATGAAGGGCAGCGCCAGAAACACGATGCGCAGGTAGGCGAGCGCCAGCGGCAGCGCATCCGGCGGCGTCCGCAACCACGCCAGCAACGGGCGGGCGAGTGCGAACCCGAGCAGACTCATGGCGAGCGACAGGCCGAGAAAGAAAACCGCACTGGTACCCACCACGCGCTTGGCCTCGGCGACGTTCTTGGCGCCCACGCTCTGCGCCACCATCACCGTGGACGCCATGGAAAAGCCGAACATGACGCCGAACAGCAGGAACATCATCACGTTCGAGTTGCCCACCGCGGCGAACGCGGCCTCGCCGAGGTACTTGCCCACCCAGATCGCGTTGACCGAACCATTCACCGACTGCAGCAGGTTGCCGAACAGAATGGGCAGCGAGAATGCCAGCAGGGCGCGCGGAATCGACCCTTCCGTCAATGAATACGGGGTGCGCAAGAGGACGTACCGCTCAGTTGCGGAGGTATCCCGTCATGACGGCCACCACCAGCCCCACGCCGAAGGCCAGGCGATACCACACGAAAACCCAGGCGCTGCGCCGCTCTAGATAGTGCAGCAGACCGTAGATGGCGGCGAACGCCGTCACGCTCGCGAAGGCCAGCCCGACCAGCAGGGTGAACCAGCCGTCCGAGTTCAAACCCGCCTTGAACAGCACGTACATTTCATACAGGCCCGCCAGCGTCACCGCGGGCAGCCCGAGCAGGAAGGAGAAGCGGGCGGCCGTTTCGCGCTGCATGCCGAGGAACAACCCGGCGGTGAGCGTCGCGCCCGAGCGCGACACGCCCGGCACCAGCGCGAAGCCCTGGGCGAGACCCACGATGAGTCCGTCGCGCAGCGTCAGCTCGGAGAATCCTCGCCGGTGACTGGCGAATTTTTCCGCGGCGGCGAGCAGCAACGACATGACGATGGACGCGCCGCCGACCACCAAGAGGCCGCGCAGCGGCGAGTGGCAGCCATTGAGCACCGACTTGAGCGCGAGGCTCGCCGCGATCAAGGGCAGGGTCCCCACCAGGATGCCGAGCGCCAGCCGGAAATCCGCCGACGAGTAATTGCGCGTCGCCGCCGCCCGCAGCGCCCCGCCGCCGATGCCGGCGATGTCCTTGCGGAAATAGGCGATGACCGCGAAAAAGCTCGCCAGCTGCATGGCCGCCGAAAAGGCCGAGCCGGGATCGCGCCAGCCGAGGATGCCGGGAATCACGCGCAGATGGGCCGTGCTGCTGATGGGCAGCAGTTCGGTGATGCCCTGGATCACGCCGAGCGCAGCCACCTGCAGCAGGGACAGCTCGGCAAAACCCAGATCGACGCCGTGGACGTCGGCACAAGACGGGTCGACTTCGACAGCACGCATTACGGGAGGCTCCTGTACAAGTTGAGAAATTCGGTTGCCGCCCTGTGCACGTTGCCGTGCCAGTCGGCCGCGGCGGCATGGTCGGCACCGTCGCTGACATATTTGACGCACGCGAAACGGATGCCTTGCAGACGGCACACCTTGGCGAGCGCATACGCTTCCATGTCGAGCACGGCACACTCCACCGGACCGGCGCCGGTGGCGAACGAATCGCCGCTGCCGCAGACGGCGGCGGGCAGCATGCCGAACAGGGGCTCGAACTGCAGGCGCGCCGGACAGTCGTCGAAGGGCGTGACGCCGAGTTCGTAGCCCAGGCCGCTGACGTCCATGTCGCGCTGCACGAACTCGTGGCAGGCGACCAGCGCACCCGTGGCATGAACGCGGCTGCCGGCCGTCCCGAAATTGAGAACCAGCGGCGGCGGCCCGCCCGCATGCCCGCGGTGGGCCAGCTCACGGGTCAGCGCGTGGGCGGCGTTGATCTTGCCGACGCCGCAGTAGAGCACCGGCACTTGCGCGGCCTCGAACACGCCGTCGGACTCGGCCTCGAGCGCCATCACGATCAAGGAACGGCCCGCGGACGTCATGGATAGCTGACGACGGTGCGCACGGGCAGCTCGCGCCAGCGGTACTCGGCGAGGATCTTCAGGTCGATCAACACCATCAGCGCGCTCACCGCGTACCCTGCACGCACGCACAGATCCGCCGAGGCCGACAGCGTGCCGCCGGTGGCCACCACATCGTCGATCAGCAACAGGCGGCCGCTGCCGCGCTGCATCTCGAGGACGCTCGAACCGTACTCGAGATCGTAGGCCACCCGCACCACCGGCGGCGGCAGCTTGCCCTGCTTGCGCACCAGTACGAAGCCCTTGGCGCGGCGCGCGGCGAGCGCCGCCCCCAGGATGAAACCCCGCGATTCGATCCCGGCCAGCGCATCGATGGAGGACCACTCCGCCTCGCTCAGCAGACCCTCCAGCGCATCCAGGGTCTCGGCGAAATGCCCGCGCAACAGCGGCGAGATGTCGCGGAACAGGATGCCCGGCAGTGGAAAGTCCGGCACGTCGCGAATGACGCGCTTGAAGTCCAGCATGTCAGTGCCCGACCGCGCCGCTCTGGGTCCTTTCGATGAACGCGGCCGCGTTCGCGTGCAGGGCCTTCAAGTCCGGTTCGTGCGCGTAGACCATATGGCCCGAGGAATAGAAATGCATCTCGATGTGACCCTGCAGCGCCGGCTGGATGGGAAGCTGATGCAGTTCGTACACGGCGGCGAAGTACGGCGTCGCGAGATCGTAATACCCGGCGTTGAGCTGAACCTCCAAATGCGGATTCTGTTTCATGGCGACCGCCAGATCCGGCATCACGTTCGTCGTACCGGGGATCTTCTGTTCGGCGCCGGGCGGTTGATGAAGGAAATCCCAGTTCCTCGCGACGTCCGTGACGGGCTTGTAGATTTTCCGCGCGCCGAACTTGAGTGTGCCACGCACGTAGTCGTTGAACACCGAAACGTACGCGGAGGAGAGGGCCGCCGATTGCGGGTCGTAGTCGGCTTCCTTGCTCATCGGGTCGATGGTGGGACCGGCGAATCGCGTGTCGAGGCGGCCCGTCGTGGTCTCGCTGCCGAGCAGGGTCTTCTCGAACTCGCCGCCATTGACGCGAAGGTTGGCGCGTTCGATGTAATCGGCGGGCAGACCCGTGTACTCGTGCAGCCGGGCGGCCATGGCGCTCCTGCGCTCGGCGGACAGCTGCGTACCCGCGGCCAGCGCCTGAGCGTACTCGGACAGCGCAAAGACCTCCACCTCGCGCAGCAGAGGCTCGAGCGCCGGCACCGGTCCGGGCAGTTTGTGGTGGTACCAGGCGGTGGCGGCGTAGGTGGGCAGCGCCAGCACGTACGGCAGATCCACACCGGGATTGAACTGGGGCGCATCCGCGCTGTTGTCGAAGCTCAGGATCTGCGACAGCAGCAGGATGCCGTTCAGATCGAGCGCCTTCTCGTTTTGCAGGATGGCCGCCAGCGCGGCGGAACGCGTGGTGCCGTAGCTCTCGCCGAACAGGTATTTCGGCGAGTTCCAGCGGCCGTGCCGTGAGAGGAATTCGACGATGAAGTTGGCGAAGGCGTGGGCGTCCTGGTCGACGCCGTAGAACGCCTTCTCCTTGTCCGCGCCGCGCAGATGGCCGAACCCCGTGCCGGGTGCATCGATGAAGACCAGGTCGCTCGCGTCGAGCAGCGTGTATTCATTGTCGATGAGCCGGTAAGGCGCCGCGGGACCGTGCGTACCGTCCGGCGTCGACACGCGCCGGGGTCCGAACGCGCCCATGTGCAGCCACACGGTCGAGGAGCCCGGGCCGCCGTTGAACAGGAAGGTGAGCGGGCGTTTCGGGTCCTCCCGGTCGCCTTTGA
>CAZZYJ010000033.1:0-11656 GCA_964658215.1 uncultured Steroidobacteraceae bacterium | reverse complement strand
GCGCCATGCTCGTCCTTCGGCGGCGGGCCCTCCTCGTCCAGCGGATCCTTGACGTGCACCACCAGGATCCCGGCTTCGGCCTGGTAGCCCAACGCGTGCCCCGCCACGGTCACCGATCCCTTCGTGGTCTGCTGCTCGTCCTTGAGATGGCGCGGGGATTCGCCGGGGTCCGCCGCAGGGCTCTTGTCGGGTGCGTCGTCGGCGGGTTTGGGCGCCGCCGCCGCGCCGAGTGAAGGCAGGGCCGCGAGGCCTAGGAGCACCGCAGCCGACCAATGACACGCTCTCACCCGCATCGCCTCTCCCTTCGAACCGCCGGCCCTGCGGCCCGTGGCCGGCATGATAATACGCGGCGTCACGGTTGGGGGGCCTCTCGCCGCCTCGTCAGGCCGTATCGAGCAGCTTCTCGATTTCGGCCTGCAGCTGGGATTGCTGGTAGGGCTTGGACAGGCGCGGCAGATTCGCCAGCTTGCTGGTCGGCAGATCGGTGAATCCGGTCGCCAGCAGCACGGGGAGCCGTGGCCGCTTCGCGCGCACGATTTCGGCGAGTTGGATCCCCGTCATCCCCGGCATCGCCTGATCCGTCACCATGAGGTCGATGATCTCGCCCGTCTCGAGGATCTCGAGCGCACGCTGGCCCGAATGCGCTTCGATCACCTTGTGCCCGAGGTCCTCGAGCATGTCCACCGTGCTCATCGCGACCAGCGGATCGTCGTCGACCACCAGGATGGTGGCAATGCGACCTGCGACGGATTGCAGCATCGGCGTCTCGGTCGGTACCGCGGGTTCGGTGGCCATGGGCAGCCACAACGTCGCCGTCGTGCCGCGACCCACTTCGCTCGCCAGCTCGAGATGTCCGCCTAGCTGCACGGCGAGCCCGTGCGTCATCGACAGGCCGAGACCCGTCCCCTTGCCGAGCGGTTTGGTGGAGAAGAACGGTTCGATGGCCTTGCCGAGGGTGGCCGCGTCCATACCGCACCCGCTGTCGGCGATTTGGATGCGCAGATAGGTGCCCTCGCGCAGACGGCTTTCGCCGCCAACCTGCTTTTGATCGACCCGCACGTCGATCACGCCGCCGTCCGGCATGGCATCGCGGGCATTGATCGCGAGATTGAGAACCGCGAGCTCCACCTGATGCGGGTCCACCTCGGCCGGTGGCAGATCCGGCGCCACGTCCAGCCGCAACGCGATCTGCGGGCCGAGCGACCGCCGCAGCAGTTCCTGCATGCCCATCACCAGGGCGCCGAGCTCCGCGGACGTGGTCTTCAAATCCTGCTGCCTCGCGAAGGCCAGCATGCGCTGGGTCAGCGAGGCCCCGCGTTGCGCCCCCTGCAGCGCGCCGTCTATCAACCGGCGCAGCCCGGGGTCGTCGGGCAGACGCTTGCGCAGGATTTCCAGATTGCCCATCACCGCCATCAGGAGATTGTTGAAGTCGTGGGCGATGCCGCCGGTGAGCTGGCCGACGCTCTCCATCTTCTGCGACTGCAGCAGCTGCTCCTGCGCCTTCTCGCGCGCGGCGATTTCCATCGTCAATTCGCCGGTGCGCTCCATCACCCGGTGCTCGAGCGTGCGCGTGAGGTTCGACAGCGCCGTCCGCTCCACCGCCAGCTCGCCGAGCAGCCGTTCGCGCTCGAGCTCCGAATGCTTGCGTGCGGAGATGTCGGAGGACACGCCAACCAGGGAGGCGACCCGTCCCGTGCCCTGCTTCACCGCCCGCGCCCGCAGATCCACCCAGTACACGCCGCCGCGCGCATCGACGGCACGATACTCGATCACGAAATCGTTGCCGTCGTACACCGCCTCCCGCAGCGCCCGTTCGAGGCCGGCGCGATCTTCGGGATGCACCACCCGCTCGAGTTCGCCGTAGGAAAAGTCGTTGCCCTCGGCGCAGCCGAAATGCAGACGCGAGGTCTCCGAGACGTGGAACAGACTGTTGGCCACGTCGAAGGACCAGGCGCCCAGGCGGCCGGAGGTCATGGCGGTCTGCAGCTGCTGCTCACGCTCGCTGATTTCCTCGAGACGACTGCGCGCCTCGTACTGCCTGCGCCGGCCGCGCACCGCAGCCCGTACCAGGCTGCTGAGGGTGGTGGGATGGAACGGCCGCTCCAGGAAGCTCACGTTGCCGAGGATGTCGCCGAGCTGCAACGCCGCCGGATTGCGTTCGGGGCCCCCGCCACGATGCGTGAGCAGGATGATGGGCAGGTCCGACCAGGGCGGCTGCAGCTCCAGAAAGCCGACCAGCGGGCGCAGGTCGGCGTTTTGGATGGCCTCGTCGGCGACGATGACGAGCCCCGCGCCGTGGGCCATCTCCCGGCTCAGGATCGGCAGATCGGCGCAGATGTCGGCGGCATAGCCGGCTTCCTTGAGCAACGAAACAATGAGCGGAGCGTCGCGGCCGGTGGGCGCCAACACCAGCGCCCGCAAGGACTGCAGCCCCATTCGATTCACGCCGGTGCGCCCCTCAGCACAGGGGTCTGCTCGCCGGAGTAATCGGGGGTGCCGCGCAACAAACCCCTGAACTCGGACAACGGCTCGCCGACGTGCAGCCCCGTGCCGTCGATCTGGTATTCGCGGATGGTGATCTCGTGCCGGCCGGTGCGTTTCTTGATGACCGACACGGCACGGCGCACCTCGCCGCGCGCCTCGAAGTAACGCAGCAGCACCACGATGTCGGCGAGATAGGTGAGGTCCACCGGCGCCCGCATGTCGCCCACCAGGCCGTGCTGTGCGACCGTCATGAACGTCGTCGCGCCGAGACGGTTCAGGAACTGCAGCAGCTCGTGCACGTGCAGTATCAGCGAATTTTCCTCCGGCATGGCGGACTGATAACCGTTCAGACTGTCGATGACGAGGGTCTTGACGTCCTGTTTTTCCGCGATGCGGCGCACCCGGTGGGCGAATTCGCCCGGCGACAGCTCGGCCGCGTCGATCTGCTCGATGAGCAGCGAGCCGGCATCGCGCGGCGTCTCCAGGTCGATGCCCATGGAGTGCATGCGGTCGAACAACAGACCCAGCTCTTCGTCGAACACGAACAAGGCGACCCGCTCGCCGCGGGTCAGCGCAGCGAGGACGAAGGTGATCGCGATGAGCGATTTGCCGGTGCCGGCCGGCCCCAGGATGAGCGTGCTGGACCCCGATTCGATGCCGCCGCCGAGCAGTTCGTCCAACCCCCCGATGCCGCTCGACAACTGCACGCGCGGAATGCGCCGGCGATGCTCGGCCGCGATCAGCCGCGGAAACACGTCGATGCCGCCCGTGTTGATGGCGAAGTCATGATGGCCGCCACGATACTTCTGACCGCGGTATTTCACCACGCGCAGACGGCGCCGCTCTGCGCCGTAGTCGGGTGCGTTCTGTTCCAGACGGATGACGCCGTGCGCGATGCTGTGCACGGTCTTGTCCGTGGCCTCGGAGGTCAGATCGTCGAGGAGGAGCACCGTGGTGCCGAGACGTGCGAAAAAATGTTTCAGCGTGAGTATCTGCCGCCGGTAGCGCAGCGAACTCTGCGCGAGCAACCGGATCTCCGACAGACTGTCGATCACCAGCCGGTCGGGGATGTCGCTTTGCACCGCGGCGAATATCTGCCGCGTGGTCTCGCCGAGTTCGAGATCCGAGGCATATAACAAGCTCTGATGTTGTTCGCCCGCCAGCAGCGTCTCGGGCGGGATCAGTTCGCATACCCGGATGGCGGGGTCGAGCGCCCATTGATGGGAGGCCGCGCCGTCGCGCAATTCCGTCTCGGTCTCGGACAACGTGATGTACAGGCAGCGCTCGCCCGCGGCTGCTCCGGTCAGCAGGAACTGCAGACCGATCGTGGTCTTTCCCGCGCCGGGCTCCCCCTCCAGCAGGAACACGTGGCCGCGGCTGAGGCCGCCGCGGAGCACGTCATCCAACCCCGCCACACCGGTCCTCGCCATGGTGTTCTGCACGCTCATTCTTGTCGTAGTCCCTGTGTGTGTGTAATGGTGCAGCCTCCTACATGAGACGACGCAGCTTGGGTCAAGTCCCTCAGACCACGCCATATCGGCCTGTAGGATTCGTCCTGCGCCGGGGCACGTCGACCGCTGAGGTAGGATGCGTCATGCAAAATCCCGCCGCCAAGATCGCGCGCTTCTGTGCCGTCTGTATTCTTCTCGTCGCCGCGCGCGCCGGCGCCGCGCAGGCACCCGCCGCACCGGTGCCCGCCACGCCCTCCACACCGGCAGCGCTGCCGGCAGGCGCCCAGGGGACTGCCGGCCCGCAGGCGTCGGCGCCGCCGCTCACCGCGGCGGAGGTCATCTCGGCACTCGACCAGACGGTGGACTGGTACCGCACGCTCGGCGTTCAACAACAGGCCGCCAACGAGCCGAGCGACCTGCTCATCCTCTACGAGAACCGACAGACCGCCAACCAGGTGATCGCGCTCGCCTTCGAGGCGGCCCGCGCCAACGCCGACATCTTGAGCAAACAACCCGCCGCCGAGCAGGACACGGAGGATGCCGTCACCTCGGTGCAGACGCTGCAACAACTACGCGGCAGGCTCGACGCCCAGGCCGCCGCGGTACAGACCGAGTTGGCCGCGAAGCGCGCCGAACTGCGGCGCGCAACACCGAGATCGACGGTGGGAATCTCCGCGAAAATAGCCGAGCTGCAGGGCGAACTCGAGCTCATCGATACCAAGCAGGGCATCCTCGCCACCATGGCCGGCCTGGCCGGTGGCAACGGCACCGGCCTCGCCGGCTCGAGCGCCCTCAAGGCGCAGATCGACGCCATGGCGGTGGCCATTCCGTCGGCGAATGCAGGCCTCACGTCGAACGGCGGTTCCTCGTCGTCCCCCGCCGGCGCCGCCATGGGCGCGGCGTCCGCCGCCGCCCCGGCCGTCCCCGCGTCCACCGCGCCGGCGATGGCGGTGAGCACCGACCGCTTCGGATTGTGGGATCTGGCCGAGAACGCCTTCCGGTTGTCCGCAAAGGCGGACACCATCATCGCCGTCGATCGACGCACGGTGCAGCTGCAATCCTCGCTGGCCAGGATCCGCACGCCGCTCATCGAGCAGATGAAGACCTTCTCGGCGCGTGGCGACGCGCTGGCCGCGCGGGCCGACACCGCCGACAGTTCGACGCTGAACGGGGTGCACGCACAACTGGACGCCCTGGCCGAGCAGTTCAAGGAAAGCTCCTCGCTGCTGATTCCGCTGAGCCGCGAGAACGTGCTGCTCAACCAGTACCGGCACAACCTCGCCACCTGGCGCGACGCCGTCAGGACGCAGTACCGCGCCGCCTTGAAGACGTTGGGCATCCGCGTCCTGGCCCTGCTCGTCGTTCTCGCCCTCTTGTTCGGTGCCGCAGAACTGTGGCATCGCATGGTGCTGCGTTACGTGCACGATTCGAGGCGCCGCTATCAGCTGCTGCTGCTGCGCCGGATCGCGCTGTGGTCCCTGGTGGTGGTCGTGGTGGGCGTGGCCTTCGCGAGCGAACTCGGCTCCATCGTCACCTTCGCCGGGCTCATCACCGCGGGCATCGCGGTGGCCATGCAGAGCGTCCTCGTCTCCATCGTGGGCTATTTCTTCCTGATCGGAAAATACGGCATCCGGGTCGGCGACCGGGTACAGATCGGCGAGGTGAGCGGCGAGGTCATCGATGTCGGTCTGGTCAGGTTGTACCTCATGGAACTCGGCGCCAAGGGCGCCATGGGCCCCACCGGCCGCGTCGTCGCCTTCGCGAACTCGGTGGTGTTCCAGGTGGCGAGCGGCCTGTTCAAACAGATCCCGGGCGTCAATTTCAGCTGGCGCGAGGTGGTCTTGAACCTGCCGGCCGGCGTCGACTACGCCGCCGTCAAGGAACGCCTGCAGGCGGCGGTCACCGAGGCGCTGGCCGAGTATCGTCCGGAGCTCCTCCGGCAGACCCAGGAGATCGAACGCACCACCCTGTCCAGTTCGGGCGGCGATGCCGACCCCCGCGTTCAGTTGCGCTTCTCCCCCACCGGCGTCGAGGCCCACGTGCGGTACCCCGTGCATCTGCAGCACGCCGCCGAGATCGAGGAGGCGGTCACGCGGGGCCTGGCCCAGGTGCTCCACGCCATCGCACCGGCGCCCTGAGCACGATGCTATCCTTGCCGCCCTTCGCGGTCGGGCCCGCCATCGGGATTAAATAACGCATGATCTTGGTCATCGACGTCGGCAACACCCGCCTGAAATGGGCATGGCTGACCAGCACCGGCCTGTCGGACCAGCAGGCCGTCGTGCATCGCGACGCCAAGCCGGCCCTGTGGACCACGGCGCTGTTCGACTCGGGCCAGAAACCCACCCGGGTGCTGGTCTCGAACGTGGCGGGACCCGCCATGGCGAAGACCTTGACGCGCCTCACGAAGAAATCCTTCGAGGTGGATGCGGAATTCATCACGGCCATGCCGGAATTCGCCGGCCTCACCAACGGCTACCTGGATCCCTCCCTGCTCGGCGCGGACCGCTGGCTGGCATTGATCGGCGCCTGGACCCGGGCACGTTCGGCGCTGTGCGTGGTGGACGCCGGTACCGCCGTCAAGGTGGACAGCGTCGATGCCAACGGCCAGCATCTGGGCGGTCTGATCGTGCCGGGCATCCACATGATGCGCGAGGCCCTGATGAACAATACCAGCGACATCGCCGAGGCGGTGCAGCACAGCACTCCCTCGCTCGCTGGCGTTCTCGCCAACAACACCATCGGCGCGGTCTCGCGCGGCGCGGTGTTCGCGCTGGCCGGCATGGCCGACCGCGCCGCCGAGATCATCGAGCACAGCACCGGCACCAAGCCCAAGCTGTTCATCACCGGCGGCGATGCCGGCATGATCACCGGCACCATGCGCTCGCACGGGGAAATCCTGCCCGACCTCGTTCTACAGGGACTTGCCGTCATCGCCGCGCGACCGCGCTAGGCGCCCGGCGCATGTACCGCCCGGGTCCGCGCAACCTCATCACCGACGTGCCCGGCGTATCGGTGGGCCATGCCACCGACGAACGCGTGCACTCCGGCGTGACCCTGCTGCGCGGCGCGGCGGACCGCCCCGTCGCGGTGGACGTGCGCGGCGGCGGCCCCGGCACGCGGGAAACCGACGCCCTGTCCACCGAGAACCTCATCGGCCGCGCCCACGCCCTCGTGCTCGCCGGCGGCTCCGTCTTCGGGCTCGCGGCCGCCGACGGCGTGGCGGCCGCACTGTCGGCGCGCGGCGAGGGACTGCGGTTGCGGCCGGGCTCGCCTGCCATCCCCATCGTGCCGTGCGCCGTGCTGCACGACCTCGGCAACGGCGGCGACAAGGCCTGGGGCGACGCGCCCCCCTACCGCGACCTGGGGGTGGCCGCCCTGGGCGCCGCCACGGTCGATTTCGCGCTGGGGTCGGTGGGTGCCGGCCGTGGCGCCCGGGCGGGCCTGCGCAAGGGCGGCATCGGCTCGGCGTCCCTCGACCTGGGCGACGGCTCGATGGTGGGTGCGCTCGTCGCCGTGAACTCGGTCGGCTCGGCGCTGATGCCGGACGGCAGGACCTACTGGGCCTGGGCGTTCGAACTCGACGACGAATTCGGCGGCGCCGAGCCGCCGCGCGCGGCTGCGCACGCGCACGATCCCGCCCCCGACGACGCGAGATTGCTGGCTCTCGGCCGGTTGCAGGCCGGCATGAACACCACGCTCGGCATCGTCGCCTGCTCGGCCGAACTCACCGCCGTCGAGTGCAAGCGCATCGCCATGATGGCGCACGACGGCATCGCGCGCGCCGTCCGCCCGGCGCACACGCCCTTCGACGGCGACACCGTTTTCGCGTTGGGCGGCACGCGCCCGCTGCCGGTCACCCACACGCGCGCCGCGCACGTCGGCCGGCTGGGCTCCGCGGCCGCCGACTGTCTGGCACGGGCCATCGCCCGCGCCGTGCATCACGCGCGCTGAGCGCACGCCGGTCGAGCGCATGCGCGAATGGCCCGCCGCCGGGCGCTGCACGCGCGTTGAACTTCGATACTGATGCGTCTTGACGCTCGCCGGGAGCCGGGCGGATGCCGTCGCCCGATTTTTGTCCGACGGCCATTGCGGTTACACTGAGGGCTGCTGTTCGACCGGGAATTCATGATGTCACCAAAAATAAGATTCGCGCTGGCCTGCACGTTGCCGTTGCTGCCGGTCGCCATGCTCCATGCCGCCGCCGCCACCGAAGATCCGCCGCTGCCGAACGCCGATTACGGCGTGTCGACGATATGGCCGCTGGGGGGTACCGGGGGCTGGGATTATCTGGCGCTGGAACCCGCCACCGGGAGGCTGTTCGTGAGCCGGGGCGACCGGGTGGACGTGGTGCAGACGTCGAGCGGCCGCCGTGTCGGCACCATCGCCAACACGGCGGGTGTCCACGGCATCGCGTTCGCGCCGGATCTCAAGCGCGGCTTCACGAGCAACGGCCGCGCCAACACCGTCACGGCCTTCGAAATGGACTCGCTGCGGGTCATCGAGGAGTCGGCGGTCTCGGGCAAGAAGCCCGATGCCATCCTGTTCGAACAGCAGGGCGTGCACGTGTTCACGGCCAATGGCGCCAGCGACAACCTCAGCGTGCTCGATCCGACCACCTTGATGAACGTGGCCACCATCGCCCTGCCGGGCGCGCCGGAATTCATGGCCACCGACGGCGAGGGCACGGTGTTCGTGAACATCGAAGCCGAGCAGGGCAAGCTCGTGTCCATCGACGCGAAGTCGCTCAAGATCAAGGCCACCTGGACGTTGCCGGGCTGCGCAAATCCCACCGGCCTCGCGCTCGACGTCGCACACAACCGGGCGTTCTCCGTGTGCGCGAACGAAACCATGGTGGTCACCGATTCGTTGTCGGGCAGGCAGATCGCCCGGGTGGCCATCGGGCAGGGACCGGATGCCGTCGCCTTCGATGCGGATCTCGGCTTCGTGTTCAGCTCGAACGGGGTCGACGGCACCCTGACCGTCGTTCACCAGGACTCGCCCGACCGCTACCGGGTGGTCGCCACGGTGCAGACGCAGAAGAGCGCGCGCACCCTCGCGCTCGATCCGTCGACGCACAAGCTGTACCTCGCGGCGGGTCGTCTGGGCGGCACGCCCGCGCCCACCCCCGAACAGCCCCACCCGCGGCCCAGCGTCGATCCCGAGAGCTTCGTGATCCTCGTCGCCGAACCGAAGTAACGGCGGGCGCGCACGCGCCGGCCCTTAAGAAGGCGGCGCCGCCGATTCGTCCTTGAGCGCGAGCAGCGCCCCCAGGCTGCACAGGCCGGCCGCCGACAGGTAGTAGCCCACATAGCGCAGACCGTGGTGCAACGCGAGTTCCGTCGCGATGTACGGCGCGAGCGAGGCCCCGAGGATGCCCGCGAAGTTGAAGGTCAGCGAGGTGCCGGTGTAGCGCACCACGGTGGGAAACAATGACGCGAGCGCCGCTCCGAGGGGTCCGTACGTGAACCCGGTCAGCGAGAAGCCGAGCAGCAGGAACAGATAGACGCGCGCCGTGTCGTGCGCGCCGAACAGCGGTGCGAACAGGAAACCGAATGCCACGATGCCGAGCGTCGCGATGATCAACATGCGGCGTGCACCGATGCGGTCGGCGACCAGGGCCGCGAGGGGAATGGTCAGCCCGAAGAACAGCACGCCGATCATCTGCATGACGAGGTACTCGCCGCGCGCGAACTTGAGCGCCGTGGTGGCCCAGTTGAGCGCGAACACCGTCATCAAATAGAACACCACGAAGGTGGTGGTGGCGCCCAGCGTGCCCAGCAGCAGCGCGCGCGCATGCCGTGTGAACACCGTGGCGAAGGGCAGGCGCACCCGTTCGTCCTGCGCCAGACTGCGAAACGCCGGCGTTTCCACCAGCTGCAGGCGTATGTAGAGGCCGACCAGCACGAGCAGCGAGCTCGCCAGGAACGGCACGCGCCATCCCCATCCCAGCAACTGCGCGCCGCTCAGATGCTCGCTGATCAGCAGAAAGATGCCGGTGGAACACAGGAACCCGAGCGGCGCGCCCAACTGCGGGAAACTGCCGTACCAGGCCTGCCTGCCCGGCGGTGCGTTCTCCGTCGCGAGCAGCACCGCTCCCCCCCACTCCCCGCCCAGCCCGAGCCCCTGCCCGCAGCGGCACAGCGCCAGCAGCACGGCCGCCGACACGCCGATCGACGCGTAGGTCGGCAGCAGGCCGATCAACACCGTGGAGATCCCCATGGTCAGCAGCGCCGTCACCAGCGTGGCCTTGCGGCCGATGCGGTCCCCGAAATGACCGAACAGCGCGGAGCCCACGGGCCGCGCGAAGAAGGCGAGCGCGAAGGTGGCGAGCGATTGCAGCGTCGCCGTCGCCGGGTCCTGTTTGGGGAAGAACAGCGTCGGGAACACCAGCACCGCGGCCGTGGCGTAGATGTAGAAGTCGAAGAATTCGATGGTGGTACCGATCAGGCTCGCCAGCAGGATGCGGCGCGCGGGCAGGCGCGGCGGTGGCAGCACTTCTTGCAAAGGGGAGAACTCCGGCCGGTGGATAGCCGGCGTGAGTATAGCGCCGCCCGAGCCCCCGCCGCCGCCCGACGTCGCGGCTCAGGGCGCGCGCGGCGCCATCGAGCTGCGATCCTCCTGCAGAAAATCGTCGGGCCGGATGGCCTCGTCGGGCAGCGCCGGAGGATTGGGCGGACCCGTGCCGTCCGCCACGCCCGCACCGTCCGCCGGTGGGTGCAGCGCTGCCCGCTCGGTCTGCGCATAGGCGGCGGTGGACCAGCCGCCGCCGAGGTTGTTGATGAGGTTGACGCTGGCGGTGAGCTGTTTCAATTCCACCTGCAGCTCCGATTCGCGGTTGGTCAGGAAGGTGTTCTGCGCCGTGATCACGTTCACGTAGCTGTCGACGCCGTTGCGAAAACGGATCAACGACAGCTTCACCGCGCGCTCCGCGAACGAAGCCGCGGCATGCTGCTGCCGCAGCTCCGTCGACAATATCCGCAACGACGCGAGGTTGTCCTCCACCGCCTGAAAGGCGGCGAGCACGGTCTGCCGGTAGGTGGCCACGGCCGACTCCTCGAGCGCTCGCGCATTGGCCGTGGCCGCGCGCCGTTGTCCGCCGTCGAACAGTGTCTGCGCCGACGAGGCGCCGAGCGACCACAGGCTGTTCGGCCAGTTGAACAGCGTGCTCAAGGCGGTGGATTGGTAGCCGGCGCTGCCGCTCAGGGTGAGCGTCGGGAAGTAGGCCGCGCGGGCGACGCCGATGGCCGCATTGGCGGCCGCCACCTGCCGCTCCGCCGTGGCGATGTCGGCGCGGCGCTCGAGCAGATCGGACGGCACGCCGACCGGCACCACCGGCAGGGGCTGCTGCAGCCGCTGATAGGGGATGGACAGTGCGGAGGGCGGCACGCCGATCAACACGGCGATGGCGTGTTCGTACTGCGCGCGCGCGACACCCAGGTCGGTGGCCTGCGCCTCGGCCGCGGCGAGCTGCGTCTGCGCCTGGGCGAGATCCTCGTCCGAATCCAGGCCGTTGTCGTACAACGTCTGCACCAGACGCAGGCTCTGTCGGTAGTCCGCCATGGTCGTTTCCAGCACGCGCCGCTCCTCGTCGGTGACGCGCAGCTCGAAATAGTCCTGCGCGAGCGTGCTCTGCGTGCTGAGCAGCGCGGTTTCGACCTGGGACGCGCTCGCGAGGGCGTTGAAGCGGTCTTCGGCGGCCGTGTTGCGCAGGCTGCCCC
>CAZZYJ010000032.1:9275-18925 GCA_964658215.1 uncultured Steroidobacteraceae bacterium | reverse complement strand
TGCGCGACGCGGCTGCGCCTGACGCCGCTGCAGCTCGGCGCCAGCATCCGCGTCAACGACTCGCTGCAGGAGGGCCGCTCGCGCTTCTATGCCGAGATCACGCGGCTGCGACAGCTGTTCGAGCCGGCGGCTCTGCCGCTGCTGTTCCTGCTCGACGAGCTGCTCCAGGGCACCCATTCGAACGACCGCCGCATCGGCGCCGAGGGGGTGGTGCGCGCCTTGCTCGGGCGCGGCGCCATCGGTCTGCTGAGCACCCATGACCTCGCGCTCGCCGACCTCGGCGGCCTGCATGCGGGGGCGTTGCGCAACGTGCACTTCGCCGACGAGCTGAAGGACGGCACGCTGCGCTTCGACTTCAAACTCCGCGACGGCGTCGTCACGCACAGCAACGGCATCGAGCTGATGCGCTCGATCGGCCTCGCGGTCTGATCGCGCCGCGCCGGCCGCCGGCGCCGACAATCGCGCCGCGCCGGCCGCCGACCAGCCGGCACGCCCTGCCCCGCCGCCGCGCGCCCGCCGCGCCGTCTACCTGTCGACGATCAGGCTCAGCCGTGCCGAGCGCCCCGCCCCGACATTGACATGGTTGTCGTCCAACCCATCGTAGTAGCGCCGGTTGGCGATGTTGTCGACGTTCAACTGTACGTGCATGCGGGGCGCCACCCGGTAACGGGCAAGCGCGGAGAAGGTCCAATACCCCGGCACTTCCTGCCGTAGCCCATTGCCGTCCACCACGGTGCTCGGCACGCGGCTGGAGGTGTAGTCCACGGCGCCGCCCACCGTGAAAGCGTCGGTGAGATCGTAGGCGCTGAACAGCCGCAGGTTCTCGCGCGGCGCGTTCTGCAGCGGCGCACCCCGATCACCGTTGGGCGAGGAGAGTATTTCCGCATTCAGGTAGGTAAAACCCGCCAAGGCCAGCCAGCCCGGCAGGAGGTACCCCTGCGCCTGCACCTCGATGCCCTGGCTGCGGGCGGTTCCCGCGAGTATCTGCAACGAGGGATCTGCGGGCGAGGTCTCGCGCAGGTTGGTCATGACGGTGCGGAACACGGCGCCCGACACCAGCAGGTACCGATTGGGATCCCACTTGATGCCCGTCTCGACCGTGTGGCTGCGTTCGGGAGCAAGATCTGCAGTGGACGCGCTGAGCGACAGGCCCTCCGCGGACGGATCGAACGAGGTGCCGTACATGGCATACATGCTGACATCCGTAACGGGTTTGTAGATGACGGCGGCGCGCCAGGAGGGCACGATGTCGGTACGCGCGAGTGTGACCAGCGGCGGCACGTCGCTGCGGTAGTCGGCGGCAAAACGATCCACCCGGGCAGCACCATTCAGCTCCCAGTGCTCGTCGAATTTCGCCGTATCCGTGACGAACAGCGCCTCGGTGTCGGCGAGGAAATGGACGTTCGACTTCGTGGTGGCCGTGCCGCTGAAGTCCTGACCTTCGTCGGGCGAGATGAGGTTGGTGTCGGGCACGCCGGTGTACTTGAACACGGTCGGAGAGGTGCTCTGCCGGCCGATGTCCAGCCCTGCGACCAGGGTGTGCCTGATGCCGAGCGTATCGAACGTGGCGGTGACGCTGGCCTGATCGTCCAGGAACGTTTGGTGGGTGGTGCCCCCGCGCTCCGTACGCGTGACGCTGAGCGAAGCGAGCGGCGTGCCCGCCGCAACGAGCGCCCCGATGCCGGGTTCGGTGATGCGAAAGGCCTGATCGTAAATGCCGTAGCGGGCTTGATTGTGCAGACTGATGTCATCGGTGAGCCGGCTCCACGAGGATGCCGTCAGCAAATTCACCGTGACATGGGAATAGTCGCTGGGAAAGCCGTAAAAATTATCCCACGGCACCTGGGCCGGATGACTGACGGCGGCACCCGAACTGACATCGGCGGCCGAACCAAGGTCGATCCAGGGCACTCCGTAATCTGGCTTGTCCCATTGCCGCTGATACAGATACTCGACCGTAAATTGTGTATCGCCGTCCAGGCCGATCGAGAAGGACGGCGCGACTCCCACGCGTTTCGTGCCGACCACATCCCGGCCGGCGATGCCACTCTCCTGCGCCATGCCGTTCACGCGAAAAGCCATGCCGGGTTGCAGCGGAACGTTCAGGTCGGCGGTGACGCGTTTGAGCCGGTCCGTCCCGGCACTGAGCGTGCCGTCCGCGAACTCGTCCTGTTGCGGCTTCTTGCTCACCTGCTCGATGGCACCGCCCGTGGAGCCACGGCCGAACAAGACCGCGGAGGGCCCGGTGAGCACCTCGACCCCCTCCAGATTGAAAGGATCACGATAGTAGTTGCCGAAGTCGAGTTGACCGTCCAGGTACATGTCCGAGCGCGCAGAAAAACCGCGGATCTGCACGTTGGTGCCCTGCCCCGAGTCCTCGTCCGCATGCGCACTGACACTGGGATCGTTGCGCAGCACATCACGCAGGTCGGTTGCCGCCTGCAATTGAATGACGGCCTCGGAAATCACCGTGACGGTCTGCGGGGTGTCGACCAGCGGCTGCGTGAGCTGCGGCAGGTCCGCGCGTTGCACGCCGGTAACCAGCAGCTCGTCGAGATCGGAATCGTGCGCGTGGGCGGCGGGTGCCTTCGCCGCGCTCTGCGCCGATGCACCGTTCCCGCCGGCGAGCAACACGGCCGCCCCCACCGCAGCGAAGACACACTTTATATTCATTCGTTTTTGCAGCCCGTCGAGGTGATTTTCGCCGCACTGTAATGATCCGATGTGACGACGCCATGACGTCCATGCGGCGGTCCGCCATGGCGTCGGTACGAACTCTGGCTGGGAGCCTGGCGGCGCCGCGAACTCGAGGGTAAGCGGAATTGATGGAGGCAACGATTTGCCAATCAGGGGCACTTATGGTCTCATGTAGTCATGAAGCAGGTGCGCATCGCTGAACTCAAGTCGAAGCTGAGCGAGTATCTGCGCGCGGTGCAAAACGGCGAATCGCTTTGCGTCCTCGACCGCAATACGGCAATCGCCCAGATCGTACCGTTGCCTACCGGCCGACGATTGAAAATTCGTCGACCCGCCGCGGGTGCACCGACGTTGGCGAGCGTGTCGTTACCCGGCTGCCCGGTCAGCCGGGTCGACGCGGTGGACCGAACCGACGCGGTCGTTTTATTGATGGAAGAACGTCAAAACCATCGATGATCGCGTACATCGATTCTTCGGTGTTGTTGCGCGTGGCGTTGGGACAGCCCAACGCGTTGCCCGAATGGCATGAGATCGAACGTGGCGTGTCGAGCGCGCTCATCCTGACCGAGAGTCTGCGCACGTTGGACCGCGTTCGATTACGGTCCCGCTTCACCGACGAGGAGATCGCACTGCGCCGAGCGACGATCCTCGCCCTGACCGATGCGCTCGAATTGGTCGAGGTCGACGGCGCCGTGCTCGAGCGCGCGGCGCAGCCGATGCCCACCGAACTGGGCACGCTCGATGCCATTCATCTTGCCACGGTGCTGTTGTGGAGAGAGGAGACCGGCGTCGGTCCCGTCATGATCACTCATGACGTGGCCCTGGGAGTGGCCGCCAAAGCCCACGGTCTCGCCGTTCGCGGTACCTGAGCCGACCTCGGCCGGCGGCGCCGCGGTCCTAATGAAAATTCCGCGACACCACCGCGAGGTCGCCGAGCAGCATCGATAGATTCGTGAGCCGCAGCGTCACCACGTGCAGCACGTCCCCTTCGCGCTGCACCTTGCCGCGCACCTCGAGCAGCCGCGATTCCAGCAACGGCGCCCGCTGCGCCTCGGCCACCCGCTTCCACACGATCAGGTTCACGTAGCCGGTCTCGTCTTCGAGCGTCACGAAGGTCACCCCGCTCGCACTGCCCGGACGTTGACGGGTGATCACGAGCCCCGCCGTCGTGATGGTGCGCCCGTTGGGCTGCTCCCACAGGGCCTGGTGGGGGATGACGCCGCGGCGCGCGAGTTTGTCGCGCAACAGCGCCAGCGGATGGCGGCGCAGCGACAGGCCCGTGCTGCCGTAATCGGCGATGATTTCCTGTCCTTCACGCGGTGCGCGCAGCAGCGGCACGCCCTCCTCGGTCACCGTGTCCGCAGGCAGCAGCGGCAGGGCGCGCTCCACACCGCTCACCTGCCACACCGCACGATGCCGATGCCCGGCCAGCGCCTTGAGCGCATCGGCCGCGGCCAGCGCCTCGAGGTCGCGGTGGTCGAGCGCGGCACGTTCGGCGAGATCGGCGATGTGGGTGAAGGCGCGTTCGGCACGCGCGGCGAGCAGCCGCCGGGCGCCCTCCTGCGACAGCCGTTTGACCATCCGCAAGCCGAGGCGCAGCGCCGCGCCGCCGTCGGCCTGCCGTTCCAGCGTGCAATCCCACGCGCTGATGTCGAGCGCCACCGGGCGTACCTCGACGCCGTGCGCACGCGCGTCGCGCACCAGCTGCGCCGGCGCGTAGAAGCCCATGGGCTGGCTGTTGATCAGAGCGGCGCAAAATGCCGCCGGCGCGTGATGTTTGAGCCAGGCGGAGGTGTAGACCAGCAGGGCGAAGCTCGCCGCGTGCGATTCGGGAAACCCATATTCGCCGAAGCCCAGAATTTGATTGAAAATCTGCATGGCGAAGCCCTCCGGATAGCCACGCTCGTGCATGCCATCCACCAGCTTCTGCTGAAAATGCTGCAGACCCCCCTTGCGCTTCCACGCCGCCATCGCGCGCCGCAGACCGTCCGCCTCACCCGCCGTGAAACCGGCGGCGACGATGGCGAGCCGCATGACCTGCTCCTGGAAGATCGGCACGCCCAGCGTGCGCTTGAGCACCGCCTCGACTTCCGGGCTCGGGTAGCTCACGGCCTCCTCCTGGTTGCGGCGGCGCAGATACGGGTGCACCATTTCACCCTGGATGGGACCCGGCCGCACGATCGCCACCTCGATCACCAGATCGTAATAACAACGCGGCCGCAGGCGCGGCAGCATGGCCATCTGGGCCCGCGATTCGATCTGAAAGACGCCCGTGGTGTCGGCGCGGCAGATCATGTCGTACACCGCCGGATCCTCGGCGGGCACCGAGGCCAGGGTGAGTTCACCCCGCACCGCACCGACACCGCCGAAAGCGTTGATGAGCCCGAAGGCACGCCGGATGGCGCTCAACATTCCCAGTCCCAGCACATCCACCTTGAGCAGCCCCAGGGCGTCCAGATCGTCCTTGTCCCACTGGATCACCGTGCGCTCGGGCATGGCGGCGTTCTCGATGGGCACGAGTTCGTCCAGACGGCCGCGCGCGATGACGAAGCCGCCCACGTGCTGCGAGAGGTGGCGCGGGAAGCCCAGTATTTCCGTGGTGAGCGCCATCAGACGCAGCGTCATGGGTTCGGCCGGATCGAGGCCCGCGGCGCGGATGCGCTCCGGGTCGATGCGCTGACCGTCCCACCACTGCATGCTCCTGGCGAGATGATCCACCTGGGCGGCATCGAACCCCAGCGCCTTGCCCACGTCGCGCAGCGCGCTGCGCGGCCGGTAGCAGATGACGGTGGCGGCGAGCGCCGCCCGTTCGCGGCCGTACTTGGTGTAGATATATTGAATGACTTCTTCACGCCGCTCGTGCTCGAAGTCCACGTCGATGTCGGGCGGCTCGTTGCGCTCCTTGGATATGAACCGTTCGAACAGCGTGGCCATGCGCGAAGGATCCACCTCGGTGATCTCGAGGCAGTAGCACACCATGGAATTGGCCGCCGAACCACGGCCCTGGCAGAGTATTTTTTCCGAGCGTGCCCGTTGCACGACGTCGTGCACGGTGAGGAAGAAGGGCTCGAACTTGAGTTCTGCGATCAACCCGAGTTCGTGTTCGATGCCTTCACGCACATGGGGCGGGACGCCGGCCGGCCAGCGCTTGCGGGCGCCCGCCTCTGTCAAGCGGCGCAGGTAGCGGGTGGGCGTCTCGCCCGCCGGGACGATTTCTTCCGGGTACTCGTACCGCAGCTCGCCGAGTTCGAAGGTGCAGCGCTCGGCGATGCGCAGCGTCTCTTCGAGCAGCGCCGCCGGATACAGTTCCTGGAGGCGCGGCAGCGGCCGCAGACAACGCTCGCCATTCGGATGCAGGGCGTAGCCCACCGATTCGAGCGGCGTATTCAGGCGGATGGCGGTGAGCACGTCCTGCAGTGCGCGCCGGCCGCGCCGGTGCATGTGCACGTCGCCCGCCGCCACGCACGGCAGCTCGAGCTCGTGGCCGAGCGCCACCAACAGCTCCAGGCGCCGCGTGTCGAAGCCGCCGGTCAGGAGTTCGACACCGACCCACACGCGGCCGCCGAAGCGTTCGCGCAGCCAGCGGCCGTCCTCTGACTGCCGTGGCAGCAGGCGGCCCGGCGGCGGCAGCCAGAGGAGCAGGCAGCCGTTCAAGGAATTCTCGATATCGGCGCGTTCGAGAAGATAGGTGCCTTTCTTACTGGCGCGGCGCGCCCGGCTGATCAGGCGGCTCAAGGCACCATAACTCGCCCGGTCGGTGGCGAGCGCCACCAGCTTGAGTCCATCGCTGCACGTGAATTCCGAGCCGATGATCAGCGGCAGCGGATGCGCCCTGGTCGCCACATGGGCGCGCACCACCCCGGCGAGCGAGCACTCGTCGGTGAGAGCGAGGGCCCGATAGCCGAGCTGCGCGGCCTGCGCCACCAGTTCCTCCGGCTGCGAGGCGCCGCGCAGGAAGGAGAAATTGCTCAAGGCATGCAGTTCGGCGTACACGGACGCAGGGCTCACGCAAAGACGCCGTGCAGGTACCAGCAGCGGGTGCGGCGCTCTTGAAATACCCACCACCTGCCGCCCTGCGCCTCGCGTGCGACGTAGTAATCGCGCGCCACGCCCTTGCCGTCCCACCAGCCGCTTTCGATCCGTTCAGGACCTTGTTCGAGAGTCAACGCAGCGGACACCTGCAGGGGCGTCTCCAGCAGCCAGACTGGACGCGGCATGCCGGGACCCGGCGGCCCGGCTGCATGGTGCACCGTCACCCCGGCGGTGAGAGCGAGTTCCTGCACCCGCCGCCAGGCCGCTTCCGGCCGATGTTGCGCGATGGAACACACGCCATACACCGCCGCCTCGCCGAGCCGCGCCCGCAGACGTTCCACGAGCTGTGGCGCCGTGTCGCGCCCGCCGCTGCGCACCCCGGCGAAGGCATCCACCGAATCGGCCGACAAGGGCTGCAACGGGCCGGAGAGCAGCACCATGGCACGTACCGGGGCCGCGAGTTCGAGACGCTGCAGTTTTTGTCCGAGCACATCCGCGAGACGACGGTGCGCGCCGGTGATGCTCGCCAGTCCCGCGGGCACCCGTGTCGGCGGAAGCGCGCGATGACGCAGTCGCAGCTCCAGGGTCTGTACTCCCGCCTGACGGCTGCGCAAGAATTCCGCGCACCGTTCGAACAAGGGTTGCAGCGCCTTTTGCAGGGTGTCGACGGTGCCGATCTCGAACTCGAAATCACAGCGTTCCCGAAACCGCTCCTGCGCCACGAAGGCACGCCGCGGCGCCGCCTGCCTTCCCAAGGCAATGTCGATGTCCAACACCGCAGCGGGTTTCAAGCGCCGCGCCAGCCCGGCACGCGGCAGGCGCAACAGTTCGCCCAGGCGGGTCACACCCAGGGAGTTCAGGGTCTGCAACCATTCGCCGTGCCAGGCCGTACAGGCCAGCGGGAGTTCGGCGAGACAACCGGCGAGTTGGCCGGTCTCCTCGATGCGCACCGCCTTGCCCGCACGGGCGCACCACAGCGCCGCCAGGAAGGTCGGTGCCGTCGCGCTGCGCGCCTCGAAGCCCAGCCGCTGCCATGCCGCATCGATGTCCGCATGCAACGTGTGCAACGTGCCGAACAATTTCACGCTGCCTTTGATTTCCAGGAGCAGGGCGTTGGGGCTCTCGATGCTCACCAGCGACGTGAAGCGCTGCGCCGCGAGCCCGAGCCGCTGTAGTACGGTGGCGCGCTGCGGGTCCGCGGCGAGTTGGGGAAAGACCGCGGCATACCACAGGTGCCGGGTGCGCACGGCCGACGCGGGTTGAAAGACGGGCGGCACGCCGCCCGGCGTGCGCAACGCCGTGAGCGGAGCCGGCGCGGACGCGGGCGGCGCGGCCGGTACGGGCGGTACGGGCGGTGCCCAGGGCTCGAATAAATCCGCGGTGACGGGCGCCTGTGCCGCAGCCTCCCCCACGGTTCGCAGGCCGGGCCTCACCGCAGCTCACTCTCGACCGGGCCGGGGCGACCACCCTGCACTTTGAGCAGTTCGAGCCGAGCCTCGTGCTCGCCCCGGGTCATCAACAGTCGCAGGCTGGCCGGCGAGGACTCGAAACGATGGCGCGCGGGGCGGAACAACACGCCGAGTGCCCCGCCCGTCTCCGCCGCGAGCTTCAAACGCCGCAGCCAACGGTCATCGGTGCCTTTGAGCCATAACAGCACCGCCGCACACACTCCGGAACTCAAGGCTTGTTCAGCGGCCCACAAGGCCTCCGTCGCGCTCGCCGGGCGTACCACCAACAGATGCTCGAGTTCGATACCCTCCTGCGCGAGGGCGGGGGCATAGGGCTCGTAAGGCGGTCCTATCCACACCAGCCAGGACGCGGCGCCGCCCGCCTGACGCTGCGACTCCACCAGCGCGGGGAGGAATAGCTGTATTTCTCCCAGGCCGGCACAATCGAGCAGCACTTCGACCAGCGACGCCGTCGGCCAACCGCCGCCCGGCAAACGCGCATCGAGCGCCCCCCGCCCGGTGGACCACACCGGACGCGACGAGGCCGATACACCGGCGGCGGCGTCCTTTAATTTCCAAACGCGTGCATCGGCCAGGATATCCGCAAGCGATGTCGTCTCACGCGGCATCCACGTCTTTACCGCGCCGAAGCACCCCCACCACCACGCCCTCGATGACCATGGGCTGCTGTTTCAAATCGACCCGGATGGGTTCGAAATCGGTATTTTCCGGCATCAACCACACGATCGTGCCCTCCTGCCGGTAGCGTTTGACGGTCACCTCGTTGTCCAGGCGGGCCACGACGATCTGGCGGTTGCGGACCTCGGGGGTGCGATGCACGGCGACCAGATCGCCATGCAGGATGCCGACGTTCTTCATGCTCATGCCCTGCACCTTCAACAGGTAATGCGGCTTGGGCTGAAACAAGTTCGGATCGATTTGATAGCGCGTCTCGATGTGTTCCTCGGCGAGGATGGGTCGTCCGGCGGCGACGCGGCCGATGAGCGGCAAACCCAGTTGTTCACGCAAGATATCTTTCAGCTGGATGCCGCGCGAGGCGCCGGGGATGAGATCGATGACACCCTTGCGCTGCAAGGCCCGCAGGTGCTCTTCGGCGGCGTTCGGCGATTTGAAACCGAGGGTGCGGGCGATTTCGGCGCGCGTGGGGGGCATGCCGCTCTCCATGATGGTGTCCTGGATGAGCCTCAAGATCTGCGTTTGACGGGGTGTGAGATCGGACATACCTTCACCTGTATATGTAGACACTGTCATTATATACAGTATGCAGAGGCTGACAAGCAAGTACCGGCCGCGGTAAGTTCCGTCCATGACTGACGCCGACGACCGTTCCCAGGACCAGCGACTCGGCATGCAGCGCCCGATCACGCGCCGCGATTTCCTGAACGGCGTCGCTCTCGGCACCGTCGCCGCGGCTTCGAATGCCCTGTTTCCCACGGCGTCCGCCGCCCCGGC
>CAZZYJ010000032.1:0-9175 GCA_964658215.1 uncultured Steroidobacteraceae bacterium | reverse complement strand
CTGCGTGGCAGCCATCCCGGCTCCTTCGAGGACGCTCATGCGCTGCGCGACGGCCACGCCTGGCCCTCTCCCACCGACACCGGCGAGGAGTACGACCTCCTCGTCGTCGGCGCCGGCATCAGCGGTCTGAGCGCCGCGCATTTTTATCGCCAGGCGGCGCCCGGCGCACGCATCCTCCTTCTCGACAACCACGACGATTTCGGCGGTCACGCAAAACGCAACGAATTCGAGCTGGGCGGCCGCCTGCATCTGTTGAACGGCGGGACGCTGGAGATCGACAGCCCGCGTCCCTACGGCCCGGTGGCCGCGGGTTTGCTGAAGACCCTGGGCATCGATGTACCCAGGCTCGCCGCCAGCCAGAACCTCAAGTTCTACGAACAGCGTGGCTTGCAGACCGGGGTGTTCTTCGACCGCGAGACGTTCGGCGCCGACAAGCTGGCCGTCGGTCTCGACCATCTCCCGTTCGAGCACCTGCTCGCCGACGCACCCCTCTCGGCCCTCGCGCGGCGGCAGATCGTACAGCTCGAAACCGCCCCCCTCGATTACCTGCCCGGCGCGTCTTCGGATGAGAAGAAGCAGCGGCTGTCGCGCATGAGCTACCAGACCTTCCTGCGCGACGTGGTGAAGGCCGAGCCGGCGGTCCTCCAGTTCTATTACGCGCGCACCATGGGCGAATGGGGCGTCGGCATCGATGCCGTCTCTGCGCTCGATTGCTGGGCATTCGACCTGCCGGGCTTTCGTGGCATGCAGCTCGCCAAGGGCTCCATCGCGCGCATGGGCTACACCCCGGCGGGATACGCAGACACCGGCGGCTCCTATCGGCTGCATTTTCCCGACGGCAACGCGACCATCGCGCGTCTTCTGGTACGCGATCTCATTCCGACCGCGGTACCCGGTCGCGACGCCGAGGACGTCGTCACGGCGCGCGTCGATTACGCGCGGCTCGATCGCGCGGATTCGCCGGTACGCCTGCGCCTGAATGCCATCGTCGTGCGGGCGCGCCAGGTGGGCGGGACCTCCACACCCCGGGTCGAGGTCACGTACCTGCGCGACGGCCGCCCCCGTACGGTGCGGGCACGCGGGGCCATCCTCGCCTGTTACAACGTGATGATTCCCTATCTGTGCCCCGAACTGCCCGACGCGCAGAAAGCCGCGCTGCACAGCCTGGTCAAGACCCCGCTGGTGTACACCAGCGTCGCATTGCGCAACTGGCAGGCATTCGACAAGTTGCAACTGCACCGCGTGTATGCGCCGGGGAGTTATCACACGTCGCTGCACCTGAACGCGCACGTCGAGATCGGACGGTATCGAAGCTGCGACTCGCCCGACGAGCCCATCCTCCTGCACATGGTACGCACGCCCTGCAAGGCAGGTCTCGCGGAGCATGACCAGAACCGCGCAGGCCGCGCCGAGCTGCTGTCGACCTCCTTCGAGACCTTCGAACGCCGCATACGCGATCAACTGGCGCGCACGCTCGCTGCCGGCGGGTTCGATCCGGCGCGCGACATCACCGGCATCACGGTGAATCGGTGGCCGCATGGTTACGCGCCCGAATACAACCCGTTGTTCGACGCGTTGCTGCCCGAGGCCGAACAGCCGCACGTGCTCGGCCGGGCGCGATTCGGCCGGATCGCCATCGCCAACTCGGATGCAGGGGGCGGCGCCTACACCGATTCGGCCATCGACCAGGGGTACAGGGCGGCCCGGGAACTCACCGAGGCGTAGGAGAAACCCCATGTTCCCGGAGCCGTTCAAACCGGCGTTGCACCGCCATTCTTAATCGCGACGTAATGGCAAGAGGGAAAAAGCCCGTGAAGTCGGTTAAAACCTCGCAATACACGCCTTTTTAGTTGCAATCGGGGCGTAAATTTGGCTTTATGTGCGACTGTGTAGCGGCGCATCTGAGATCCGGTTCTACGGGGCTCTTTGTGGCAAACACTAACCAACGAATTAACCCTAGGGGAATATTGTATGACATTGACCACCACTCTCAAGGCCACCGTCGCCGCGGCCTGCGTAATCGCCTTCGCGGGCTGTACCGACTTGAAGCCGACCCAGGCCCAGCTCGACGACCTCAAATCACAGGTCACCAAGCTGCAAAGCGACACGGCGAAGGCCTCCAGCGACGCCGCCGCCGCGAACAGCGCCGCCTCCAGCGCCTCCTCCGCCGCCTCGGGCGCGCAGAGCACCGCGAACCAGGCCTTGTCGACCGCGCAGTCGAACTCGACGGCGATCGAAGCGATCAACGAAAAGATCGATCGCATGTTCAAGAAGTCAGTGTCGAAGTAAGTCGAATCACCTGATTCGATGCGAGACGCCGCGGGTCACACCGCGGCGTTTTGCTGTGGGGAGGTGTTACTACGGAGATCAGTCAGTGTGAAGCGTATTGCGGCTGCTGGAACACGAACTGTTTGACTGTGCTTTGCTTTTAAGAAAGGCCATGACCGCGACTATTTGGAAAGCAAAACAAAAAAGCCAGGAATTCAACTGTTTGTTCGCGCACCCTGCGTTCGTCATACCTTGCGCCATGCATCGTCATCACCATCCCATGAAACGACGAAAATGTTCACGATAGGCGGAATCGCGCCGGGGGTAACAACGCGCCCTCCCGCCGTCGACATCGCCGGCCGGGAACAGGCTGGCATTCTTCCATGTTGAATATTTAACTAGCTATTAAACCTGTTTAATGTTTTTACGACTACTATGATAAACATTAAACTCATGTCGTCTGCCGAGATCTCCGCCGCGCTGGGGACGCGGCTGAAAGGGCAGCGGTTGACGCTGCGGATGACGCAGGCTGAACTTGCCGAGCGCTCCGGTCTCAACGTGGGCACCGTCAAGAACCTCGAGGCGAAGACCGCCACATGCTCGCTCGATACGCTCATCCGCATCGCCCTCGTCCTGGGTGTGGTTGATCAGTTGGCGGGGCTTTTTGTCGCGACGCCCAAGTCGATTGCCCACATGGAACAGATCGCAACCGCGCCCAGGACTCGCGCGCGCCGTCGCCGGCATCAATGAAAAAACTCCTGGTCCGATATCGCGGATGGGGTGAGAACTGGCCATTGGGCGAGCTAGCGGACGATGGTCGGCAGGTGTTGTTCGAATATTCCAAGGAGGCGTTGCGCGAAGGCATGGAGCTATCGTCATTGGGTCTGCCGCTGCGAGAAGAGGCATATGGTAATTTCCCGGGCTTGCTACTTCGATTGCCGGGTTTGATTGCAGACGCGTTGCCGGATGGCTGGGGGATGCTGCTGATGGATCGGTATTTTCGCCGCCTTGGGCTGGAGCCCGCGACGCAGTCACCCCTCGATCGGCTTGCCTTCGTTGGCGAACGCGCTATCGGCGCACTCACCTTCGAGCCCGCAGACAAGGTAGCGATGACCGAAGCCCAAGCAACACTGCTCGCGCTTGCGAAAGAAGTCGGCAACGTTCTCACCGGAACAGACATTGAAATTCTGAAAAATCTTTTGCTATTGGGTGGATCACCGCAGGGTGCGCGCCCAAAGGTTCTCGTCGGTTACGCTGCTGCGAAGCAGACCATCAGCACGGTATCCGATCCGCAGTTCCAATCTCGTCTCAAGGATCAACCGATTCGCCGCACCTCGATCAGAACCATCTTCCAGTCTGTTGATGCAAACGTGCTCGCGCTACGAAAATGACCCGGCGGCCTGCGCGGCGCATGCAGAGTAATGATCAATCGGTTGTGTCGACCCCCCCCCCACCGAAACCCGCCGCCCTCACGCCCGCAGATAAAACCCGAGCCGCGGATCGTGCACCCATACCCGTTTGCGTCCGTCGCGTTCCTCCTGACGCAGCAGTTCGAGGTCCAGCAGACGGTTGAGCGCCTTGTGCACGGTGCCGCTCTTCTCGCCCAGCTCCCGCAACGTGTGCTCCGCGAACGGCTGCGTATTCGGATGGCGGGCGACATGACGCAACAGCTTGGCCTGCGACGGCGGCAGCGCGGACACCTTGGGCAGGAACAGCGGCGTGGCGTTGGCGACCACCGAACGCCATCCGAACTCGACGTCCGCGGGCGTGATGGCGCGTGCATGCGCGTTTTGCACCCAGATCTCCGCGCAGGTGGCCACGAGGTCCTCGGTGACGCCTTCGGTCAGCTCGTACAGGCGCGTGAGCGCGGCATCTTCCAAAACGCGTTTTTGGTTCTTGAAGAGGTGGTTTGCCCACACCGCGAAAGTCGTCCGCTCGAAGGGCTCGAGCCGATGCTGCAGACGGATGGCCTTGAAGAACGCCGCCGCCGACGTCGCGAACAGCGGCGCGAGCAGATGATTGGAGGAGCCGGCGAGAACGGGCGTGATGTGACGCGCCATCTGCAGCGCGGCGCGCAGGCTGCGCGTCATCTTCATGCCCTCGTCGGCGAGCAGCCCCAGGTCCTGAAACTCGTCGACGAACAGGATCGCGCGCTTCTTGGCCGCGCGCCGGTCGAACGCGACCAGCACGTCGCCCCACGTCACCGGATCCCGGTCCGCGGCCGGTTTCTCCCCGGCGAGTTTGACCTCCACGCCCGTGGCCGGAATCTTGGCCGACAATTCCGGCTTGAGACCCGCGAAGAAGCCGCTCGATTCGTGCTGCAGGAACAGCCGCCAGGCCCAGCGGAAGCGCTCCGTGATCTCCCCCTCCGAGTTCACGCCCATGAGATCGACGTGCAGGATGGGCCAGCCGCCGCGCACCGCCGCCGCGATCACCGACGAACTCTTGCCCATGCGCCGGTCGCCGACGATCAAGGTCCACAGCTGGGCGCTCACGGCCCGCGCCAGCAACTCGTCCAGCTGCGGACGCGGGCAGAAGGTCGCCGGGGCACGGTATGCCCGCGCCAGATTCAGATCGAAGGGATTGATCGCCGCTACGCTCAGAAACCCCCTCTTTAACCCGAAAGGTAAGCTACTTATCCTCCAAGATAAATAGCCTATCCCGGCGGGCAAAGCAAGCTGGGCGCCGCGCCCCCGCGCCTCAATACCTGACGAGCGCGGAACCCCACGTGAAGCCGCCGCCGAACGCCTCGAGCAGCAATAACTGGCCGCGCTGTATCCGTCCGTCTCGTATCCCGGTGTCGAGCGCCAGCGGCACGGAGGCCGCGGACGTGTTGCCCTGGGTGTTGATGGTGACGATCACCTTCTCCATCGGCAGATCGAGCCGCCGCGCGATGGCCTCGATGATGCGGATGTTCGCCTGGTGCGGGATCAGCCAGTCGAGCTCATCCTTGCTCAGGCCGTTCGCGTTCAGCGTCTCGGACACCAGCTGTCCCAGGGTGTTGACCGCGACCTTGTACACCTCGTTGCCCTTCATCTGCACGCCGGCCTTGCCCTGGCGCACGAGATGGAAGCCCTTGGACACGCCGTCCGGATACATCAGAAGGTCCTTGTAGCGCCCGTCGGAATGCAGCCGGGTGCTCAAGATGCCGGGCTCCTCGGCGGGCTGCAGGATCACCGCGCCGGCGCCGTCGGCGAACAGCACGCAGGTCCCCCGGTCCGTCCAGTCGACGATGCGCGTCAACGTCTCGGCGCCCACCACCAGGGCACATTTGGCCTCGCCCAACCGCACGAACTTGTCCGCGACGCTCAAGGCGTACACGAAGCCGGTGCACGCCGCCTCCAGGCTGAACGCGGGGCAGCCATGAATCTTCAGCCGGTCCTGCAGCAGCGTGCCGACGTTGGGAAACACGAGATCCGGCGTGGTGGTGCCGACGCAGATGAGATCGACCTCGTCGGCGGTGACGCCGGCGGCCTCCATGGCACGCCGTGCGGCATGTTCCGCGAGATCCGTGGTGGTCTCACCCTCCGCCGCGATGTGCCGCTGCTCGATGCCGGTACGCGTGCGGATCCATTCGTCGCTGGTGTCGACCAGCTTCTCGAGATCCGCGTTGGTCAGGATCTTTTCGGGGAGATAGCTGCCGGTGCCGGCGATGCGTGAATACATCGATACCCTCAGGTCGTCTGCGAAGCGTTCAACTGTTGCGTTATTCTTTCCGGTACGCCGTTGCGCGATTCGAGGACGGCCACCTCGATGGCGCGTTGGAAGCCGAACACGTCCGCGCCGCCGTGGCTTTTGACCACGATGCCGTTCAAGCCCACCATGGTCGCCCCGTTGTAGCGGCGCGGATCGAGCCGCATGCGCAGGGCGTCGAGCGAGGGCTTGGCCGCGAGCGCGCCGAGCTTGCGCAGCGGGTTGCGCGTGAACTCCTGGCGCAGCGATTCGGTGATGAAGCGCGCTGCGCCCTCCATCGTCTTCAGCGCGACGTTGCCGGTGAACCCGTCCGTCACCACCACGTCCACCTTGTCGGAAAAGATGTCGTGTCCCTCGACGAAACCCACGTAGTTCAAGCCGCTGGCGGCGAGCAGGTTGTGCGCCGCCTGCACGTTCTCGTTGCCCTTCATCTCCTCCTCGCCGATATTGAGGAGGCCCACGCGGGGACGTGGATGCGCGCCCGCGAGATCGGCCGCGAGGATGGCGCCCATGACGCCGAACTGGCAGAGCTGCCCGGGGGTGCAGGAGGCATTCGCACCGAGATCCAACATGTAGGTGTGGCCGCCGCGCGAGGGAATGATGGAGACGATCGCCGGCCGCTCCACGCCGGGCAGCATCTTCAGCACGAAATGCGCCATGGCCATCAAGGCCCCCGTGTTGCCGGCACTCACGCAGGCGCTGGCGGCGCGCGACTTCACGAGGTCGAGCGCGCGCCGCATCGAGGAGTCTTTCTTGCGGCGCAGGGCCTCGCGCGGGTGATCGGTCATCTCGACCACCTCCGCGGCGTGCAGGCACTCGATGTTGGCGCTCGGCCCGCCCGCAGCCTTTAATTCGCGCTCGAGGTCGGCCTGCCTGCCGATCAGGGTGAAACGCGCGTCCGGGAAGTCACGCGCAGCCGCCAACGAAGCGGGCACGCACACCGAAGGCCCTCGATCGCCGCTCATCGCGTCGATGGCAATATGCAGCAACGCGGTCATGGCGTACGTCCAACGACCCGTGCGGCGGCAGCCGCCAGGACGGTAACCTTATTCTTCTTCGGTGGCTGCGATGTCCGCCTTGGTCTGCAGCACCTTGACGCCGCGATAGAACCCGTCGCGCGAGATCCGATGCCGCGAATGGGTCTCACCGCTCTTCGAATCGATCGACACCGCGGGTAGCGCGAGGGCCGAATGCGAACGATGCATGCCGCGCTTCGAAGGAGTCTTTCTGCTTTTTTGAACTGCCATGATTACTGTCCTATCAAGTTTTCTTCAACAAATCCTGCAACACACCGAACGGCCGGCGAACTTCGTCCGCCACGACGCCGGCCTCCCTGCCCGCCGTGTCCGGCGCCCGGCCGCAGGTCTGCGGCGAGTCGCAGGCCGGCGCCATCGGCAGGGCCAGCAACAACTCCTCCTCGGCGAGTTCGCGCAAGGAGACCAGGCCGCCGCGCGTCGCATACACCTCGCGTTCCGTGTCCGCCGCCTGCGCGTCGGCGCCGACGGCGAATTCGACCTCGCTCGAGCCCGTCGTCGGCCGCTCGAAACCCTGCATGCAGCGCTGACACGTGAGGTCCGGCGTGGCCTGCACGTTCACGATCGCGCCCGGCCGTCCGCTCGGGCCTTTGGCGAAGACGAAGCTCGCGCTCAGCACACCCCGCGGGGTGTGCAGCAGGTCCTGCAATCGCGCCAGGCTGCCGATATCGTAGACACGCTCGAGCGTCGCCCCTTGCCCGGCAAGTAGCACGCAATCGACGAGGTCTGGCAAGCCGGCCGCCATGGGCCGCGTATGATAGGGCCCGTGCCCCCCTCTGTCAAAAATCGATCGGATGCAAGTCGTTGTTTTTGAAGTCGCAGCCCGCGCTCGTTTTGGCCTCCACCTCGAATTACCGCCGCGAGCTGCTCGGCCGGGTGACCCGGCACTTCTCCTGCGCGGCGCCGGGGGTGGACGAAAGCCGCGCCGAGGCGGAGGCGGCCGGTGACATGGTGGTGCGCCTGGCCCGGGACAAGGCCCATGCCGTCGCCCTGCAGGCCCCCGATGCCTGGGTGATCGGCTCCGATCAGACGGCGGTGCTGGACGACGGCCACACGCAAACCCTGCTGGGCAAACCCGGCACGGCGGCGCGCTGCGTCGAGCAGCTGCTCGCCTGTTCCGGCCGCCAGGTGTGCTATCTCACCGCGGTCGCCGTGCTGCGGCATCGCGACCACGCCGCCTTCGAATTCGTCGACACCACCCGGGTGAATTTCCGGATCCTGGATCGGGCCCTGGTCGAGCGCTATGTCACCCGGGAAGCGCCCCTCGATTGCGCCGGCGGCTTCAAGAGCGAAGGGCTGGGCATCGCGCTGTGCGAGTCCATCGCCACCGTCGATCCCACCGCCCTGATCGGTCTGCCGCTGATCCGCCTGTGCGCGGTGTTGCGCAGCGTGGGGTTCGAACTGCCCTAACGGCGTACCGCCTTCCTCGCCGGGCTCTTCCTCGGCGCCGCGGTATTGCTGCCTGCCGCGCCCTTCTTGACCGCCTTGCGCTTCATCGGCGTGATCGCGTCGATCACCGCGGACAACTCGGCCGGCAGCGGCGCACTGACGTGGAACGGCACCCCGGTGCCCGGCCACTCGAAGGCCACCTGCTGCGCATGCAGGAAGGTGCGCTTCAGCCCGTGACTCTTCATCTCGTTGTTGCGTTCGCGGTCGCCATACTTGTCGTCGCCGAGCAGCGGGTGACCGGCGAAGGAGGCGTGCACGCGGATCTGGTGGGTGCGGCCGGTGGGGATGTCCACCTCCATGAGCGTGGCCAGCGCGCCGAAGAACTGCACCGGCTTGAATATGCTGGTGGAGTCCTTGCCCGCCTGCGCGACCCGGACGTGCCGCTCGCCGTGCTGACGGTTGTCGGTGGCGAGGGGCGCGTCCACCCGCTTGGTGCCCAGCTGCCAGCTGCCCGACACGAGCGCGAGATAGGTCTTGTGCATGCCGCCGTTGCGGATCACGGCGTGCAGGGACACCAGGGTGGCGCGGTCGCGTGCCACCAGGAGACACCCGCTGGTGTCGCGGTCGAGCCGGTGCACCAGCTCCAGCGTTTCGCGCGGACGCGACGCGCGCAGCGCCTCGATGATGCCGAAACTCATGCCGCTGCCGCCATGCACCGCGACCCCCGCCGGTTTGTCGAGCACCAGCAGGTGCTTGTCCTGGAAGATCACCGATTTCTCGATGAGCTCGAG
>CAZZYJ010000031.1:0-19042 GCA_964658215.1 uncultured Steroidobacteraceae bacterium | reverse complement strand
ACCCAGTCGCCGATCAGCGCCCACTCGATCCCTACCCGGGGCTGGTCGAGGGCCTCGGCCAGCGCCCGCGTCACCAGGGAGCGCGAGACCCCCACCCGCAACGCACCGGTGAGCAATTTATTGACGAGGAAGCACTCGCGATACGGCAGCTCACGCCACCAGCCGACGATGTGCCGGCGCCGCGTCTCGACGTCCTCGCCGGCGAGCGGCAAGATCCGATCGCAGAACCATTCGCTCAAGCGCACGTCCGGCTGCCCGAGGCGCGCCGCGTCGGCGGGCACCAGCAGGGCGATGGTCTCCGCCAGGTCGCCGATGGAGGCGTAGGTTTCCTCGACCAGCCACACGGGCAGCCCCGCTTCCTCGTTGAGCCAGTTGCGCAGCGCCGCCGGACCCACGCTGCGCTTGATGCGCCGGCCGATGAGCACGTACACGGCCCAGGCGGCGTCGAGGGTGTCGGCGGCGCGAAAGTACGCGGCCATGGCCTCGATCTTGGCGCGTGTGGAGGTGGTGGTGTCGAGGGATTCGAACAGGTCGGCGAACCGGCGCATCAGTCCTCGGCGCCGTACTCGGTGCGCAGCGGGGCCGCGTCGATGCCCTGCTCCTGCAGATAGCGGCACATGGTTTCCGTGTGACCGTGCGTCAGCAGGATGCGCTTCGCGCCGGTTTGCGCGAAAGTGCGCAGCAGCGACGGCCAGTCCGCGTGGTCGGAGAGCACGAAGCCGCGATCGTACCCGCGCCGGCGGCGGTCTCCCCGCACCCGCATCCAGCCCGAACAGAACCCCGTGCGATGTTCCCCGAAGCGGCGCATCCACGTCGAGCCGGCGGCGCTCGGCGGTGCGATGACCAGCGCGCCCGTGTAGTTCTTCACCCCCGCCACGGTGGCCGGCAACGTCGGCAGCATCGCGATGCCCCGGTTGCGATACACCTCGGCCAGCGCGGCCACGGCGCCATGCACGAACACGGGTTCATCCGTGATGCGGGCCAGTTCGGCCAGTATCCTCTGCGCCTTGCCGAGGGCGTACGCGAACAGCACGCTCGCCGCGCCGCGCGCCCGGTTGCCGTGCCACCACTGCAGGATGTCGCGGGCCACGACGGCGGTCTCGATCCAGCGATAGGCCGGCAACGCAAACGTCGCTTCGCTGATGAACACGTCGCAGGGCACCACTTCGAACGGCTCGCACGTGGGATCGGGATCGCGCTTGTAGTCGCCCGACACCACCCAGGTCAGGCCGTCGTGCTCCACACGGACCTGCGCGGAGCCGAGGATGTGTCCCGCGGGATGCAGGGATACGCGCACATCGTTGAACTCGACGGTCTCGGCGTAGCCCAACTCCTGCAGGGAAGCATCCTTGGGCAGTCGGTGACGTGCCACGGCGGCGCCCGGTTCCGCGACGTAATAGCGTGCGCTGCCGCCGCGCAGATGGTCGCCGTGTGCATGGGTGATCACCGCGGTGGGCACCGGCTGCCACGGGTCGATGTAGAAATCGCCGCGGTCGCAGTAAAGGCCCCGCGGCGTGGCGACGATCAGGTTTTCTGGGCGCATGGGATTGGGTGCTTTTCGACACTATAACGCGGTCGGCGATCGGGTACCCTGTCCGCCGACGGCGTCCTCCACAGGGCGAGAGGAGTCTTTATTGGCAGACGAATGGCGTGACAACCTGCTGCACACGACAGCCCTCGCGCGGATCAACGAGCGCTGCGCGCTCGCCTACCAGCACGACGTGCGCGGCACGCTGCAGGCGGTCTATAGCACGGTCGAATTGCTGAAGCGGGCGTTGGGTGCGGGCACGCCCGACCCGGCGCGCATCGAAAAGGTGGCGGCGCTCGCCACGGGCGCCCTGCAACGTCACGAAGAAGCCACCCTCGCCATGCTGGACATGCTCACCGGGCGACCCTTGAGTCCGGCGGCGCTCGACCTCGGGGAGTTGGTGGTCGCGGTCGGCCGCTTCCTGCGCAACGAGGCGGCAGCCCGGGAAATTACGCTCACCGTGCACGACACCTCCGGCGTGACGGTGATGGCGGCGGCGAACGGCCTGCGCACGCTGCTGGTGGGCCTGCTGCTGCTGGCGATCGATTCGGCCCCCCGTTCGGGTGAGGTGGTGATGACGGTGACGCGACGAGGCGACTCGGCCACTGTGGAATTACTCGCAGCCGGCCGGCCGGTCGCGGTGGGCGAACCCGCTAGGACGGGCGGGCGCGGCCTCGTCGTCACGGCGGACACGACCGTGACGTACGCAAGAAATTATCTGGAGGAGCGCGGCGGTGGGTTGGAAGTCAGCGCCACGGCCGGCGGCAGCCGCCTGCTCGTGTCATACCCGTCGTTGGCGGCACCCCAGGAATCGCTGATGGCCAGATAGAACCGCAACAGCGAGTGACCCTTGACGTACACGAACATCGTCAATCGGGAATCGAACGTGCGACGCATCTCCGCCCCAGGGATGGTTTGACACGTGAAGCGTAGCCCGAATTTCACATAATGGAATACGGGGAAACCCGCAATCGTTCCCCCGGGCCTAACCCAGGGTGGTGAGACGGGGCGAGGGGCCGAATCGCTCGTCGATCTCGGCCTCGGCGGCGAGCCAGTCGGCGACTTCGTGACCCGGCTCGAAGCCGCGCGCGGCGGCGCGCAGATACGCCGCCCGTTCGACCAGTTGGCGCCGCTCCGACGCGGTGACGACCACCGGGGGACTGAACTTGAGGGGATTGAAATTGTGCGTGGGTCGCGGTGGCAGGGCGGTCATGGTATCTCCGGCGTGTCGGTGGCGGATAGCGGCACAACATATTCACGGTAGGAGCCACGCAGATCGATCGGAGAACTTTATGATCGGTGGTCAGAAACAGCCTACGCGGCGGCGATGCGCGGCACCTCGATCCTGAATGTCGTCGTCGGGTCTTCAGCGGTGAGCACTTCGACCACGCCGTCGTGGGCCTTGACGAGCTGGAAAACGATGTAGAGACCGAGCCCCAGTCCCTCGCTGCGACCGGGCGATTTCTGGCCCGCCCTGAACGGATCGAAGAGGTGGGCCCGCAGTTCGGGCGCGATGGTGCCGACGTTGCTGACCGACAACGCCACGCGCGCGCCGGTGCCCTCCAGTCGCACCTTCACCGGACTGTGGGCGACACCGTGTTTGAGCGCATTGCCGATGAGATTCGACGCGACCTGCGCGATGCGCTCGCTGTCCCATTCGCCGTGAAAATCGCCCTCGGCGACGGTTTCGATGACACGGTCGGGCGAGGCCGCCTGATGTTCGCGGATGACCTTGTCGACCAGCGCCTTGAAGTTCGCGGGCTCGCGCTTGACGACGATACCGCCGCCCAGGCGGGCACGGGCGAGATCGAGCATGTCTTCGATCATGCGTCCCATCCGGGTCCCGCTCGAGATGATGCGCGCTGCCGCTTCCTGCGCGTGCGGTTCCGGCGAACGGCGCTGCAGAAGCTGCGCGGAGGCGAGAATGGCACTCAGCGGATTGCGCAGGTCGTGGGCGAGCAGCGCGCCGAACATCTCGTTCCAGCGCAGGGTCTCGGTCCTGTCCTTGAGTTCCTGGGCGATCTGCTGGCGCTGACGGTACAGCTGGAAGAACACCTCCGCCTTGTTTTTCAGTATGTGCGGCTCGATGGGCTTGAAGATGAAATCCACCGCCCCCGACTCGTAGCCGCGGAATACGCGCTGCGGCTCGCGGATGCCGGCGGTGACGAAGATGAGCGGCACGTGACGCGTGCGTTCGCTGCCGCGCATGAGCTCGGCGAGCTCGAAGCCGTCCATGTCCGGCATCTGTACGTCCAGGAAGGCCAGGGCCAGCTCGTGCACCAGGGCCAGTTCCAGCGCCTCCTGCCCGGACCGGGCCGTCAACAGCTCGACGTCGTCGCGCTGCAGCAAGGCCGACAATGCGAGCAGATTTTCTTCCAGATCGTCGACCAGCAGGCACTTTATTCGCGATTGCATTGCTTCATCCCATGGCCTTTACGGAACGCCACGCCGCCGCCTGCCGGGGATCTTGCAACAGCCGCGCGATGGCTTCGAGCGACAGCACGCGGCTCGACGGCGTCGCCTCGAGCGCGGCCCGCACCATCTGCGGCGCCTGCGCGCTCGCAGGCTCCTGAACGACGGTGGCACCCCCGGCGCGGTGTACTGCCGCGAGTCCGGCCGAGCCGTCCTCGTTCGCGCCGGTGAGGATGACGCCGAGCAGACGCGGTCCGTACACCTGCGCGGCGGACTCGAACAACACGTCGATCGACGGACGCGAATGATGCACCAGGTCGTCGGCCGAGAGCGCGAGCTGAGGACCGTCGTCGATCAACAGGTGGTAGTCGGTGGGGGCGAAGTATACCGTGCCCGGCGCCACCGGCTCCTTGTCCTCGGCTTCGCGCACCGCAACCGCGCATTTGCGGGCGAACACCTCCACCAGCAGACTCGGCCGGTCGCGCGGCAGATGCAACACGACGAAGAAAGACGCCGGGCTCGCCGCGGGAATTCCCGGCAGCAGCATCGAGAGGGCTTCGACACCCCCCGCCGAGCCGCCGATGACGACGGCGTCGATCACGACTCGCCCCGTTTGCGGTAGATCCGTTGCTCGCGAACGAAGCTGTCGAAGGCGCCCGCACGCGCGGAAAATCGCAGCGACTCCTTGGAGCCCACCCCCAGGAAACCGTGCCGGCAGAGCGAATCGTGGAACAGCCCGAGCGCCCGGTCCTGCAATTCACGGTTGAAATAGATGAGCACGTTGCGGCAGGAGATGAGCTGCATCTCCGCGAACACGCTGTCGGTGGCGAGACTGTGATCGGAGAAAACGATGTGCTCGCGCAGGGATCTGTCGAACACCGCGCGGCCGTAGGCGGCGGTGTAATACTCGGACAACGAACTGCGGGCGCCCGACGCACGGTGATTGCGCGTGAAGCCGGCGATGCGGTCCGCCTCGTAGAGGCCCGCCGCGGCCTTCTGCAGGGTGTTCGGATTGATGTCGGTCGCGTAGATCAGCGCCCGGTCGAGCAGGCCTTCCTCGCGCAGCAGTATGGCGATCGAGTAGGCCTCCTCGCCCGCGCTGCATCCGGCCACCCACACCTTGAGCGACGGATAGGTGCGCAGCAGCGGTACGACCTGTTCGCGCAGCGCGCGGAAATACTCCGGATCCCTGAACATTTCGCTGACCTGCACGGTGAGGTAGTCGAGCAGGGCGGGAAACACGGGCGGGTCGTGCAGCACCCGCTCCTGGAGCTGGGAGAGGGTGCGGCATTCGAAGCGCGCCAGCGCGGTTTTCAGGCGGCGGCGCAACGACGCCTGGGCGTAACCGCGGAAGTCGTAGTGATAGGCATGGAATACCGCCTCGATCAGCAGCCGAAATTCGATTTCGAACACCCGGTCCGAGGCCGCCGGGTCGTGGTCTATTTCTGCATCCATACGCGTATCAGTGACAGCAGCTTCTCCACGTCCAGCGGCTTCGCGATGTAGTCGTTGGCACCGGCCGCGAGACACCTCTCCTGATCGTCCTTCATCGCCTTGGCGGTGAGTGCGATGATGGGAAGTTTCTTCCACTCGGCGCGTTTGCGGATTTCCTGCATGGCCGTGAAGCCGTCCATTTCCGGCATCATGATGTCCATCAGCACCATGTCGATGGCGGCTCCCGGCGCGTCGAGACTGCGGGCGAGCGCCTGCAATGCCTCGCGTCCATTGCGCGCGATGACGATCGTCGCGCCCTTGGGTTCGAGCACGCTCGAGAGGGCGAAAATGTTGCGCACGTCGTCCTCGACCACCAGCACGCGGCGGCCCTCCAGCGAGGCCTCGCGGTTGCGGGCCGTGCGCAGCATCTGCTGACGGTCGGGGGGAAGCTTCGACTCCACTTGATGCAGGAACAGGGTGACCTCGTCCAGCAGCCGTTCGGGCGAGCGAGCATCCTTGATGATGATGGACCTGGAATAGCGGCGCAGCCGCTGCTCCTCGTCCCGCGACAGGCTGCGTCCGGTGTACACGATGACCGGCGGGAAGGCCACCTCGTCCTGCGCGGACATTTTCTCCAACAAATCGTAACCGGAATAATCGGGCAGGTTCAAATCCATCACCATGCAATCGAAGGTGGTTCTGCGTAGCTCCTCCAATGCGTCGCCGGCGTTCGCCACGGTGGTGATCTGCACGTCTCCCGTGCCGAGCAGGTGACGTATGCTCTCGCGCTGGCGTTCGTCGTCCTCGACGACCAGCACCCGCCGCAGACTCTGCGTGAGCCGCCGCTCGAGATGCTCGAGCGCTTCGACCAGCTCTTCGCGCCGCGCCGGTTTGAGCGCGTAGCCTACCGCGCCCAGTTCCAGCGCCTCGCGACGAAAATCGGCCACGGACGCCACGTGCACCGGGATGTGGCGCGTGCGCGGATCGTGCTTGAGCTGGTCCAGCACGCCGAGCCCTGACCGGTCCGGCAGATTGATGTCGAGCAGAATCGCACTCGGCTTGTACTTGAGCGCCGCCAGCAGTCCCTCGCCCGCCGTGTGGGTGACCACGCATTGGAAGCCCATTTCGTGCGCCAGCTCGCGCAAGATCTGCGCGAACGCGAGGTCGTCCTCCACCACGAGCAGGAGCCGTCCGTCGTTGCTCAACGACTCCCGGTCGTCCTGCGCCGACGTGTCGGCCGCCGTCAGCGGCGCGGTCCCGACCATCGCGGGCGCCGGGTTCGGGTATGACGCAGCCGTGGGGAGCTGCCCCGCGGGCGGCACCACCCTGCCCGGCACCAACCTGGCTGGCGCCGTTCCGCCCGGCGCCGCCCAGCCCGGCACCGCCGTCTCGAGCGGCACGTACTTCTCGGGCAACGTCAGCGTGAATTCGCTGCCCTCGCCGACGACGCTGCGCACCGCGATGCTTCCCCCGAGCAGCCGCGCCAGATCGCGCGAGATGGACAGTCCCAGTCCGGTACCGCCGTATTTTCGGTGAATGCTGCCGTCGGCCTGGCGAAAAGCTTCGAAGATGACCTCCTGCTGATGCGGCGCGATGCCCACCCCGCTGTCGCGGACCGCGAAGGAGATGAAATGGGGCGTGCCGCAATACACCCGCAGGGCGACGCTGCCGGCCTCCGTGAACTTCACCGCGTTCGACAGCAGATTCTTGAGTATCTGGCTCAGGCGGTGCGGGTCGGTCTCCAGGTGCGCGGGCACTCCGGGCTCGATGAGGGTGGAGAAGCGCAGCTTCTTCTGCTCCGCCGCGGGCCTGATGATCTTCGCCAACGCGTCGAGCGCGGGGGCCAGCGCCACTCTCTCCGCCATCACCTCCACCTTGCCCGCCTCGATGCGCGACAGATCCAGGACGTCGTTGATCAAGGTCAGCAGATCGTTGCCCGCCGAGGAGATGGTCTGCGCGAACTTTACCTGCTGATCGGTGAGATTGCCGTCCTTGTTGTCGGCCAGCAGCTTGGCGAGGATCAGCGTGGAATTGAGCGGCGTGCGCAATTCATGACTCATGTTGGCCAGGAATTCGCTCTTGTAGTCGTTGGCGCGCTGCAGTTCGTCCGTCTTGGCGGTCAACACCAGATGCCAGCGGGACAGCTCGTCCTTCTGCTGCTCCAGCACCTGCGTCTGCTCCTCGAGCTGGGAGTTGATCTGCTCGAGTTCGACCTGCTGGGATTCCAGCTGCGCCCGCGATTCCTTGAGGGTGCGGCCTTGTTCCTCGAGTTCCTCGTTGTTGACCCGCAGCTCTTCCTCCCGTGTCTGCAGTTCCTCCGCCTGCTGCTGGGTTTCCTGCAACAACTCCTCGAGCCGCGTGCGGTCCAGGGCGGCGCGGACGGCGATGCCGATGGGTTCCCCCACGCGCACCAGAAACTCTTCCTGCGAAGCATCCAACGTGCCGAAAAAACCGAGCTCGACGATGGCGTGGACCACCCCGTCGGTGCTGGCCGGGGCGATGAGCAGGGCGGTGGGGGCGGCCGCGCCCACCGCCGAGCCGACCGGTAGATAGCCCGGCGGCACGTCGAGTACGCGCAGCGGGCGGCGGGTGTGGGCCACTTCCCCCACGAGCCCCTCGCCCGAGCGCAGGATGCCGCCGTCGATGCCCGGCGGCATGGCGTAACCGGCGACACGCTTGTAGTGGCCGGCCTCGGCGACGAACAGCGCGCCGATCTGTGCGTTCAGGTAATTCGCCAGGAAGCGCAGGATGCGCTGGCTCAGGGTGTCCACCGGCTGATCGCCCTGCATGACCTCACCCAGGCCGAGTTGCCCGGTGCGCAGCCAGGAGTCGAGCTGTCGCGCCCGGAAATCGCGGGACGCCACCGCCGCCGCCGCGGCGATCAACACCAGCAGCAGCGCCGAACCGCCCCAGGTGACCAGCGAGGACTCGGTGGCGGCCCGCCCTGCCTGCGCCGACCACGCGTCGAGCTGCCGGCGCTGCGTGGTCTGCATCTCGGCGACGGCGTCCCGGATGAGATCCATGGCGTTCTTGCCGCGGTCCGTCAGCACGATCGCGAGCGCCGCCTCCTGCTGATCCTTGCGGCGCAGCGCCACCGTCTGCGCCAGCTCCTCCATCTTGTCGCCGGCCAGCCTGCGCAGCACCTCGAGCCGACGGTGCTGCGCAGGATCGACGGCCACCATGTCCTCGAGCGCCGTCAGTTCACCCGGCAGGCTGTCCACCGCCGCGAGGTAGGGCGCGAGGTAGCTCTCACGCCCGGTCAGCAGATAGCCACGCTGGCCGGTCTCGGCGTCCTTCAGGGTCGAGACCACGGCCTGCAGACGGGACACGAGTTCGAGGGTGCGGGACAACTTGAGCGCAGTACGTTCCGCGGCCTGCAATGATTCGTAGGACAGGACTGCGATGACCACGACGGCCAGTGCGGCGATCAGGAAGGCGGCCAACGTGCGCGGCGCCATTCCCAGACCGCCACGGACTTGGGAACGCGCGGCCGAAAGAACGGAATGCGGCACAGTGACGGGCTCTGAATGTAAGGGACACAACATTGTGCCCGGAAACGGCACACGCCGTCATCAGGGCGGCCGTGAGGCGGCTCCCGAGGACACCCGATCGGGCAAAGCTCCTACGTGCGTCCGCGCGCCAACACGCCAGACTGTCACAAAGGAAGGATAGTCATCATGCCGCTGCTGACCTCGGAATTGTTGTTCGGACTCATCTGCGTGCTGGTGGTGGCCCTCGGTGTTTTGGTCCGTGAGACCTTGGCAGACCGCGATGCGTCACCGGCGCCGCGTTCCAGGGTGTCACGGCGCAGTGCAACGGCCGCTCGAGTGTCCCGCCACGCGGTATAGTCTTACCGTCTCGCCCTCCGCTTACCTACAGCCAGTGCGGCACTTCGTCCCGCACCATGCGAAAGCACGATTCGTGCAAAAAAGGAAATCAACATGCGAATCAACATTTTTGCGCTGGTTGGCGTGGCGACGCTGATGCTGATCAGCGGTTGCGACAGTGCGAAATCCCCCGATGCCGCAGCCAAGGACATCGCGGCCGCGCAACAGTCGGCGTCGGCGGAAGTGGCCGATGCGAAGCACGCTGAGCAAAAGGATCTGACCAGCGACGCCTACCAGGTCGCCGTTGCCAAGGCGGACGGCGAGCACAAGGTCGCCGTGGAGAAGTGCGAGACCTTGCAGGGTCACGATCAGCGGGTGTGCAAGGATCAGGCGGACGCTGACTACGACGCGGCCAAGGCCAATGCCAAGGCGACCAAGGCCGCGCAGACGCCCTGACCCGTCGCCTGGGGACTCGCCCTACAGGGTCTGGTTCAAGAGCTCCGCGTTGCCGCCCGTCGCCGTGGTGTTGACGGTCAAGGTTCGTTCCAGCGCAAAACGCGTCACGTAGTGGGGGCCGCCAGCCTTCGGCCCCGTTCCCGAAAGACCGTTGCCCCCGAAGGGCTGCACCCCCACCACCGCACCGATCATGTTCCGGTTGACGTACGTGTTGCCGATCGAGGTGTTCGCGAACGCCCGTCGCCAGACGCTCTCCAGCCGCGAATGCACCCCCAGGGTTAAACCGTGGCGGCTGGCCCGGATGGCCGCCAACACCTTGTCGAGGTCTGCGGCACGGTAGCGCACCACGTGCAGAATCGGCCCGAATTGTTCGCGGGTGAGCTGTGCGGCGTCGGTCAATTCGATCAGATGCGGCGCTACGAAGCTGCCCAGGGCATGCGATTCGTCGAGCGTGCCAGCCTTCAAGACCCGCGCCGTCGCCCGCATGCGTGCCACGTGCTGCATCAAGTGCTCCGCGGCCCCCCGCGAGATCACGGGCCCGACGTCGGTCTGCGGCAGGGCCGGATCGCCGATCACGAGTTCGTCCATGGCCCCGGTGAGCATGTCGAGCATGGTGGACGCGACGTCTTCCTGCAGGAACAACAGCCGCAGCGCCGAACAACGCTGCCCCGCACTCATGAATGCGGACGCCACCACGTCGTCTATCACCTGCTCGGGCAGCGCGGTGGAATCGACCAGCATCGCGTTCAGCCCCCCCGTCTCCGCGATCAGCGGCACGATGCTTCCCTCGCGCGCGGCGAGCGCCCGGTTGATCGTGGTCGCCGTCGCCGTCGAGCCGGTCATGGCGACGCCGGCCAGCGCCGGATGGCACAACGCGACGTCACCGAACAGACGGCCCGCGGCGGGAACGAGCTGCAACGCGCCGGGCGCGACGCCCGCGGCATGCAGCAGGCGGACGAAGCGCGCCGCGATCAGCGGGGTGGCTTCCGCGGGCTTGGCCACCACGGCGTTGCCGGCGGCGAGCGCCGCGCCGATCTGACCGGCAAAGATCGCCAGCGGAAAGTTCCAGGGACTGATGCAGGCGAACACCCCCCTGCCCTGCAGGAACAAGTCGTTCGACTCGCCCGTGGGTCCGCGCAGCCGCTGCGGTCGTGAAAAATGCGTGCGCGCCTGCAGCGCGTAGTAGCGGCAGAAATCGACGGCTTCGCGGACCTCGGCGATGGCGTCGGCGACGGTCTTGCCGGCTTCGCGCACGAGCAGGTCGTAGAAGTCGAGCCGCGACGCCTCCAGTCCATCCGCCGCCCGTTCGAGCGCCTCGGCCCGCCCCTCGCCGCCGACGGCATCCCAGGCGGGCTGCGCCGCCTCGCCGGCCGTGAACGCCTGAGCGATCTGCGCGGCCGTCGCGTGACGGACCTGTCCCACCTGCTCACGCCGGTCGGCGGGATTGGTCACCGGCTCGGCAGGCTCGGTTGCCGCCGAGCCCTCGATGAGCGGGCCGGCCTCGTACGACGCGCGACGCCGCGCGGCGAGCGCCTCAGCCAAAACCCGCAGCGTCGCCGGATCGCCGAGGTCCAGGCCGCTCGAATTGCGGCGGTCCGGATAGAGCGCGTCCGGAAGCCGCAGACCGGACGCTCCGGAACTCGCCAACCGCCCGAGTTCCGCGACGGGATCGCGAACCACCTCCGCCACCTCGACATCCTGATCCATGAAACGGTTGACGAAGGACGTATTGGCGCCGTTTTCCAGCAGCCGTCGCACCAGATAGGCCAGCAGCTCCTGGTGTTCGCCGACCGGGGCGTACACCCGCACCGGCGGGAAGTGATCGATCTGTCGCGCGGCCTCCGCATAGAGGAGCCGCCCCATGCCATGCAGCCGTTGAAACTCGTACTGCGCGCCGCGCGGCGCCGTTTCCGTCAGATACGCGATGGTGTGGGCATTGTGGGTGGCGAACTGCGGTCGTATCACGTCGCGTTTCTCGAACAGACTACGGGCGCACGCCAGATAGGACACATCCGTCGCAGCCTTGCGCGTGTGCACGGGATACCCCGCGAGGCCACGCTCCTGGGCGCGCTTGACCTCGCTGTCCCAGTACGCGCCCTTCACCAGCCGCAGCGTGATGCGCCGGCCATGCAGCCGCGCAGCCGCAGCCGCCCACTCGATGACGTCGAGGGCGCGCTTGCCATAGGCCTGCACGGCGAGCCCGAGTCCCTCCCAGCGTCGTGTCTCGCCGTCCGCGAACAACGCCCCGATGACGTCCAGCGACAAGTCCAAGCGGTCCGCTTCCTCCGCATCGAGGGTCATCTCGATGTCGAGCCGGGCCGCCCGGCGCGCAAGGTCACGCACCGCCGGGACCAATTGGCGCAGCACCCGCTCGCGTTGCAGCGACGAATAACGTGGCTCGAGCGCGGACAGTTTGATCGAAATTCCCGAACGCTCGTGCGGGGCGGCGCCGCGGCCCGCCCTGCCGCCGATGGCATCGATGGCGTGTTCATAGGACTGCAGGTAACGTTCGGCGTCCCCGCGCGTTCGCGCGCCCTCGCCGAGCATGTCGAACGAGCACAGCGCCAATTCGCCGTCCTGCCCGCTGCGTTGCAACGCCTCCTCGATGGTGCGTCCCACCACGAACTCGCCGCCGATGATGCGCATCGCGCGCCGTACCGCCAGACGTACCACCGGCTGACCGGCCCTGCGGGTGAATTGCCGGGCCCACCCCGACGCATCCGCCTTGATGGCCGGATCGAGTTCCAGCACACGCCCCGTCAGCATCAACCCCCAGGTCGAGGCGTTGACGAACAGCGATTCGGATTTCCCCGAATGTGCCGACCAGTCGCCGCTCGCCAGCTGTTCCGCGATCAGCCGATCGGCGGTCGCCTCGTCGGGCACCCTGAGCAGGGCTTCGGCGATGCACAGGAGGGCGACGCCCTCCTGATTGGACAGCCCGAATTCCTGCAGGAAGACATCGAGGAATGGCCGCTCGCCGCGCCGCGCCCGGGCGCCCTCCACCAGGGCGGCACCCAGTGCGGTCGCGCGCAGGCGCGTCTCGGCGGACCCCTCGAGCTCGCGCAGCAGCCGCGTGACGACACGCCCCTCCTCCTCGCCACCCCGCTCGTGCATTCGTTCGCGCAGCATCTCGAGTGTCCAGGGAATCGGCATATCGGGTGACGCAGCCATGGTATCTCCGAGGAACTACGCGGGATTATCGTCCACGAGCGCGAAGAACGCCAAGGGGACCGCGGCCCGGTCCGCGGCCACGGCCGCGGCCTCGAGACGGGGCGCCTGCTCGCCCGGTGCGATGACGGCCAGATCGCCTGTGCCGAGCAGCACCGGATCGCCCGTCACGGACGTTGCCTTGAGCGCCCCGGCGACCGCCACGACGAGCAGGGTCTGGGTCGGGGAGGCGGGAAGGATCTGCGGCCCTGCGATAGGCGCCACCCACGCCTGCGGTGGAGGTAGCGACTGCGACACGATCAGGTTCAGATCGGTGCAGGGGCCGGCGGACAGCGTGCAGAGAACGGACGTCGCGCCGTCGAAGTGCACGAGGTCTCCGGCGTGTTGCAGGGGTACTTCGCGCCCATCGGCGAAGTTCAGCATGACACCACCCCCTTCCAGCAGCACCAGCGTGCGGCGGTAGCCGGAAAAGTCGGAGAATTCGCCGCTGCTCTCTACCTGGGCGATGCTGACCCGCCAACGGAAGGAATCCCCGGTCAGCGGTACCCGCAGGGCTTCGTGCGTGACGCCGCCGCCGTTTTTCCAGGGCACCGGCCTGAAGCCGGTCCTGCGCAGGATTTGCATTGGGCGCAGGCGGGGGCTCAGGACTCGTCGACGTCCTCGTCCTCGTCCTCATCGTCTTCGTCATCGGCGACGTCGTCCACGTCGACGTCCGCGACCTCATCGAGATCGTCGTCCTCGTCCACATCTTCTTCGTCATCCACGTCGGCGTCGTCGTCTTCCGGATGGGCCACGTCGTCTTCGTCGTCGACCTCGAGTTCCTCCGGCGTCTCGGTGTCCTCCTCCACGTCGCCGACCGGCACTTCGTTCTCGTCCTCGCTTTCTGCGGAGGGATCGTCGTCGTCGTCCTGCGTGCCCGTCGGTGGCGCGGAGGACCGGTTCACCGGCAACTCTTCAGGGTCGGTGCTCAACAATTCATCGGGAAGTACGGGCATGCGGGGACCTGCTGGGAAAGGGAGGATTGGGGGATCCTCCGGCAGTTTGGCATGTCGCGGGGCGGTCGCCATCCCCGGCCCACGGCGCGGGGTGTCAGCCGGCACCTACGCTGGGACTCAGCGCTGCCAGAAGCTGAGCAGCACGAACACGAGCGCGATGACGGTGAGGCTGATGTGCCCGACCGCGAGGCGCGTGCGGGCGAGCAGGTCGTTGGGTGCGGGTTCGGGGGGAAGCCAAAGTTTGAGAATCGCGCCGAGCAGCAACATGCGGGACAACCTGAGTCTGAGCGGGCCCCCACGATAATCGACCCGTATGGCAAAGGCGTGATCGTGATCACGTCCTGAGCCGCCGCCACCCCGCGCGCCTCCGGATTTCTCATGAATCATCCCTATCGACGCGCGCACCCGGCTACAATCCTAGGCTCTAATCACACCGTTTGGGGATATTCATGGGCAAGTTATTGGCATTTTCTGCAGTCATTCTTCTGTTCGCCGGCGCGAGTTTCGCGGATGAGCCGGGCCATCACGCCGCGCATCATCGTCACCACCATCATCACCGGCATCATCATTCCTGAGGCCGGTTGACGGCCGCCGCTCGAGCGGCCTCGCCCGAGGGTCCGGTACGTCCGGACCTTCTTGCGCCTCGGCGGTGCGTGCGCCCCCAACCTAGCGCCAAAAAAAAGGCCTCGAACTGTTTCCAGTCCGAGGCCATATCTTTAGATGCTTGTTATTATTTTATTCGGCAGCTTCAGTATCCCCCGCCGGTACGGTGTCGTCTGAGTCGCCCATGCCGCCGCTCACATCCATGAAGCTGCGGCGTCGGCTGTCGTCAAAAGCACGTCGGCGACGCGCATGATACGCGAACCCGGTGCCGGCGGGAATAAGCCGGCCAACAATCACGTTCTCTTTCAGACCGCGCAGGTCGTCCTTGAGGCCCCGGACGGCCGCTTCCGTCAACACCCGGGTGGTTTCCTGGAACGATGCCGCCGAAATGAAGGATTCCGTGGCGAGTGACGCCTTGGTGATCCCCAGCAACATGGGTTCCCACGTCGACTGGTGCTTGCCCTCGGCCTTCTGCTTGGCGATGACATCGAGCAGGCGTCCCCGGTCCATCTGTTCGCCGCGTAGCAGAGCCGAATCGCCGGCGTCGGCCACCTCGATCTTGCGCAGCATCTGCCGCACGATGACTTCGATGTGCTTGTCGTTGATCTTCACGCCCTGCAGCCGGTAGACGTCCTGGATCTCGCGGACCAGGTAGTTCGCCAGCGCCTCGACGCCCCGCAGCCGCAATATGTCGTGCGGATTGGGTTCGCCGTCGGCGATGACTTCGCCCTTGTCCACCTGCTCGCCCTCGAACACGTTGAGATGGCGCCACTTCGGGATCAGCTCCTCGTACTTGTCGCTCGCCTCGTTGGTGATGATGAGCCGGCGCTTGCCCTTGGTTTCCTTGCCGAAGCTCACCGTGCCGCTGCGTTCCGCCAGAATCGCGGAATCCTTCGGCTTGCGGGCCTCGAACAGATCGGCCACACGCGGCAGACCGCCGGTGATGTCGCGCGTCTTCGAGGACTCCTGCGGAATGCGGGCGATCACGTCGCCCACCGAGACCTTCGAACCGTCCTCCAGGCTGACGATGGCGCCCGCCGGCAGCGCATACACCGCCGGGATGTCGGTGTTGGCGAAGGTGACTTCCTTGCCCTTGGCATTGGTCAGCCGCACCACGGGGCGCAGATCCTTGCCGCCCGAGCCGCGCTGCTTCGGATCCAGCACCACCGTGCTCGACAGGCCCGTGACGTCGTCCACCTGCGTCGTCACGGTGATGCCGTCGACGAAGTCGGAGAACTTGATCATGCCCGCCACTTCCGTGACGACGGGGTGGGTATGCGGATCCCAGTTGGCGACCGCCTGACCCGCCGCGACCACGTCGGCATCGTTCACGGTGATGGTCGCGCCGTACGGGATCTTGTAACGCTCGCGCTCACGGCCGAATTCATCGACCACGCCCAGTTCGCCCGAGCGTGACACCGCGACCAGATGGCCCTTTTCGTGCCGCACGGTCTTGATGTTGTGCAGACGGATGGTGCCCTTGCTCTTGACCTCGACGCCGTTCGCCGCCGCCGCCCGCGACGCCGCGCCGCCGACGTGGAAGGTGCGCATGGTGAGCTGGGTGCCCGGCTCACCGATCGACTGTGCCGCGATGACGCCCACCGCCTCGCCGATGTTGATGCGGTGACCGCGGCCCAGATCGCGCCCGTAGCACTGTGCGCACACGCCATAACGCGTCTCGCAGGTGATGGGTGAACGCACCATGACCTGATCGATGCCCATCTTTTCGAGGAGCTTGACCAGCTTCTCGTCGATGAGCACGCCCGACTTGACCAGCACCTCGCCGGTGGAGGCCACCGCCACGTCCTCGGACACCACGCGACCCAGCACGCGCTCGCCGAGGCCCTCGACCACGTCGCCGCCTTCGACGATGGGGGTGATGGACAGGCCGAAGCTCGTGCCGCAATCGATCTCGGTGACCACCAGATCCTGCGCCACGTCGACCAGGCGACGGGTCAGATACCCGGAGTTCGCCGTCTTCAACGCCGTGTCGGCCAGGCCCTTGCGCGCGCCGTGCGTGGAGATGAAGTACTGCAGTACGTTGAGCCCCTCGCGGAAGTTCGCCGTAATGGGCGTCTCGATGATGGAGCCGTCGGGCTTCGCCATCAAACCGCGCATGCCGGCGAGCTGACGAATCTGCGCGGCGGAGCCGCGGGCGCCCGAGTCGGCCATCATGAAGATGGAGTTGAAGGACTTCTGACGGACCTTGTTGCCGCGGGTGTCGGTCACCTCGTCGGTGCCCAGCTTCTCCATCATGGCCTTGGCCACCTGATCGTTGGTGCGGGACCAGATGTCGACCACCTTGTTGTAGCGCTCACCGTTGGTGACGAGACCGGAGGAATACTGCTCCTGGATCTCCTTCACCTCGCGCTCGGCCGTCGCCAGGATCTTGATCTTCTGCGTCGGCACGACCATGTCGTCCACGCCGATCGAGACGCCCGCGCGTGTCGCGTACTGGAAGCCCGTGTACATGAGCTGGTCCGCGAACACGACCGTTTCCTTGAGACCCACGGTGCGGTAGCACATGTTGATCGTCGCGGAGATGATCTTCTTGGTCATGTCCTGGTTGATGGCGTCGAACGACAGCCCACGCGGCAGGATCTCGGAGAGCAGAGCGCGGCCCGCCGTCGTATCGACGACGCGGATGTTGTGCGTCAGAGTGCCGCCCTTGACGTCACGGACGTATTCCGACAGACGCACCTTGACCCTGGCCTGCAGGTCGATGTTGCGGCTCTCGTAGGCACGATGCACCTCGGCCACGTCGCTGAACGCCATGCCCTCGCCCTTGGCGCCGACCTTTTCACGGGTCATGTAGTACAACCCGAGCACCACGTCCTGCGACGGTACGATGATGGGTTCGCCGTTGGCGGGCGAGAGGATGTTGTTGGACGACATCATCAAGGCCCGCGCTTCGAGCTGCGCCTCGATGGACAACGGCACGTGCACCGCCATCTGATCGCCGTCGAAGTCGGCGTTGAACGCCGTGCACACCAGCGGATGCAGCTGAATGGCCTTGCCCTCGATCAGCACGGGCTCGAAGGCCTGGATGCCGAGGCGATGCAGGGTGGGGGCACGGTTGAGCAGCACGGGGTGTTCGCGGATCACCTCTTCGAGGATGTCCCACACCTCCGGGCCCTCGCGCTCGACCAGGCGTTTGGCCGCCTTGATGGTCGACGCCTCGCCGCGCAGTTGCAGCTTGGAGAAGATGAACGGCTTGAACAGCTCGAGCGCCATCTTCTTCGGCAGCCCGCACTGATGCAGGCGCAGCGTCGGACCCACGACGATGACCGAGCGGCCCGAGTAGTCGACGCGCTTGCCGAGCAGGTTCTGCCGGAAGCGGCCCTGCTTGCCCTTGATCATGTCGGCCAGCGACTTGAGGGGGCGCTTGTTGGTGCCGGTGATGGCACGGCCGCGGCGGCCGTTGTCGAGCAGTGCGTCGACCGCCTCCTGCAGCATGCGCTTTTCGTTGCGCACGATGATGTCGGGGGCGTTCAGTTCGAGCAGCCGGCGCAGGCGGTTGTTGCGGTTGATGACCCGGCGATACAGGTCGTTCAGGTCCGACGTCGCGAAGCGGCCGCCGTCGAGCGGCACCAGGGGACGCAGGTCGGGCGGCAGCACCGGCAGCACGGTGAGCACCATCCACTCCGGCTTGTTGCCGGACTCGATGAAGGCCTCGATGAGCTTCAGGCGCTTGGACAGGCGCTTGATCTTCGTCTCCGAGTTCGTGTTGCCCATGTCCTCGCGGACCTTCACGATCTCGGACGGGAGGTCCATCGACTTGAGCAGCTCGTGCACCGCTTCGGCGCCCATGCGGGCGTCGAACTCGTCGCCGTGCTCTTCGATCGACTCGAGATACATTTCATCGGTGAGCAGCTGCCCGCGCTGCAGCGAGGTCATGCCCGGATCGACGACCACGAAGGCTTCGAAATACAGCACGCGCTCGATCTCGCGCAGCGTCATGTCGAGCATCAACCCGATGCGCGAGGGCAGCGACGTCAAGAACCAGATGTGCGCGGTGGGGCTCGCGAGTTCGATGTGGCCCATGCGCTCGCGGCGCACCTTGGACTGGGTGACCTCCACGCCGCACTTCTCGCACACCACGCCGCGATGCTTCAGCCGCTTGTACTTGCCGCACAGGCACTCGTAATCCTTCACGGGGCCGAAGATCTTCGCGCAGAACAGACCGTCGCGTTCCGGCTTGAAGGTGCGGTAGTTGATGGTCTCCGGCTTCTTCACCTCGCCATACGACCAGGAGCGGATCATGTCCGGCGACGCGAGCCCGATCTTGATGGAGTCGAAGTTCTCGACCGGCACCTGCTGCTTGAACAACTTGAGTAAATCTTTCATGGGATCTTAGGCCTCGCTCTCTAGTTCGATGTTGATGGCCAGGGATCGGATCTCCTTGACCAGAACATTGAACGATTCCGGCATGCCGGCTTTCATTTCGTGGTTGCCATCGACGATCGCCTTGTACATCTGCGTACGTCCGTTGACGTCGTCGGACTTGACGGTGAGCATTTCCTGCAACGTATACGCCGCGCCATACGCCTCGAGTGCCCACACTTCCATTTCTCCGAAACGCTGTCCGCCGAACTGCGCCTTGCCGCCGAGCGGCTGCT
>CAZZYJ010000030.1:6039-20074 GCA_964658215.1 uncultured Steroidobacteraceae bacterium | reverse complement strand
CGTGAAACAGGGCACCGCGGCGCCGCCCTCCGCGGTCTTGAACACCAGCGAGACGCGCTGACCGATGTGCAACGCGTCGAAATCGCAATCGACGAGATTGGTGAGCATGGTGGGCCCGGCGTCGAGCGTGACGTAGGCGGTCGCGAACGGCGGGTTCGTCTTGCGCATGACGCTGTAGCTGTAGATCTCGCCCGTGCGCGCGATCTCCTGCCATTCGGTCGGGCCCCAGCAGAACGGACACACGGCGCGCGGGTACCAGTGCAGCCTGCCGCAGGCGGTGCACTTGCGCGTCATGAAGCGGTCTGCCGCGGCGGCCTTGAAGAAGGCCTCGGACTCGGGGTTCATCGGCGGCGTCGGAAATTTTCGTTCGCTCATGGCGGTCACTCTCTTTCCATGATCAAGGTGGCGCTGCCGTGACGGCTCGCCAGCAGGCTGCCCGTGCCGTGCGCCAGCGCAAGATTGCAGTTGCGGACCTGCACGGCGGGGTGGGCCTCGCCGCGCAGCTGACGCACGGCTTCGATGACCTTGGTGAGACCGCCGCGATTGCTGGGGTGGTTGTTGCACAAGCCGCCGCCGTCTGTGTTGAACGGCAGCTTGCCCACGCCGGAGATGAGATTGCCGTCGGCCACGAACTTGCCGCCGTCGCCCTTCGCGCAGAAACCGAGATCCTCGAGCTGCATGAGCACGGTGATCGTGAAGCTGTCGTAGATGGAGGCGTACTTGATGTCCGCCGGGGTGACCCCGGCCTCGGCAAAGGCCGTGGGGCCTGACCAGACGGCGCCCGAATAAGTCAGATCCACGTCGCCTCCCAGCTGGCCCTTCATGGCTTCGCCGGCACCGAGCACCTTGATCAGCGGACGTTTGAGGGCGCGTGCGATCTCAGGCCGCACGACGAGCAGCGCGCCGCCACCGTCGCTCACCACGCAGCAATCCAGCCGGTGCAGCGGATCGCAGACCAGCGGCGAGTCGAGCACTTCTGCCACCGTGACCACGTCGCGCAACATCGCGTTGGGATTATATTGTGCGTGATGGGAGGCGGCGACCTTGATCCAGGCCAGCTGTTCGCTCGTGGTGCCGAACTCGTACATATGTCGCATCGCGCACATGGCGTACATGTTGACGGTGGCCGGCGCGAACGGGGCCTCCCACGGCGCGTCGGGCACGTTCGCGACTGCCGGGCGGGCCATGGTCCCGGAATGCCCCTCGCTGCGTGGCCGGCCGCCGAGCGTGATGAGCGCGACGTTGCACTTGCCCGCGGCGATGGCTTCGGCGGCATGGGCGACGTGGGCGATGTAGGACGCGCCGCCGATGTCGGTGCTGTCGAAGTGACGCACGCGCAGGTTCATGTAGTCGAGCATGCCAAGGGGCCCCAGGCCCGGCGCGTCGGTGGCGCAGAAGTAGCCGTCGATGTCGTCGCGGCTGAGGCCCGCGTCGGCGAGCGCGCCGATGGCGGATTCGGCGTGGATTTGCGCGACGGATTTGTCGGGCGCCTTGCGGGTGGGGTGTTCGTAGGCGCCCGCCAGATAGGCTTTTGCGGTAATAGTCATAATTGGGACCGAATGTCGATACTTTGGTAATGATAGACTATAAAATCGTCAATACGCGAACCGAACTCGCGGAAGGGGATAGGAATGTCTGAGCAATCTCCCGTGTTTGCGGGCAACGGCGCTGCCGAGTATCCGGTTCTGATCGCAGGAGGCGGCCCGGTGGGCATGACTCTGGCGCTGGAGCTGGCCCGCTGCGGCATCCGCTCTTTGCTGGTGGAGCGCAATGCCACCACCACCAAGCATCCGAAGATGGACATCACCAATGCGCGCAGCATGGAGTTGTTCCGGCGTCTGGGGCTTACCCCCGCCTTGCGCAAGGCGGCGACCCCGGAAAGCAACGGCTTCGACGTGTCGTGGGTCACGCACATGACCGGCCATGAACTGCACCGGTTCCGCTACCCGACGGTGGCCGAGCAGCGGGGTGTCATCCGCGCGCACAACGACGGCTCCCAGCCCGTGGAGCCGCCCATGCGCGTGTCGCAGGTGGAGATCGAGCCCGTGCTCAAGCGGGCCGCGGACGCGTCGCCCGAGATCACCGTGCGCTTCGCGACGTCCTTCGAGAACCTCGTCCAGGACGAGGCGGGCGTCACGGCCACGCTGCGCGACATGCAAAGCGGGGCCACCGAGCACGTGCGCTGCCGTTACCTGGTCGGCTGCGACGGCGCCGGCAGCATCGTGCGTAAATGCGTGGGCATCGGCGTGGAAGGCGACACCCGTATCGTCGAAAGATTCACGACGTATTTTCGTTCGGAGGCACCGCTGCTGCAGCGCTGGGGTCTGGCCTGGCACTACCAGTCGCCGCTCGGCACGTTGATCGCGCAGAACGACCGCGATCTCTGGTCGCTCAACAGCCGGCTGCCCGACGATTGGGATTTTTCGAACGTCGACCCGTCCGCGCTGCTGGTGAGATTCCTGGGCAAACAGATCGATCACCAGGTGCTGGTGGCGAACCGCTGGGCGCCGCACCTGCTGGTGGCCGATGCCTACGCGAGCGGCCGGGTGCTGATCGCGGGCGACGCCTCGCATCAGTACATTCCGACGGGCGGTTATGGCATGAACACCGGCATCGGCGACGCCTGCGACCTGGGCTGGAAGCTCGCGGCGGTGCTGCACGGCTTCGCGGGAAAAAAATTGCTCGACAGCTACGAGGCGGAACGCCGGCCCATCGGCCTGCGCAACCGCGGCGGTTCCGGTGCGCACATGGAAGACCGCCGCCGGATATTCGCGCTCTATGCGCAGGCCGGCGTCTACACCGGCGGTACGCTGAACGACGCCGTGCTGTCCGAACTCGGCCGCGGCATCGCGGCGATAGGCAATTTCGAAAATGAGAGCACGGGCATCGAATACGGGTACTCGTACACATCGTCGCCGACGGTGTGTACGGACGAACACGAACCTGCGCCGAGCGACACGCGCCGCTATCAACCGAGCACCGTGCCCGGGGTGCGCCTGCCGAACGTGATCCTGCCGGACGGCACGCCGGTGCACGACAAGCTCGGCACCTGGTTCACCCTGCTGTGCGTCGATGCGCCGCCGAGCGAGGCCCTGGTGGCGGCGGCCGCGCGTCACGGCGTGCCGTTGACGGTGCTGCATCTGACGGGCGAAGCGCTCGCCCAGGTGTATGGCCGCCAGCAGCTGCTGGTCCGCCCTGATCAGCACATCGCGTGGCGGGGCACGGGTTTGGACACGGCCGCGGCGGAACAGGTGCTGTGCACGGTGGTCGGACTGCCGCCGCCGGCGGCGCGCACCGCCCGGGCGTCCGGGGATGTCGATGCCGTGCAGCGGGCAGTGAATTGAAGAGGCTCGGATGATCAATAAAATCGTACAGTCCATGGCCGAGGCGATGGCCGGACTGAAGGACGGCTCGACGGTATTGATCGGCGGTTTCGGCGCGGTGGGCCAGCCGCTCGCCCTCATCGACGGCCTGATCGAGACGGGGGTCAAGGATCTCACCGTCGTCGCCAACAATGCCGGTAATTTCCGCGAAGGTCTCGCACGGTTGCTCGAACTGAGACGGGTGCGCAGGATTCTGTGCTCCTTTCCGCGCAGTGCGGGTTCCGTGGTCTTCGAGGAGCTGTACAAGGCGGGTCTGATAGAACTCGAGATCGTCCCGCAGGGCACCCTCGCCGAGCGCATCCGCGCCGCCGGGGCCGGCGTCGGTGCCTTCTTCACGCCGACCTCCATCGGCACGACGCTGGCGCGGGGCAAGGAAGTGCGCGAGATCAACGGGCGGGAAATGGTGCTGGAGTACGCGCTCAAGGGCGACGTCGCGCTGGTGGAGGCCTGGCAGGCCGACAAATGGGGGAACCTCACGTTCCGCGATTCCGGCCGCAACTTCAATCCCATCATGTGCACCGCCGCCGACTGTACCATCGTGCAGACTCAGCACGTGGTGGCGCTCGGCGATCTGAACCCCGAGCACATCGTCACGCCGGGTATCTTCGTGGACCGCGTGCTGCACGTACCGTACGGCGATCCGCCGATTTTCGGGCCCAACCTCTAGGACATTTCCGATGGACGTCAAAGCAAACGTTACGCCCTGGACCCGCACGCAGATGGCCGCCCGCCTCGCCGACGACATCCCCGAGGGCTGGTACGTGAATCTGGGCATCGGCATCCCGACCATGGTGGCCGAGCACGTGCCGCTGGGGCGCGAGGTGATTTTTCACTCCGAGAACGGCCTGCTGGGCATGGGACCGGCACCGCCGCGCGAGAAGATAAATCCCTGGCTGGTCAATGCCGGCAAGCAATACGTGACGCTGCGCACGGGCGGCGCCTACATCCATCACGCCGACAGCTTCGCGATGATCCGCGGCGGCCACCTGGATCTGTGCGTGCTCGGAGCGTTCGAGGTGGCCGCGAACGGCGACATCGCCAACTGGTCGACCAGTGAGAGCGACACCGCGCCCGCCGTGGGTGGCGCGATGGATCTGGCCGCGGGCGCGAAACGCCTCTGGGTGATCATGGAGCACACCACGAAGGACGGCCGGCCGAAGCTCGTACGCGACTGCAGCTATCCGCTCACCGCGCCGCATGCCGTGAAACGCGTCTATACGAACCTTGCGGTGCTCGACGTGACGCCGCGCGGGTTCGAGGTGTTAGACCAGGTTCCGGGCCTCACGCGCGCGGAACTGGAGACCCGTACCGGCGCGACGTTGCACTTTCGCGAATGAGCACCGACTCGCAGGAATGGGATGTCGTCGTGATCGGCGGCGGCAACGCGGCGCTGTGTGCGGCCATCACGGCACGCGAGGCGGGCGCTTCGGTGCTCATGCTGGAGCACGCCCCGCGGGCCATGCGCGGCGGCAACAGCCGGCATACCCGCAATCTTCGCGCAATGCATGCGGCGCCCACCTCGGTGCTCACCGATGCGTACGAAGAGGACGAATACTGGGACGATCTGCTGCGCGTGACCGCCGGCAACACGGACGAGCATCTCGCACGCATGACCATCCGCGGTTCGGCCGACGCACTGCCCTTCATGGAACGTTGCGGCGTGCGTTTTCAGCCGAGCCTCACCGGCACGCTGAACCTGTCGCGCACCAACGCCTTCTTCCTGGGCGGCGGCAAAGCCCTCGTGAACGCATATTATCTGCATGCGGCGCGCATCGGCATCGAGGTGTTGTACGACACCGAGGTGCGTCACGTCACGTTGGACGACGGCCGTGTGAGCAAGCTCAGCGTCACCAGCAAGGGGTTCCCGCTGGAACTGCGCGCCAGGGCCGTGGTGGCCTCCGCGGGCGGTTTCCAGGCGAACATCGACTGGCTCAAGGAGAGCTGGGGCGCGGCGGCGGATAATTTCCTGATCCGGGGCACGCCCTACGCGAAGGGCGGCGTGCTTCGCGACCTGCTCGCGCAGGGTGTGGCCTCGGTGGGTGACCCCACCCAGTGTCACGCGGTGGCGATCGACGCGCGTTCGCCCAAGTTCGACGGCGGCATCGTCACGCGGCTCGACTGCGTGCCGTACTCCATCGTGGTCAACCGCACCGCGCAGCGCTTCTACGATGAAGGCCAGGATGTGTGGCCGAAGCGCTACGCTATCTGGGGCCGGTTGGTGGCGCAGCAGCCAGGTCAAATCGCCTATTCCATCATCGACAGCCGCAGCGAGAGATTGTTCATGCCGTCCGTTTTCCCGGCCATCAAGGCCGATACGATCGCCGAGCTCGCCCGCAAACTGGAGCTCGATCCGGCCGCGCTCGAGGCCACCGTGCAGGGTTTCAACGCCGCCTGTCAACCGGGGACGTTCGACAATCTCCGGCTCGACGGCTGTCACACGAACGAACTCGAGCCGCCGAAGACCAACTGGGCGCGCCCGATCGAGAAGCCGCCCTTCATCGGCTATCCGCTGCGTCCGGGCATCACGTTCACCTACCTCGGGGTGCGCGTCGACGAGCGGGCGCGCGTCATCATGCAAAGCGGTCAACCGTCGGCGAACCTGTTCGCCTCGGGCGAGATCATGGCGGGCAGCATTCTGGGACGCGGCTATCTCGCCGGTTTCGGCATGACCATCGGTACGGTGTTCGGCCGCATCGCGGGCCGGGAGGCGGCGAGCCATGCTGGGCATTGAAAAGACGATGGAGAGGGCACGGGCGGACGGTGCGGCGCTCGGCCGGGGCGATGCGCCCCGCGGCAACGCTGTGCGCGGTGGCGGCGCCATCGCGCCGGTGGAGAGCGATGCCATGCAGGAGGCGCGCCGTATCATGGAGGTGTGCAACGCATGCCGCTACTGCGAGGGGTTCTGCGCCGTGTTTCCGGCCATGGAGCTGCGCCGCGAGTTCGCGAGCGGAGATCTGAATTATCTGGCGAACCTGTGCCACTCCTGTCATGGCTGTTATTACGCGTGTCAGTATGCCCCGCCGCACGAATTCGGCATCAACGTCCCGGAGACGCTGGCCGAAGTGCGCAACGAGAGCTACGCGCACTATGCCTGGCCGGCACCGCTCGCCGCCGCGTACCGGCGCAACGGCCTGGTCATGGCCGTGGTGATGACGGTGGCGTTGGCCGCGATATTGATCCTGGTCATGAGCCTGCAGGACCACTCCGTGCTGTTCGCCCCGCAGGACATGAGTCCGGGCGGCGCGTTCTACAACGTCATTCCCTACGAAGTCATGGTGTGGACGGCCGCCGTGCCGTTTTGTTTTTCGCTGGTAGCCCTCGGCATGGGCTTCGCGCGCTTCTGGCGGGATGCCGGTGGCCGTCCCGCACAGCTCGCGCAGGTGCGGCCGTTGTGGCAGGCGCTGCGCGATGCGGCCACGTTGCGCTATCTGGGCGGCGCGGGACACGGCTGCAACGACACCGATGAAAGCTTCTCGAGCCGTCGGCGCTGGCTGCACCACGCCATGGCGTATGGGTTCCTGCTGTGCTTCGCCTCGACGTCGGTGGCGACGCTGTACCATCATTTTCTCGGCTGGACGGCGCCGTACGCGTTCATCAGCGTGCCGGTGGTGCTCGGCACGCTGGGCGGCATCGGGCTACTGGTCGGCTGCAGCGGGCTGTTCTGGTTGAAGTTGTCGGGCAATGCGGCGCCGTCGGCGCGCCAGCTGCTCGGCGCCGAAAGCGCGCTGCTGCTGCTGTTGATGATGATCGCGGCCACCGGTCTGCTGCTGCTCGCGGTGCGCAGCACGGGCGCCATGGGGGTGACGCTCGCCGTCCACCTGGGGCTGGTGCTGGCCTTGTTCGTGACGCTGCCGTACAGCAAGATGGTGCACGGCCTGTACCGCACCGGCGCATTGATCCGGCATGCCATCGAGAGGCCGCTCAAGGCGCATTGAGCGCACCGGGTCAGAGCGCGAACTCCGGAAAGAAGCCCTGGCCGACGGCGCGGATGCGGGCGCGGTGGGTGCCGCGGAAATGCGCGGGTACCAGCCAGTCGCCATTCTGCGCGAGGCTCTGCAGCAGCGCCATGCGTGTGTGGCGGGATTGATTGCGATCCGTGTCGAGGCCCGCGGACAGTTCCGGGCACAGCACCTGCACGGGCGAATGGATGGCGTCGCCGCAGAACACCGCGCGTTCGCCGCCGCTGCGCAGGTTGAGGCCCATCTGGCCGGGCGTGTGTCCGGGCAGCGGCAGCAGCGACAGGCCCGGAGCGGGCTCGTAGCCGTCGTCCACGAGGTCGACCTGGCCGGCGCTCACCACGGGCAGCACCGAGTCCTCCAGGGCGTAGTAGCGCGTCGTACCGAGCGCCAGCATCTTCTCCCAGTGCGCCATCTCCGTGCGGCCGATCAGATATCGCGCATTCGGAAAGGTGGGGACCCAGCGTCCGTCGCGCAACCGGGTGTTCCAGCCCACGTGGTCGGAATGCAGGTGCGAGCAGAACACGACATCGATTTCCTCGGGGTTCACGCCCGCGGCTGACAACCGCTCGAGGTAGCCCGTGTCCTTGCGTAGGTTCCATTCCGGCGGCACGGGACGCTCCTTGTGCTCGCCGACGCAGGGATCGATGAGCAGGGTGCGACCGCCCACGCGCAGCACGAAGGACTGGATGGTGAGGCTGATGGTGTCGTTGGTGAGATTGGCGTGCTCCGGCTCGAGGAAATCGCGCAGTCCGGCGAGCACGGCGCGATCGGCGTCCGGCAGGAACCGGGCTATCGGCAGTTCGTTGCGGTCGAAATCGATGATGGAGTGGACGTGAACGTCGCCGATGGCAAATTGCATGGAAGGCTCCTAGGTGACGAGGCTTTCGGGATGCTTGAACCCCGTGCCGGGGGCCCGCAGTGCCGCCACCCCCACCAGCGTCGCAGCGACGCAGGCGATCGAGGCGAGGACCAGCAGCATCGCCGAGTAGGAATGGAAATAGTCGTAGCCGATGCCCATGATGGACGGACCCGCGATGGCGCCGATCTGGTACAGGCCGAAGGAGAGGCCGTACAGCTTGCCGAAGGCCCGCATGCCGAACAGACGCCGCAGCGTGTAGGGCAGCACGTCGCCTTCGCCGCCCAGCGCGAAGCCGATCAGCCCCGCCGCGAGAAACGGGGTGGGGCCGCCCCAGCCGGTCCAGATCAACAGACAGCCGAGTCCCTGGCCGAGGAAACACATCACCGCGATCCGACCGAAGGGCGTGAAGTCGAGCAGCGAGCCGGTCACCAGTCTGCCGATGATGGAGCATCCTCCCAGAATGGCGGGCACCCACGCGCTCTGCGCGGGCGTGTAGCCGCGGTCCGTGAGCAGGGCAGGTGCGTGGAACGCGAAACCCACGCCGACGGTCACGCCGAGTGCGAAGCACACCGACAACAGCCAGAAATTCAACGTGCGTATTGCCGACTGGAAATTGTGGCCGATCATGAGCGGAGAAGCCTCCACCGCGCGCCGCGCCAGCCGGTAGGCGTCGTTGTCGCGGATCAGGAGGAGGCAGTTGGGGATGCCGATCAAGGTGATGATGCCGGCGATGGTGAGCCACGCGCCGCGCCAGCCCGCGCTCTGGATCACGTGTTGGGTGACCAGCGGCGAGAGAAACTGCCCCACGCTGCCTCCCGCGATCGACAACGCCAGTGCCCGTCCGAGATTGCGATCGAACCACTGCGGCGGCACGGTGAGGAAGGTCGACGGCGCCGAGACCGAGGCCGCCACGCCGGCAACCGCCGCGCACACGAGGAAGGCCCAGTACACGGGCGGCATGAAACTGAAACCGAGCATGGAAAGAGGCAGCAGGAGGCAGCCGCCGAGAATGACCGGTTTGGAGCCGTAGCGGTCGATCAGGACACCGGCGATGGGCGTCACGATCACCGCGACCACGGAGATCAGCGAGACGCCGAGCGAGACGTCGGTGCGGCTCCAATGCAGGTCCGCAATCATGGGTTTGAGATACAGCCCGAACACGCTGAGCATGGCGGGCGAGAACGAAACCGCCATGCCGAGCGATATCCCCACAATAGTCCACCACGGCGATCGTACTGGCGAGCTCATTAAATATTCCCCCGAAAAATCACAGCATCTTATGCCTCTGCCGTCGCGGAAGCTCTGTCCTGTCGTGCGCACGCCGCCCGGCGAGGCCCTGTGCTGCCCGCGCGGGGCGTCACAGGGCCGTTGACGGTCGACGGGTCGCCGCAGGGGCCGGCCGGGCGGCCCGGGCGGTCAGGAGGCCGGCACCGTGTGCTTGCCGGTGAGCTGGGGCGTGAGACCCGGCAATCCCTTTTGCTGCCGTTCGAGCCGGGTCTCGCGCGACCAGGTGCGCTTGAGGTCGTCGCGCACCGTCACCCGCAACTTGCCGAGCCCTTCGGTTTCGAGCACCACCTCGTCGCCATCCTGGAATGCGTTCAAACCGCGATGGTTGGTGCCGGTGGCGATGATGTCGCCGGATTCGAGCGCATGAATGTGGCTCACCCACTCGATGCAACGGGGGATGCTGTGCGCCATGTCGCTGGTGTTGAAATTCTGTTTCAACACGCCGTTCACCGACAGCCGGATCTGCAACGCCTGGGGATCGGCGATCTCGTCGGCCGTGACGATGTACGGACCGATGGGTCCGAAGGTATGCCGCGACTTGCTCTGATAGAACGAGTTGCGGTCCGGGGTGACCTGGCGCGCGGACATGTCGATGAAATTCACGTAGCCGAAGACATGCTGCAGGGCGTTCGCGGCGTCGACGTTCTCGGCGCGCCTGCCGATGATCAAAGCCATCTCGGCCTCGCCTTCGAACACCACGGCGGGAACGTCGGGCAGTACGATCTGCTCGTCCGGACCTATCAGGGAAGAAGAGGTCTTCATGAAGGCGTTGATGAGCGGCGGTTCGGAGCGGGTGCCGTCCTCCATGTAGTTCACCGCCATGCAGACGATGTTCGGCGTCCTCATCAGCGGCGCGCGCAGCCGGACTGCCGCAAGCGGCAACGCCTCGCCTACCCTGGTGGCGGCTTCCAGCGGCCCGCGCAGGGCGTCGAAACGCTCGATCAATCCGCTCATCAAATCATGCGGGCCGGTATGCGGTATGTCCTTCACCACGTCGGATACATCGACTATGGCGTCGTTCTCGATGATGCCGAGACGGTAGGAATCGAAGAAGGCGATTTTCATGATTATGTCCAAAATAAGAAGCGGCTCCGCCTGCGCGGCGGCCGCGACTATAGACGAAGGAATGCGCGGCTCGTCCAATGCCGAAGCGGACGACGTCTATCAGTTTTGATTATAGGCTTCCCACCGCGCGACTTTCGCGATATACGTTGTTCTGATAAGCCCAGGGTGTGATCGGCATTGGCGGGAGCGCCGCGGCACTGTCTAAAATAAAGCGCGCGAGGCTAACCCCCCTCCGCGCAATCTACATTTCAACGAGGTGCAACACTACATGTCACAGCAACCGTCGACTCAACTGAGTCACGTCGGGCTATTCGTCAAGGATCTGCCCAAAATGGTCGAGTTCTACACCAAGAAGATCGGCTTCGTGGTCACGGACATGGGCCCCGGCGGAAATCCGACGTTCATGAGCCGCAGCCCCAAGGATCATCATCAGCTCATTCTGCGGCCCGGCCGTCCTGCCGACGTGGAAGAGATGGTGCAGCAGGTGTCGTTCAAGCTCGGTTCGCTCGCCGAGGTGCAGAAAGTGTATCCGAAGATTCGCGACAGCGAGGCCACCGACATCGCTCCGGTCACCCATGGCATCGCATGGTCCGTGTATTTTCGCGATCCGGAGAACAACCGGGTCGAGATGTTCGCCGACACCGAGTGGTACATCACCCAGCCGTTCCGGGCACTGATCGACCTCGAAAAACCCACGGACGAGCTGTACAACGAAGTCGAACAGCTGTGTCGTGCGCGGCCGGACTTCAAGCCCATGTCACAGTGGCGGGCCGAATTCGCCGAGAAGATGGAAGCGGCCCAGCGCTGAAGTCGTTCCCGCCGCGGAGGGTTCCGGCTCTCCGCGGGCGGATGTATTCGCGGCCCGCGCTACTCGCCCCCAGGCTCCCGGCCTGCGCTCCTCCTCCCTCGATCCTGCACCGGCGTACGTCGCTGCGTTGCACATAAACGACAACTTTCCGTAAAAGTCGGTAAATGACGCTTAGTGGGCGTTTCCAGCGCCTATTATCGACAATAGAGGGTTCCCACCACTATTGTCGACACAGAGTGGGGTACCTCGCAACAATATTGTCCGGTACCACCGCAGGTGGGAATGTGCCGGGCTCCGATCAGGACGAGTCAAGGAGTTGGCAATGAAAACATCGGCGGGTTATTCCCTTCACGTGGCGGCGGGTCTGGGTTGTATTCTCGCAAGTCACGCGGTGTCGGCCGATACGGCGGCGCCTGCGACAGTGGCCGCAGGCGCCGCCGGCGATGCGCTGGAGACCATCGTCGTCACCGCCACCAAACGCGCCGAGAATCTGCAATCGGTGCCCTTGACGGTCGAAGTGGTCTCGCAGGCGGCCCTGCAGAACGCCAACCTGTCGAACACCGCGGATCTCGTGCGCTTGACGCCGGGTTTGGAATTTCGCCATACGGGCACGCCGGTCAACGACGCCTTCAACATCCGCGGCATCGAAACCCTCGCGAGTTCTTCCGGCGTCGAGCAATCCGTGGGCGTGGCGTTCGACGGCGTGCCGCTGGCGCGGCCGGTGGGCGCGGTGGCCGATCTCGTCGACGTGCACAGCGTAGAGATCCTGAAAGGCCCGCAGGGGATGTTGTTCGGCAAGAATGCCTCGGCCGGTTTGATCAACATCGTCACCAATACGCCCGAGCTCGGCACCAACGACACGACCCTACGCGCCGCCTTCGGCTCGTTGAACGAACGCCAATACTCCGCCACGGTGAACGTGGCGGTGACGGATGATTCCGCCATGCGCGTGAGCGCGTGGAAGTTCAGCCACGACGGCACCATCCACGAAGAGAACACCGGCCAGTACATGAACAACCAGGACAGCGGAGGCGCGCGCTTCAAATACCGCTGGCAACCCTCCGAGGACCTGAACATCAATTTCACCGGCGAATGGGACAGCCGCAACCAAAATGGTCCGGGCTATTCGATCCGCAGCTTCGAGCCGAGCTTCTTCACGGCGGGCAACAACGGCGCCGCCATCGAGGCCTACGAACTCGCGCATGGCACCTCGCCCGGCGCCGACAACCGCACTTCGCGCGGTTTGAACCAGTCTTACTACGACAAGGGGCACACGGATGCCTACACCGCGCAGGCGGATTATTCCGTGGGTCAGGGCACCGTCACCACCATCGTGTCGTATCGAAACATCAAGAGCAACGATTCGTTCGATCCGTATCCGTCCGACAACCCGTACTCGCAGGAATACAAGAACACCGACGAGGTTGCTTACAATCAATTGTCGGAGGAAATCCACTATGCGTCGCCGGCCACCGACCGCCTGCATTACGTGGTGGGCGTGTTCAATTTCCGCTTGAAGCTTGCGGAAAGCCTGGGATTCGGCATCAATGCCGGTCCGGCCGTCATTCTGGCCGACGCCAATTTCGACGAGGGTCTCAAGAACAACAATTACGCCGGCTTCGGTGAGGCGACGTTCGACATCACCTCGAAATTGCATTTCATCGCCGGCTTGCGGCGCTCCACCGACCAGTTGTACGTGTCCATGTCCCGCTATGGCGCGAACTCCGGTTCGCTGGGCGGCGTGTTCGCCACATCGACCTCCACCGAGTACAACGACATTTCCTGGCGCACCGGACTGCAGTACGAGATCACGCCGGACGTCATGGCCTATGGGACGGTGTCGCGGGGCTACAAGGGCCCGGGCATCGGCTATCAGCTGAGCACGACGGCGGCGGATCTCAAGGCCACCAACAACGGCATCGTCAAGCCTGAGATCGTGCACGCCTTCGAAGTCGGCGTGAAGAGCCAGTGGTTCGATCATCGACTCACCGCCAATATTGCCGTGTACGAGGAGGTTTTCGACGATTTCCAAACCTCGGTTTCGCTGCCGAGTTCGCCGTTCACCATCGTCGCCATCGAGAACGCGGGCCAGGCCAAGACCACCGGCGTCGACTTGACGGTGGCCTGGGCGGTGACCCGCTCGCTCAGCCTGACCTCGAGCGCGACCTACGACAACGCGCGATACACCGACTTCAAGAATGCATCGTGCTACACGGGTCAGAGCGCGGCGCAGGGGTGCAACGCCGCCGGCATCCAGAACCTGAGCGGCCATTCCCTCGCCGACACACCGAAGACCAGCATCAACCTGACCGGCCGTTTCGAACATCCGATCAACTCGCATTTCACGGGATTCGTGCAGCTCAATGGCAACTACAAGAGCGCGGTCAACTTCAGCAGCCTGGGCGATCCGCTCAGCATTCAGAAGCAGTACACGGTGTTCAATGCGGATGCCGGCGTGAACACCAGCGACGGACGCTGGGGGGTGTCGGTGTACGGCAAGAACCTGCTCGACAAGCACTATGTCGACAACATCGTCTCGAACGGCAGCGGCAACACCATCCTCTTCAACGACATCGGCTACGAGGATCTGCAGACGTTCGGCATCGCGGTGACCGCGCACTTCTAGGCCTGGGTCATCGCACCGACGCGGCTCAGCGCCGCAGCGATGCGGGTC
>CAZZYJ010000030.1:0-6029 GCA_964658215.1 uncultured Steroidobacteraceae bacterium | reverse complement strand
CGACGAACACGCGCTCGACGAAGATGTTGAAGTCGATGCGGGTCAGCGCGTCAATTGTCGCCAGCTCGTGCCGATCACGGGCAGTTCGACCGACGAGGGGTGCTCGCGGTCGGCGTACAGGGTCCAGGTGTAGGGGCGGGGGTTCTTTCCAGGTCCCTGGGTGTGCTCCTGGTGGGGCGCGAGTTTCGCGCCGCCGGCCAGGGCCAGCCTGATCCGATGACCGGGCTGGAACACGTAGGCCGTGGGATACAGGCGTAGTTGGTATTTTTGGATCCGGCCCGGGACGAGCGGTTGCGGCACCGCGCGCGGCGCATCGGCGCCGAAGGTGTGGGGCGCATTGAAGTAGCCCTGCACCACCTGCCGCGAAGTGCCGTCCGGCGCGACATCCGTCATGTCGAAGACCAGGTCGCCGTCGTCGGCGGACGACGCCGCGTACAAGGTGACCTGCGGATAGCCGGTCACCTCGGTGGCAACCTTCAGCGGCGGGGTGGTCCAGGTGACCGCCTTCTCCTCGTCGGCGCGCTGATCCATGTCCAGCCGATTGTCGACGCTCAGGATCACGGGCAGGAACGGCCCGAGTTCCGGCGTGTAGGGCAGTTCGACCGGCGATTTCGCGTCCGGTATGCCCGCCTGCAGGGTGCCGTCGTTGAGGCTCGCGATCGAATGGCTCCGGCGCGCGCCCAGGAAGAGGGTGACGGGGTGAGCATCCGCCAGCGGCCAGGTGGCCTCGGTCCGCCAGGCATTGGCGCCCTTGACGTACAGCGTGACAGGGGGATCGTTCTCGGCCCCGTTGGCCACACCCTTCAACCAATGATCGAGGAAGCGGATCTGCTCCTCGCCGATGTAATCGAGGTGCCACCAATGTGCGTAGGGACCCAGGAACAATCGCTTCGTGCCGCCGCCCGGCGCGACGAACTGCTCGTACGCCAGGATGTTGGAGGGCGTCATGTAATCGTCGAGGCCGCCTGCGATGAAGGCCGCCACGCCGCGTCCGGCAATGGCGGCCATGTCGTCGGCGAGTACCGTGCGGGCGCGCCAGAATTCGTCGAAATCGCGGTGGGCGGCAGCGGCCGCGAATTCGGTGGGCGCCAGGATACGGCGCTCCTCGCGGCCGACGCCGGGCAGCATCCCGCCCGGATACCACAGCTGGCTGTAGCAATCGCCGCACGCCACCACCGGCACGATGGCCTTGAGGCTGGGGGGCGCTTCCTTGGCCGTGAGCCACTGACTGATGCCGAGCAGCGACATGCCGATGGTGCCGACCCGTCCGTTGCACCAACTTTGCTTCGCCATCCATTCGACGGTGTCGTAGCCGTCCTGGCCGTAATGGCTGTAGAGGTCCAGATCCTTGGCGCCTTCGGATCGACCGGTACCGCGCAGACTCAGATGCAGTACGGCGTAACCGCGCGCGGCGATCTCGAACAACGGCGAGTCTTCGGGGGCGGCGGCGGAGCTGGTGCGTCCGTAGCCGTCGCTCATCAGGAGACAGGGCGGCGCCGGCATGCCGGGCGGCAGCACGGGGGTCAACAGCCGGGCGTCCAGATGGGTGCCGTCACGTGTGGTGACGATGACGTCGTCCTGCGTGTTGACGATGTAATGCCGCATCGGGTTCACCGCGGTGGGGCGTTCCGGCAACCAGTGCCGGTTTTCCGTACCGGCACCGGGTGTAAATCTCAGCTGAGCCGGCGCGCCGTGGCTCGCAGCGAGGGCGGCGAGTGCGAAGACGGCCGACAGCCGCCGCGCTAGACCTGTACGAATTCGTGGCATGGTAATTTCTCCGGTCACTGTCCGCATCTGTCGATGCGTGGCCCCTGAACAACAAAAAGTAGGCAACTTCGCCAATATGACAACATAGTCGATAATCGTTGACACCAACGAGTTATCTCCGACAGAATATCGTCGGCGGTTTGGCTATCAATTGCACGACAACATGCCGGGGGGCATTCCTTGAAAAAACGAGCGATGCGGTGTCGTCTGCAGGCAACGACCCGTCGCGAAACGTCGCCCGGCGGCACGTCCTCCGCACACAATCCCTACATTCCCATCATCACTTCGGCGGCCCCATGACATCCAATCCAGTATCCCGCGTTTTTTGCATTGCGTGGCCGAAGACGTCGCGTGCAGGGCTGCTCGCGCACCTGACCCTCGCGGTGGCGGTCGCCGCAACGTGCGCGACGACCGCGGACGCGGCCGGCACGGCGGCCGCCAAGCCGCCGGTGGCGATGGGCGACGATTTCACCGGCGCTTGGACCCACGATCCCATGCTCGGCGTCAATCCGACGCGGGCCAAGCCCGACGACAAGGATTTTCGACTGAGCGACGGCACCGTCATCCCGCTGCGGCCCGCGGCGGAGAAAATCTACCGTGCCCGTGTGGTGATGGGAACCACCGACCATGCCTTCGCCAACACCTCCTCGCGCTGCCTGCCGATAGGTACGCCGGGCAACATGATGGGTGCGCCGTATCCGGTGGAAATAGTCCAGGCACCGAATTTCATCGGCATGATGTTCGAGGAAGGCTGGATGTTTCGCACGATCTTCATGGAGGACAAGCATCCCGACGAGGTCATACCGAGCTTCATGGGCCATTCCATCGGGCACTGGGAGGGTAAGACGCTGGTGATCGACACGGTGTCGTTGCGCACCGAAACGACGTTGAATTTCACGGGCCTGCCGCACAGCGAGAAGATGCATGTGGTGGAGCACCTGAAGCGGACGGAGCCCAACACCCTGGTCGACTCGATCACGGTGGACGATCCCGAGATGTACACCAAGCCGTTCACCTTCACCTCCATATTCAAGAGAACCGACGAAGAGCTGATCGAATACATCTGCGAGAACAGCAAGGTCGAAATCACACCCGACGGCCGGCAGACCTACGGCGATGCGCCGAAGTGACGTCGCAGCGCGCGCAAGAGCGAGGACACGATTCATGAAACTATTTCCCGTCACCGCCTTCGGTCTGCTGTCCGCTCTGGCACTCGTCGGCACCGCCGGCGCTCATCATTCATTCGCCATGTTCGACAACACCCGATCCATGGTGCTGGACGGCACGATGAAGTCGGTCCAGCTGACCAACCCGCACTCGTATTTCATTCTGACCGCCGCGGGCAGCGACGGGGTCGTCAAGGATTGGAACATCGAGGGGCCCAGCCCCAACAATCTTATCCGCCGCGGCTGGAAGCACAACGACCTCAACGTGGGCGATCACGTGAGCATCACCTTCCATCCCCGCAAGGATGGCGCTGCAGGCGGTGAACTGGTCAAGGTCAAACTGCCGGACGGGAAGGAGCTCGAATCCGGTGCGGGACAACGTCCGTCGACGCTGCCGCCCGTGGCGCCGGCGCCGCCTCAGACCTGAGGCGACCGGGCAAATCGCGAGGCTGCGACGCGGGGACGATGGGAAGCGTGCTGATGGGAATGGTTTGGAGCCGGGCAGACCGGCCATGACGGCGGGGGGACCAGGATGGGGGTGCCGGCCGGTCGATGGAAGGGATATCAGTTAAAAAGGGAAGTAGCATTATGAAGTTCGAAAGGAATGTGCCGACCAAGCTGGCAGTGGCGGTAGCTTGCCTGCTGGGTACGCACGGCGCACTGCTGCACGCGGCGGCGAGCGACGCGTCCACCACCGGGTTGACACCGGATGCCGGCGCGACGAAGAGCACCGTGGCCGGCGGGGCGCTCGATGAAATCGTGGTCACCGCCACCAAGCGCAGCGAGAGCCTCCAGGTGGTGCCGCTGACCGTCGACGTGGTGTCCCAGTCCCTCCTCGAGGGGCAGAACCTCACCGATACTTCCGATCTCACCCGGGTGATTCCGGGTTTCGAGTTCCGCCATACCGGCACTCCGGGCAACGACGCCTTCAACATACGTGGCGTCGAGACGTTGTCCACGTCGTACGGTCTGGAACAGTCGGTGGGTGTGGCCTTTGACGGCGTGCCGCTGGCGCGACCGGCGGGCGCCATCGCCGACCTGGTCGACGTGCACAGCGTCGAGGTCCTGAAAGGTCCGCAGGGCATGCTGTTCGGCAAGAACGCCTCGGCCGGTCTGGTCAACATCGTCACCAATTCACCCGAACTCGACAAGACGGATACGACCTTGCGGGCGGCGTTCGGCACGCTGAACGACCGCGAATATTCTGCGACTGCGAACGTCGCGGTGACGGACGACTCCGCCATGCGCGTCTCTGCCTGGAAGTTCAGCCACGACGGCACGGTGCACGAGGTGAACACCGGCCAGTACATGAACGACAAGAACAGCCAGGGAGGCCGGTTGAAGTATCGCTGGCAGCCCGCCGACAACCTGAACATCAACTTCACCGGCGAGTGGGACAGCCACAACCAGAACGGCACGGGCTATTCCGTGCGCTTCTTCGATCCTGCGTTTTTCACCCCCGTCAACTCCGGCGCGGCGATCGAGCAGTGGGAGCTGTCGCACGGCACCTCGCCCGGCGCCAGCAACCGCACGGCGCGCGGCTTGAACGAGTCTTACTTCGACAAGGGCAACACCGGCGCTTACACCGTGCAGGCGGATTACTCGGTGGGCGAGGGCACCGTCACCACGATCGTGTCTTACCGGGACATCAAGAGCAACACGTCCTTCGATCCCTACCCCAGCGACAATCCCTACAACCAGCAATACAAGAACACCGACGACGTCGCGTACGACCAGCTGTCCGAGGAAATTCGCTACGTGTCGCCGGTCGCCGACCGGCTGCATTACGTGGTGGGCCTGTTCAATTTCCGCCTGAAGCTCAAGGAGAACCAGGGCTTCGGTTTGAATGCCGGGCCGGCGGTCACGCTGCTCGACGTCAACTTCATGGAAGGTTTGAAGAACAACAACTACGCCGCGTTCGGCGAAGCTACGTTCGACATCACGTCGCAGCTGCACTTCATCGCCGGTCTGCGCCGGTCCACGGACCAACTGTACGTGTCCATGAACCGGACCGGGGTGGTCGATCCGTTCGGCGCGTACGCAACGTCGGGCTCCACGGAGTACAACGACATTTCGTGGCGCACGGGACTGCAGTACGAAATCACGCCCGACGTGATGACGTATTTCACGGTATCGCGCGGCTACAAGGGACCGGGCATCGGCTACCAGCTGAGCACGACGGCGGCGGATCTCGCCGCGACCAACAATGGCGTGGTGAAGCCGGAGATCGTGCATTCCTACGAAATCGGCTTGAAGAGCCAGTTCTTCGACCGGCGCGTGACCTTCAACGTGTCGCTGTACAACGAGATCTTCGATGACTTCCAGACCACCGTGGTCACCCCCAGCATCCCGTTCAACGTCGTGGCGTTCGAGAACGCCGGCCAGGCGAAGACCACCGGCGTCGATCTGACGGCGGCGTGGGCCGTGACGCGTTCGCTCACCCTGAGCGCGAGCGCGACGTACGATCATGCACGTTACACGGACTTCAAGGGTGCCTCGTGCTACACGGGTCAGACGCTGGCGCAGGGCTGCTCGGCCATCGGCATCCAGGACCTGAGCGGGCATACGTTGCCGGACACGCCGAAGACCAGCGGCAGCGTCACCGGACGGTACGAACACCCGATCAGTTCGCTGTTCACCGGCTACGTTCAGGTCAATGCGAACTATCGCAGTGCCGTGAACTTCAGCAGCCTGGGTGACCCGCTGACCATCCAGGGCGGGTATACCCTGTTGAATGCCAACATGGGCGTCAACACCGCGGACGGCCGCTGGGGCGTCTCGATCTACGGCAACAACATTCTCGACAAGCACATCGTCGACAACATCGCCGCCAATTCCAGCGGCAACGTGGTGCTCTTCAACGACATCGGGTACGACGACCTGCAGACTTTCGGGATCGCCGTGACCGCGCACTTCTAGGGTTCGGGAGCAGTGGCAATGCAGCTATCGAAGGGTTTGCGGGCCGCGGTGCTCGTGGCGATGGGTGCGGCGCTGGCGGGGTGGTCCGGCTCGTCGCCGGGCCAGAGCCCCAACGCCGGGCCTATGCCGCTGCCGTCCCCGGGGGCGCCGGACGCGATGCCGGCCGGCGGTCCGCCG
>CAZZYJ010000029.1:7591-20647 GCA_964658215.1 uncultured Steroidobacteraceae bacterium | reverse complement strand
CTGCCGGTCGGCCTGCCCCAACAGGCGCTTGAGCGTGCCGCTGCCTTCCAGGCCATTGGCGCGCAACGCCTCGAGGACCGCCCCCGCCACCCACCAGAGCTGGAACACCGGTTGGGTCGTGGCGACCTGTTCGAGTTTTTCGGCGACCTGCGCCAGAATTTCCAGATTCTGCAGCGGACGTTCGCCGCGGATGTATCCGAGCAGCCCGACCTGGAAACGCGCGCGCAGACGGCGCGCCCATTGCACGACGGTCACGGCCGGCTCGTCCTGCGCCGGCGAGTGCGGCTGTGCGGGCTGGTCCGATTTGAGATTCAGCAGCAGCAGCGTGCCTTCGGAGAGCAGCGGACTGCCGCGTACCGAGCGCAGATCGTTCAACAGCGGCAGCAGCACCAGTGCGAGATCGCGGCCGCCCGACAGTACGCGCTCCAGATACGCGGGCAGCTGCACCATGGCGCGCATCAGGCCGTCGAGGCCCTCCAGCTGGCGTTTCTGATCGGTGCCGGCCGCCGCCAGATAGCGGGCCACGAACTCCATCTCCTCGGCGAGGAGCGCCGCCCCGTACACCTCGACCACCCGCAGGACGCCGTGCGCGAGATGCAGGTGATCGGCGCATCGCCCGAGCTGTTCGGCCTGATCGGGCCGTTCGGCAAAGGTTTCGAGCGCCGCGCGCGCCTCGTTCAGCGTCGCCGACAATTCCTTGGCGACGACGTGCAGGGTTTGCGAACTGATCTCGTTCATCGGTATACGCCGGTCCCGGGGCTCAGGCGCCGACGCTGGCCGCGCGCATCTTGCCCGTGCTGCTCACGTCGTGGGCCGTTGCGGCCGGCGGCAATGCCGGCGCGAGCAGGGTGGCGCTGCCGGAGTGATCGGGCAGGCGGAACCCCGCCACCGACTTGCGCAATTGCGCCGACAGGGCCGCAAGCTTGGCGATGGACGTCGAGGTGGCGGTGGACCCTTCCGCCGTTTGCGAGGAGATCTCCCGCACCACCTGCATGTTCTTGGAGATGTTGCCGGACGCCACCGCCTGCTGCCGGGCGCTCGCAGAAATGTTCTGTACCAGGCTCGCGATCTGATTGGAGACCTGTTCGATCTCCTCCAACGCGGCGCCGGCGTTCTCGGCGAGGAGGGCGCCGCCGACGACGTCGGTGGTGCTGCGCTCCATGGAAACCACGGCCTCGTTGGTGTCGGTCTGGATGGTACGCACCAGCACCTCGATCTGCTTGGTGGCGTTGGCGGCCCGTTCCGCCAGTCGTTGGACCTCGTCCGCGACCACCGCGAAGCCGCGGCCCGCCTCGCCTGCCATGGACGCCTGGATGGACGCGTTCAACGCCAGGATGTTGGTCTGCTCGGCGATGTCGTTGATCAATTCCACGATGTTGCCGATCTCCTGGGAGCTCTCGCCCAGACGCTTGATGCGCTTGCTGGTCTCCTGGATGGTCTCGCGGATGGCGTTCATGCCGTCGATGGTGCGCCTGACCGCATCGCCGCCCTTGTGCGCCACGTCCACCGAATGGCGAGCCACGTCCGAACAGCGCTCGGAATTGCCGGATACTTCTTCGATGGAGGCCGCCATGTCCTGCATGGATTCGCTGGCCGACGATATCTGACGGGATTGCGCGCCGCTGGCCTTGGCCATGTGAGCCGCCGCGGCCTGCGTCTGTTTGGTGGCGCCCTCCAGTTGTATCGCACTGTCGTTGATGGTGGTCACCAGCTCACGCAGGGCATCGATGGCGTAATTGATGGAATCCGCGATCGCCCCCGTGATGTCCTCGGTGACCGTTGCCTGCACGGTCAGGTCGCCGTCGGCCAGGCTCGACAGCTCGTCGAGCAGGCGCATGATGGCCTCCTGATTACGCTCGTTCTCGCGCACGCGCAACTCGGTGTGGCGCCGCGCATTCATCGACTTCAAGAACAGTCCCATCAGCGCCGCGAGCAGTGCGGCCGCGAGACCGAGCAGCAGCAGTATCCAGTTCTTGTAGCCCGCCGCGTGCCCGTCGACGGGCGCCGCCAGCGTGGCAATCCTCGATGCCAGGGCACCGGCGAGCGGCGGCATGCCGTGCGCCGCCGCCTGCGCTTTCGCCAGAGGTTCGGCGGCGGAGATGGCCCTGCGCACGCCGGCGGCGAACGCCTGGTTTCGCTGCACCAGGGCCCGCAGCCGCTGTTCGGCCTCGGCACCCGTAACGCGCGCGAGGTTGAGGCCGGACTCCTCGCCGGACAGGCCGCGCGTCACCTGATTCAAGAACTCCAGGCTGTCGGCGAGCCGCTGCGTGGTGGGCGCCGCATCGCTCACTCCGGAGCCGAGACCACTCAGGTCCTGCAGCACCCGCTGCACGGTCGATTCGAAACGCTCGAGGTAGCGATTCATGGCGTCGAGCTTCTGCGCCCCCACGGCGCTCGCAAGATCGCCGAGGTCCGACAGCAGCTTCGGCGCCAGCGCACGGGCTTCCTGATTCGAGGTCTGGATGATCTGCACGGCGTCGCGCGACACGGCGATCCGGCCGGCGCCGTCGGTCAGCTGCACCCACGCCGGGTCCGCCGCCAGCGCGGCCGCCGGTGGCGTCGCGCTCAGCAGCCGCAGCCGCGCGACGCTCGCGGCCAGCGAGTCGAACGCCGTCGATTCACCGCGCAAGGCGCTCTGTGCCTCGAGCGGAATCTGCTGCACCAGATAGGCGAGTTCCTCGGTGGCGACGGCGGGCGGTTTGCCGGGCGTGAGCCACGTGAGAACCGCGGCGCCGGCCAGGCACAGCACGACCAACACCAGCAGGGCCGGCAGGAATACCGGTGTCCGAACGGGGGCATCTCTGGTGTTCATGATACCTTCGACCGTCAATTGGCAGCCTGCAAAAAACTCTGGCTTTCGACCAGACTCTTCAAACTCAACACCGGCCACACCTCGCCGCCACGGCGGAACGCGCCGGCGAGATAACTGTCGCAGCGGATGACCGTCGGCGGCGGCTGCGCGTTGAACTCCGCGTCCTCGAAGCGTCGAAACCCCAGCACCTCGTCGACCACGAGCCCTGCCGAAATTTCACGATGGTTGACCATGACCACGCGGGTGTTGCGGCCGGCCGCGGTGGCGCCGCTGCCCAGGAACTGGCGCAGGTCCAGCAGCGGCAACAGCTGGCCGCGCACGTTGGCCAGCCCGCGCACCCAGGGCTTGGCGCCCGGAATGCGCGTGATCGACGCGGGGTAGCCGAGCACCTCGCGCGTTTCCTCGCGTGCCACCAGGAAGGTCTCGCCGCCCATGCGAAAGGCCACACCCACCCACTCCTGCCCGGACGCGGATTCGGCGGTGTTGCCGCCGACGACGCTGCGGCTGCGCTTTTCGAGTTCCTTGAGCAACTCGAAGGGCCTGTCCCGCAGATTTCGCAGGCTGCCGTCTGTCCCGCTCATCCCCGTCATACGGCCAGGGCGGCCTGCGCCTTCTCGACCAGCGCCTGCGCCGACACGGGCTTGACGAGATAATCGACCGCACCCTGGCGCAAACCCCACACCCGGTCCGTTTCCTGGCCCTTGGTGGTCACCATGATGATGGGAATCAGGCTGGTCTCCGGATCGTTGATCAGCATCCGCGTCGCCTGATAGCCGTTCACGCCCGGCATCACGATGTCCATGAAGATGAGATCGGGTTTCATCGCCCTCGCCTTGCGCACGCCTTCCTCGCCGTTTTCGGCGGCGGCAGTCTTGAAGCCGTGCTTTTCCAGCGCCTTCTGCATGACGAACACCTCGGTGGGCGAGTCGTCGATGATCAAGATCAATGCCATGCGCGGATCCTCCGTCATTTTCCGACGTGTGCTTCGATCGCGCCGAGCAGTTCGTCCTTGGTGAAGGGTTTCGTCAGATAATGCTCCGAACCCACGATGCGCCCGCGCGCCCGGTCGAACAGGCCGTCCTTGCTGGACAGCATGATGACCGGAATCTGTTTGAATACCTTGTTGTGCTTGATGAGCGAACAGGTCTGATAGCCGTCGAGCCGGGGCATCATGATGTCGACGAAGACGATGTCGGGTTGATGATCGGCGATCTTCGACAGCGCATCGAAGCCGTCCACCGCCGTGAACACCTCGCAACCTTCCTTGGTCAGCAGCGTTTCGGCGGTCCGGCGTATCGTCTTGCTGTCGTCGATCACGAGGACTTTGAGACCCGTGAGCTTCGGCTTGGCCGTGGTGATCATGCTCTCCATGAAAGCGCTCTTGAAGCCCCGCGGGCTGCGTGTGCGTAGGTGCACGAATTCTGATGACTTTTTAACATATCCAGTCCCCGCAAGCCACGGTGCCAGGCCGCCATTTCGAGGCAAGAACGCACCTGCTACGGTGGCGTGGTTCACAGTTTTCGGAAGAAGGTGGCCGCCGGTCGCTTGCGTTAGACTCTTATTCCGGAATTTCCTCGAGGCGGCCAATGAACACGCGTTCCCCCGTGCGTCTGATCGTGGTGATGGATCCCATCGAATCCATCAAGCCCGCGAAGGACAGCACGCTCGCCATTCTCGTCGCGGCCCAGGCGCGCGGCTGGCAGCTGCATTATGCGGAGCAGAAGGATCTGTGGCTGCGCGACGGCATCGCCTGGGGACGCCTGGCTCCGCTGCGGGTGTTCGCGGACGGCGCCGTGTGGTTCGAGCGCGGCGAGCCCGCAGCCGCGCAACTCGGCGGGTTCGACCTGGTGCTGATGCGCAAGGACCCGCCGTTCGACATGGAATACATCTACACGACGTACATCCTGGAGCGCGCCGCGGAGCAGGGCGCGCTGGTCTGCAACCGGCCGCAGGGGCTGCGCGACATGAACGAAAAGGTCTACACCGCCTGGTTTCCGGAGGCCTGCGCGCCGACGCTGATCACCCGCGACATGAGCGCCATGGGCGCGTTCCTGCGCGAGCACGGCAAGGCGGTCTGCAAACCGCTGGACGGGATGGGCGGACGCTCCATCTTCGTGCTCGACGGCACCGACAAGAACCGCAACGTCGTGTTCGAAACATTGACCGACTATGGCCGCCGTTACGCCATCGTCCAGCGCTACCTGCCCGAGATCGTGACCGCGGGCGACTGCCGCATACTCCTGATCGACGGCGAGCCCGTACCGTTCGCCCTGCAGAGAATACCGAACGCCGAAGACAACCGGGGCAACCTCGCGGCCGGCGCGTCGGCCGAGAGCCGGCCGCTGAACGACCGCGACCGCTGGTTGTGCTCCCGGGTCGGTCCGCAGCTCAAGGCCGCCGGCATGCTGTTCGTCGGCCTGGATGTCATCGGCGACTACATCACCGAAATCAACGTCACCAGTCCCACCGGCATCCGCGAACTCCACAAGAAACGCGGTGTCGACATCGGCGCCATGCTGGTGGACGCGCTGGCGAGGAAATTGGAGGCTGCGTGAGCGGCGCAGGATTGCAGGACGCCGACACCCTGCAGACGCAGGAGATGCTGCGGGCCGGTCTGCCGCCGGCTAACGACCGCATGCTGACCACCTGTTTTCTGGCAGCCCTGCTGCATGGAATCATCATCCTGGGCGTCACGTTCAGTGCGCAGCGCACCGATGCCGACGGTTCCGACGCGCCCTCCCTGGAAGTGGTGCTGGTGAACGATCAGGCGCCGGGCACCGCCCCGGATCCGAACGCGCGCTACGCGGCCCAGCACTCGCAGCGCGGCTCGGGCAATACGCTGCAGGATCTACGGGCCCTCATCCCGAAGACCGGAATGGCGGCCACGGCCCCCGCGGCGGAGCTTGCCGGGGCGGGTGGCGTGGCCGCCGTCGCCGACGCGCCGACCGCTGCGGGGGCCGATGCCTTGATCGCGACGCGCTCGCCCGCGGTCAACGTCGTCTATTTTGCCGCCCCCGCGGCCGCCGATGCCCCGCCGCAAAAGGAGCTCCCCGTGCCGAAGGGGGCCGAGACCGCCATGGCGGCGAACGACGAGGGCATCGAGCTGCGCCTGCGCGGCGAAGCCCGGCACGCGCTGTGGGTGACGGCCGACACCCGCGAATCGGACGTGGCGGTGTACCTCGACGGATGGCGCCGTAAGATAGAGCGTATGGGCACCATCAACTTTCCCGATGCAGCACGGCGGCGGAATCTGTCCGGCACCCCCGTGCTCGAGGTCACCATCGGCGCGGACGGCAGGCTGCTGAACACCCGCGTACGCCGCAGCAGCGGTCACGCCGAGATCGACGAGGCCGCATTGCGGATTCTGAAGCTGGCATCCCCTTACGATCCGTTCCCGAAGGAACTCGGCGCCCGGCACGACGAGATCCGCATCGCCTACGAATGGCAGTTTCTCGGCGGCGAGTCGCAGGGTTCCGGCGTGTACCTCCCGGCGCCTTGAGCATGAGCGCGGCACCCTACCTCACGAACCAGCTGCTGATCGCCATGCCGGCCATGGAGGACCCCAATTTCGCGCGTACCGTGGCGCTCATCTGCGATCACAACGAGCACGGCGCGCTGGCGCTGATCTTGAACCGGCCGCTGTCGATGCGCATGGGTGAAGTCTTCGAGCAGCTGGCCATCGAACTCGAAGACGCGACAGCGGACCGCGGCGCGCTGAGCGGACGACCCGTGCTGCGCGGCGGCCCCATGCAAACCGATCGCGGCTTCGTCGTGCACCGGGCGGGCGGCGAGTGGGATTCGACGATGAAGGTGTCGCCGAGCATCCACGTCACCACGTCGCGCGACATCCTGGCCGCCATGGCCCGCGGCGACGGTCCCGCCGAAGCCGTGGTCGCACTCGGTTATGCCGGGTGGGACGGCGGCCAACTAGAGAACGAGATCCGCGCGAACGCCTGGCTCAGCGCCCCGGTCGATGCCGCCATCATCTTCGACGTGCCCTTCGAATCGCGCTGGGCGGCGGCGGGCAGGCTGCTCGGCGTGGACGTGTCGCGCATCAGCCCCCTCAGTGGCCGTGCCTGAACCGCAGGTCCACCCGCCGCGCCTGGTCATGGCGTTCGACTTCGGCCGGCGCCGCATCGGCGTGGCGTGCGGCGACACCCTCAGCCGTACGGCGACGCCCTTGAGCGGCGTGCCCGCAGCCGCCGGGGAGCCCGCCTGGGAGCGGATCGAGGGCATGCTGCGCGACTGGCAGCCCACCTTGCTGGTGGTGGGACTGCCCTATAATCTGGATGATTCCGAAAACGGCATGACGCGCGCCGCACGCGCGTTCGCCGCCCAGTTGACGGCCCGCCACGGCTTGCCGGTGCAACTGGTCGACGAGCGCTACTCCTCGCTCGAGGCGGGCTCGAGACTCGCCCACGAGCGCGAAACCGGCCGGCGCAAACGGCGCGTGGCGAAAGCCGACGTCGATGCCGCCGCTGCCTGCGTCATCCTGGAACGCTGGTTTTCCGAGACTACCTGAAGGCGACCATGCGTTCCCAACAAGACAGTGCCGGCGGCCTGCGCCATCTCATCTCGCTGCAGGGCCTGAGCCGCGACACGCTGACCGCCATCTTGGATCGCGCCGAGAGCTACCGGCGGCTGCCCGGCCAGCCGGCCTACGAGGGTCGCGAACTGGCCGGCGTGACGCTGGCCAATCTGTTCTTCGAGCCCAGCACGCGCACCCGGGCGTCGTTCGACCTCGCGAGCCGCCGCCTCGGCGCGCACGTGCTGAACCTCGATCTGCAGTCCAGTTCCCGCGTCAAGGGGGAGACGCTGCTCGACACCATCTACACCCTCGAAGCGATGAACACCGATGTCTTCGTCATCCGCGATTCGGAAGCCGGCACCCCCGAATTCCTGGTCGACCACGTCGCCCCCCACGTCTCCGTGATCAGCGCGGGCGAAGCGCACCTGTCGCACCCCACCCAGGGGCTGCTGGACGTGCTCACCATCCGCACCCACAAGCGTCGTTTCGCGGGGCTCAAGGTCGCGATCGTCGGCGACATCGAACACTCGCGGGTGGCGCGCTCCACCGCCCTCGCGCTGCGCACCCTCGGCACCACCGAGGTGCGGCTGGTCGCGCCCGAGGCGCTGCTGCCCGTCGGCGACGAGTTTCCGGGCACGCAGCGGTTCACCCGCATCGAGGACGGCATCGCGCAGGCCGACGTGATCATCATGCTGCGCATACAGAAGGAGCGCATGGCGGCGAGCACCTCGCTCGACGAGGCTGCGTACTTCCGCGACTTCGGCCTCGATGCGTCGCGTCTGCGGCTGGCCTCCCCGAAGGTGCTGGTCATGCACCCGGGGCCGATGAACCGCGGCGTCGAGATCGCCTCGGACGTGGCCGACGGCTCGCGCTCGGTGATCCGCGAGCAGGTCAACAACGGGGTGGCGGTGCGCATGGCGGTGCTCGCGGCCATCGCCGCCACGCTCACCCGGCATCGACGGCCGCTATGAAAAACGCAGCAGCGGACGGCCCATCCTGAGGGCCGCGCCCTCCCGTATCTCCTCGTCGAACGTCATGCCGGCGGGTGCGAACACGATGATGGTGGAGCCGTGTTCGAACCAGCCCATCTCCTCGCCCTTGTGCAGCGGCTCGTCGCAGCGGATCAGATGCGGGCCGCGGTATTTCAGATGCAGCTGCACGTCGAGAAACTTGAGCCGTATGCTCGCCACCAGAATGGCCGCCACCGGCACCAGGGTGAGCAACGCCCCGTTCGGCAGTCGGCAGCGGATGATGGCCCGTTCGTTCTTGCAGAACAGTTTTTCCACCCGGCGCAACGCGATGGGGTTGACGTTCCAGGTGTCGCCGGAGATGTAATTGACCTGTTCCACGCGGCAGTCGTAGGGCGCGTGAAAGCGGTGATACATGCTCGACGTCAGCCGCAGCGTGACGAAACGACCGCCGCGGTAATGGCGCACCAGCTCGTCGTCGCCGAGCAGGTCGAGCAGCGGATAGGGAAACCCCTTGGCCTGCAGCACCGAGCCGTCGCGCACCGTGCCGCACGCGCCCACCAACGCGTCGCAGGGGCTGGTCACCACGTTCGGATCGGCGGCCACCGGCCGCGCCCCCGCCTTGAGCTCCCGCGTGAAGCAGTCGCGCAGGCTCTTGAAGCGCGGCTCGGCCGCCTCGCTCAGATCGAGGTCGGAGAACAGCCGCCACACGGCGATACAACAGGCGCAGAACCAAGGTCGTTCTATGCGGCTCAAGCGGCCCACGACCTGCGTGAGCCAGCGCCGCGGCAGCCGGTTGGTGAGCAGGAAGTTCAGGTCCTCCTGCTGGAAGAGCTTCTCGATCCAGGAACGGGTGGTCATCGTAGTGTCATTCGCCTGCAATAGAGTTGGGAAGGAGGATTGCCGTGCTCAAAAATATTTTTCTCTGTCTTCTCGCCGCTGCCGCGGCGTGGATACTGCTGCGTAAAGTCGCGGCGCGGCTGCAGCTGTCGCGCGCCAAACACAGATCGCTCGCCGGGCATGCGCGCATGTCGCGGCGCTTCGCGGCGCAGGTGCCGTTCTACGAGTACGACGAGGCACGGTTCTTTCGCGTCGACGGCGCGCCCGAGCCGGTGGCGGCGGCGCGGCGGGCGGGCTTCCTGCGCCTCGCGGCGCTGTACGCCGCACGCTTCGCCCGCACCGCGCGCATGACCGCGGACCTCGTCGACGGCGTCTCGGACCTGCAGTTCACGTCGCGCTATCGGGTGCCCTTCCAGTTCAGCCGCTTCGTACGCCAACACTTCAGCGCCGGCGTCTTCGTCGAATCGTCGGCGGGCGTCTCCATCACCGACCTCGACGGCAACCGGCTCTACGACCTCACCGGATCGTACGGCGTGAACGTGTTCGGCTACGATTTCTACAAGGACTGCATCGCCCGCGGCAGCGAGCGTGTGCGCGAACTGGGACCGGTACTGGGCGCCTACCACCCGCTGGTCGGCGGCAACGTGCGCCGGCTGCTCGAGATCGCGGCGATGGACGAGCTGTCCTTCCACATGTCGGGCACCGAAGCGGTGATGCAGGCGGTGCGTCTGGCCCGCTACCACACCCGCCGCACGCACCTGGTGCGCTTTTGCGGCGCTTATCATGGCTGGTGGGGCGACGTGCAGCCGGGCGTCGGCAATCCGATTGCGGCACGCGACACCTACACCCTCGACGACATGAGCGAGGCCGCGCTCGCCGTCCTGCGCTCGCGCCGCGACATCGCCTGCGTGCTGATCAATCCGCTGCAGGCGCTGCATCCGAACGCCGGCGCGCCCGGCGATTCCACGCTGCTCGACAGCGGCCGCAGCGCCCGCTTCGACCGCGCCGCCTACGCGGCATGGCTCAGTGTCCTGCGCGCGGTGTGCACCGAACGCAACATCGTGCTCATCTTCGACGAGGTGTTCGTCGGCTTCCGGCTGGCCCGCGGCGGCGCACAGGAATATTTCGGCGTGCGCGCCGACATGGTCACCTACGGCAAGACCGTGGCCGGCGGCCTGCCCATCGGCGTGCTGTGCGGACGGCGCGAGGTGATGCGCCGGTTCCGCGAGGAGCGTCCCGCGGACGTCTGTTTCGCCCGCGGCACCTTCAACTCCCATCCCTACGTCATGGGGGCGATGGCGGAGTTCCTCGAACGGCTGGACGGCGAGCCGATCCGCGCGCTGTACCGTGATCTCGACGCTACGTGGGACGCCCGGGCGCGGGCGCTCAACGCGCGTCTGGACGCGGCCGGGCTGCCGATCCGGGTGGTGCATCTGTCCTCGATCTGGACCATCGTCTACCAGCAACCCTGCCGTTACAACTGGATGCTTCAATATTATCTGCGCGCCGCCGGCCTGGCGTTGAGCTGGGTGGGAACCGGCCGCCTGATCTTCAGCCTGAACTACACGGACGGTGAATTCGCCGCGGTGACCGACGCCATCGTGTCGGCCGCCCGCTCCATGCAGGACGACGGTTGGTGGTGGGCCGGTGCCGGCCTCACCAACAAGTCCATCCGCCGCGGCGTGTTCACGGAGCTGCTTCAGGCGCGCTGCTTGTCGCTCATCGGATCGATGAGCTCGCCGCGCAGCAGATAGAGCGGCGCCTTGCAGTAGAGCTTCACGTCGTGGAACGGATCGGTGATGATCTTGGTCAGCCACACGAGCCCGGTCTGCACGTCGCGCAGGAAGAACAGGTGCACCGTGCGCAGCAGCAGCGCGCCCACGCCCACGCACAGCCAGACCGCGCCGACGTGTCTCACGAACTGCTCCGTGTCGGCATGCGGCGCGAAGACCCCGAAGAACGTGGGGTCGAGCCAGAGCACCAACGGCGCCAGCGCCCAGACCACGTGCAGGACGACCTTGCGCCGCAGGTTGTAGCCCACCTTGATCTCTTCCTTGTGCTCGTGCGTCGCCTGATTGACGTCGTCGTAACCCTTGGGCTCGAAGAAGAAATGTCCCGATTGCCGGGTGACCATCGCCACCAGCCAGCCGATCAGCGCCGCCGCCACGGGATCGGAGAACATCAGCGCGTAGGCGGCAAGAAAGCTCACCGCGCTCACGAAATGCAGCGACTGGTTGATGCGGCTGTGATGATAGAAGCGGTGATCGTCCCAGCGCTGGGTTTGGAGTTCCGTCCAAAAATTTCGCATAGAGTGCCTCGTGGGAAGTGAAATGATTCCGGCCCATGAAGCAAATATAGGAAATTGGTTACAGCGCAGTGACAGCCCGTTCATGCAATCGTCACGCGCGGATGCGAACGTCCTGCCATGCGAATCATGATCGTCACCGATGCGTGGTCCCCACAGACGAACGGCGTCGTGCGCACGCTGTCGCAGACCGCGGACTGGCTGCGCCGTTTCGGTCACGAGGTGAAGATGCTGACGCCCGGGGATTTTCGCAGCATCGCCTGCCCCACGTACCCTGAGATCCGCCTGTCCCTGCTGCCGCACGGCGCGGTGGGCGCCCGCATCGCACATTTCTCGCCCCAGGCGCTGCACGTCGCCACGGAGGGACCGCTGGGCTTCGCCGCGCGGCGCCACTGCCTGCGCCACGACCTGCGTTTCACAACCTCCTATCACACGCAGTTCCCGCAGTACCTGCGCGCGCGCTTTCCCATTCCGCTCACCGCCTCCTACCAGGCCCTGCGCTGGTTCCACGGTCCGGCAGTGCGCTGCATGGTGAGCACCGCCTCGGTCCGGCAGGACCTGACGGCGCGCGGCTTCAAGAACCTCGCGAGCTGGCGCCGCGGCGTCGACACGCAGATGTTCAGGCCGGGTGGCAAGGATTTCCTCGATCTGCCGCGTCCCTTGGCCGCCTATGTCGGCCGGGTCGCGGTCGAGAAGAACATCGAGGCGTTCCTGCAGATGCCGTGGGCGGGCGGCAAGATCGTCATCGGCGACGGTCCGGAACGCGAGCGGCTGCAGACGCAGTATCCGCACACGGTGTTCACCGGCTTTCGCTTCGCGGACGACCTCGCCGCCCATCTGGCCGCAGCGGACGTCATGGTGTTTCCCAGCCGCACCGACACCTTCGGCCTGGTCAACCTCGAGGCCATGGCCTGCGGCGTGCCGGTGGCCGCCTATCCCGTCAGCGGCCCCATCGACGTCATCGAGGACGGCGTGACGGGTGCGCTGGATGCCGACCTCGCCGCCGCCGCGCGTCGCGCGCTCAGCCTGGACCCCGCAAAGTGCCGCGCCCACGCGCTGCGCTCCGGATGGGAGGCGAGCGCGCGCGAGTTCGAGGGCAATCTCGCGGCCTGCCGCTCAGCCGAAGTTGATCTTTGCCTCGAGGTTGGTGCGTGAATCGGCGCTGGTGAGCGCCTCTTCGAGTTCGATCCTGCCCTCGCGCACCAGGTTGTAGAGCGAACTGTCGAAACTGAGCATGCCGCGCTCGGTACCGGTGCGGATGGCCTCCTTCACGCCGATCACGTCGCCCTTTTTGATCAGCTCGGCCATATACGAGGTGTTGACCATCACCTCGCTCGCCGCCACCCGCAGTCCCGACTTGGCCAGCACCAGCCGCTGCGACAGGATGGCACGCAGGTACTGCGACAAATCGAGGAAAACCTGCGTGTGCTGGTCGCGCGGAAACATGTTGATGATGCGGTCGAGCGTCTCCGCGCAGTTGTTCGCGTGCAGCGTCGCGATGCAGAGGTGTCCTGTGCCCGCCAGCGCGATCGCCGCCTCCATGGTCTCGCGGTCGCGGATCTCGCCGATCAGGATCACGTCCGGCGCAGACCGTACGGCGCTG
>CAZZYJ010000029.1:0-7581 GCA_964658215.1 uncultured Steroidobacteraceae bacterium | reverse complement strand
CCCCCGCCCGAACGACTTGGTGTCGATCCCCACCTCGCGCTGGTTGACGATGGATTTCTTGTTGGTGTGCAGGAATTCGATGGGGTCTTCGATGGTGAGGATGTGGTCGGACGACGTTTCGTTGCGATGGTTGATCATGGCCGCGAGCGTGGTCGATTTGCCCGCCCCGGACGCACCCACCATCAGGATCAGTCCGCGCTTGAGCATCACCAGTTCGCGGTAGATCTCGGGCATTCCGAGATCCTCCAGCTTGGGCATTGCCGAGGTGATGTAGCGCAGCACCATCGCGGGGTAGCCGCGCTGGTAGAACACATTGACCCGGAAGCGGCCCAGGCCCGATTCGGAGATCGCGAAATCGATCTCCAGCTCTTCGTTGAAATACTCGATCTGCTCCGCGCTCATGAGGCCGAGCGCCGCCTGGCGCACGGTCTCCGGACTCAAGACCTGCTTGTTGACCGGGAAGATCTTGCCCTCGATCTTGATTTTGATGGGCGCATTGCAGCTGAAGAACAGGTCGGAGGCCTTGCGCTCCACCATCAGCTTGAACAACGGTTTGGTGTTCATCGGCGGGACCGGTGCGACGTCCTCCATGGGCTAGAACACCTGGCCTTCTGCTTCCTCGAGAATCTGCAGGGTCGAGCCGGCATCCTCCACGGGTTTGCCCTCGCGCTTGCTCTCGAGCTTGACCCGCAGCCGCAGTTCGTTCTTTGAATCGGCGTTGCGCAGGGCATCCTCGTAGGTGACCAGCCCCGACTCGTACAGCTCGAACAACGCCTGATCGAAGGTCTTCATGCCCAGCCGGTTCGAGCGCGACATGACGTCCTTGATCTTGGCGACGTCGCCCTTGAAGATCAGATCCGATATCAACGGCGACGCCAGCATGATCTCCATCGCGACGATCCTTCCCGAACCGCCGACGCGCGGTATCAGACGCTGCGAGATCAGCGCGCGGATGTTGAGCGACAGGTCCATCAAAAGCTGCTCGCGCCGTTCCTCCGGAAAGAAATTGATGATGCGGTCGAGCGCCTGGTTGGAACTGTTGGCGTGCAGGGTGGCGAGCACCAGATGTCCGGTCTCCGCGAACTGGATGCCGTACTCCATGGTTTCGCGATCGCGGATCTCGCCGATCAGGATGACGTCCGGCGCCTGGCGCAGCGTGTTCTTCAGGGCGAGATGCCAGCTCTCGCAGTCGACGCCGACCTCCCGATGGGTCACCACGCAGCCCTTGTGCGCGTGCACGTACTCGACCGGGTCCTCGATGGTCATGATGTGGCCGCGGGTCTTCTCGTTGCGATAGCCCACCATGGCCGCGAGCGAGGTGGACTTTCCCGAGCCGGTGCCGCCCACCAGGATGACGAAGCCGCGCTTGGACAGCACCACCTCCTTGAGCACCGGCGGCAGCTCCAATTCCTCCAGGGTGGGGATCTTGGCGTTGATGGTGCGCAGCACCGCGCCCGTGCATCCCTGCTGCACGAAGGCGCTGACGCGAAAGCGGCCGATCCCCGGCGGCGAGATCGCGAAGTTGCATTCCTTGGTGGAGTCGAACTCCTTGGTCTGCCGGTCGTTCATGATGGCGCGCACCAGGCCGGCGCTCTGCTCCGGGCTCAAGGAGCGCTCGGACTGGGGCCTGATCTCGCCGTCGATCTTGATGGCGGGCGGGAAACCCGCGGTGATGAACAGGTCCGACCCCTTCTTCTCGATCATGCGCCGGAGCAGATCCTGCATCAGGCGGATGGCCTGGTCGCGCTCCATCAGATGCTGTCCTTGTTCTGGGCCTTGTACTTCGCCTCTTCGCGGCTGACCATGCCCTTCTGCACGAGGTCCTGGAGACACTGATCCAGGGTCTGCATGCCCTGCCCCTGGCCGGTTTGAATGGCGGAATACATCTGGGCGATCTTGCCCTCGCGGATCAAATTGCGGATGGCCGGGGTGCCGATCATGATCTCGTGCGCAGCAATGCGTCCGCCGCCGACCTTCTTCATGAGGGTCTGCGAGATCACCGCCCGCAGGCTCTCCGACATCATCGCCCGCACCATGTCCTTTTCCGAGGCCGGGAACACGTCCACGATCCGGTCGATGGTCTTGGCGGCCGAGCTGGTGTGCAGCGTGCCGAACACCAGATGGCCGGTTTCCGCCGCGGTCAATGCCAGGCGGATGGTTTCGAGATCGCGCATTTCCCCGACCAGCACGATGTCCGGATCCTCGCGCAACGCCGAGCGCAGCGCCTCGGTGAAGCCCAGGGTATCGCGATGCACCTCGCGCTGGTTCACCAGGCAGCGTTTGCTCTCGTGCACGAATTCGATCGGATCCTCGATGGTGATGATGTGGTCCGGCCGGTTGTCGTTACAATGATTGACCATGCCGGCCAACGTCGTCGACTTGCCCGAACCCGTCGGGCCCGTGACCAGCACGAGGCCGCGCGGCAGCATGCACAGGTCGCGAAACGATTTGGGGGCGTTCAACTCGTCCAATGAGAGGATGGTGGAGGGAATGTTGCGAAACACGGCGCCGGCACCGCGATTGTGATTGAACGCGTTGACCCGGAAGCGCGCGAGCTTGGGGATTTCGAACGAGAAATCAGTCTCGAAGAATTCCTCGAAGGCCTTGCGCTGCTTGTCGTTCATGATGTCGTAGACCATGCCGTGCACTTCCTTGTGCGCGAGCGCGGGCATGTTGACCCGCTTCATGTCGCCGTCCACCCGGATCATCGGCGGCACGCCTGCAGAGAGGTGCAGATCCGACGCATGGTTCTTCACCGCAAAGGCGAGCAGCTGCGCGATATCGACCGCCATTTACGGCTCCTAAGCCGGCTCGGCGGCCGGTATGATGGAAATGAGCGTCATCACGCATTATGTTAAGCACTCCGCACACCGCCGCGATTCACGTGAACCCCGTCCGGGCGCGGATACAGGCGGCGGCCAAAGCCGCGGGACGTGATCCCGCCGCCATTACCCTGGTCGCCGTCAGCAAGGGTAAGACTGCCGAATCGATACGGGCGGCCGCCACGGCGGGCGTCACGGATTTCGGCGAAAATTATCTGCAGGAGGCCTGCGGCAAGCGCGACGAGCTGGCCGACCTCGATCTGCGGTGGCATTTCATCGGCGGCATCCAGTCGAACAAGACCCGCACCATCGCCGAGCGCTTCGACTGGGTGCACAGCATCGACCGCGTCGGCATCGCACGCCGGCTCTCGGAGCAGCGGCCGTTCCACGCCCCGGCGCTCAATCTCTGTATCCAGGTCGCCCTGCTCCCGGAAGCCACCAAGGGGGGTGTCAGCGCCGGGCAGCTGCCGGAGCTTGCGGCCCTGACGGCCCAACTGCCGCGGATCCGTCTGCGCGGGCTCATGTGCGTGCCGCCACCGCAACCGGGCGCGGGCGCGGCCCGTGCGCTGTTCGCCCGCCTGCGGGTGCTGCGGGACGAGTTGAACGCGGCAGGACACCGCATGGACGCGCTGTCGATGGGGATGAGCGGCGATTTCGAGGCGGCCATCGCGGAGGGCGCCACCCATGTGCGGATCGGCACGGCGCTGTTTGGAAATCGTTGACGAGGTATTCATGAACGACATCCGCAGGCTCGCCTTCATCGGCGGCGGCAACATGGCGGCCGCGTTGATCGGCGGGCTGACCGGGCGCGGCGTGTCCGCCTCACGCATCGTGGTGGCGGATCCCGGCGCGGAGCAGAGGGAGCGGCTGGCGCGCGAGCACGGCATCGAGGTCGTGGCGGACAACGCGGTGGCGGTCCGGGACGCCGACGTCGTCATCCTGGCGGTCAAACCGCAGCAGATGCGCGCGGTGACGCTCGCGCTGGCGCCGGCCCTCGCGCCGGACGGCTTGGTGTTGTCCGTCGCGGCCGGCATTCCGCACGCCGCGCTGGCCCGTTGGTGTGGCGCGCGGTCCGCCGTGGTGCGCACCATGCCGAATCGCCCGGCTCTGAACGGCTGCGGCGCCACCGGCCTGTACGCACCGCCCGGCGTCGGTGCCGGCTACCGTGCGGCGGCGGAGTCCATCATGGCGTCGGTGGGCGCCACGGTCTGGGTGGAGCACGAGTCGCAGATGGACACGGTGACCGCGCTGTCGGGCAGCGGACCGGCCTATTTTTTCTTGTTCATGGAGGCGCTCGAAGCGGCGGCGCGGGAGCGCGGGCTGCCCGCCGCCGTCGCCCGCACCCTGACGTTGGCGACCGTCTTCGGCGCGGCGCAGATGGCGCGGCAGTCGACCGAGTCGCTGGCGGTGCTGCGCGAACAGGTGACCTCGAAGGGCGGCACCACCGCGGCGGCGTTGCAGGTGCTCGATGCCGCCGGGCTTCGTGCTATCGTCGCGCACGCCGTTGCCGCCGCCGAGCGGCGCTCCGCAGAACTGGCCGCGGAATTCGGCTCTCCCTAGGCCGCCCGCCCGCGGGCCGCCCTTCGCCGTTCAGGAAAACATGATGGAAGCGATCAGGTACATCGTCGATACGCTGCTGTGGCTGCTGACTCTGGCTTTCGTGCTGCGTCTGCTGTTCCAGCTGGTGCGCGCGGATTTTCGCGATCCCATGGCCGACGCGGTCGTGCGGGTCACCAACTGGCTGATCAAGCCCCTGCGGCGCATCCTGCCTCCGCTCGGCAAGGTCGACACCGCCACGGTGGTCGCCGTGCTGCTGGTGGCCTCGGCGCATACCGCCGCGCTGTGGGGCGTGGGCGGCGAAGCGGCGGGCGATCCGGTCCTCTTTCTACGCATCACGCTGCTCGGCCTCGCCGGGATGATACTGCGGGTGTACCTGTTCGCGCTGCTGCTGTACTGGCTGACCAGCTTCGTGAGTCCGGGCGGCTATGCGCCCGGATTACGCCTGCCGGCACAGCTGTGCGAACCGCTTTTGAAGCGGGTGCGGCGGATCATCCCGCGCATCGGGCAGGTTGATTTTTCGGTGCTGTGGGTGTCGATCGCCATTGGCGCACTGCTGATACTGCTGCGTTGAGCTCGATACCGTGCGTTTTCGCAACTTTCCGCGGGTGCTCGCCGCAGAACCCTGGAAAAACCAGCCTCGCGCGCATGTGCCGGTCCGATCTTTTTCTCAAATGCGCTAAACATCGGCTTTTTTCTATGTTATTTTCGGCGCCGAGTTGAATTTGTAGGCATTTACTGCCTGCGTTCGCAAACATCAGCAGGAGATTTAATATGGCGAAAAAGAATGCAGCACCGACCAAGTCTGAAATTCTCGCTACGATTTCGAAGGAAACAGAACTCTCGAAGAAGCAGGTTGGAGCCGTGTTCGACTCGCTCTCCGCCTCGATCAAGAAGAGCCTGCGCAGCCATGGTTTGTTCACCATGCCGGGGCTCTTGAAGATGAAGGTCGTGAAGAAGCCCGCGACCAAGGCACGCGAAGGGGTTAACCCCTTCAACGGCGAGAAAATGATGTTCAAGGCCAAGCCGGCCAGCAAGAAGGTGCGCATCGCCGCGCTCAAGACGCTCAAAGAATTCGTCAACTGATCGACTGACCGGAGCAGCGGCGTCGATCCGGGCCGCTGCTTCGTTTTACTCTATTCCGGCGAGTTCCACGTCGAAAATCAGGGTGGCTCCGGGCGGAATGACGCCGCCGGCCCCGACGTCGCCATAGCCGAGTTCAGAAGGGATGGTGAGCCGCCGCTGTCCGCCGACTTTCATGCCGGCAACGCCTTGATCCCAGCCCTTGATCACCTCGCCCGCGCCGACCTTGAAACGGAACGGCTGGCCGCTGCTCGCGGTGCTGTCGAATTGTCTGCCCTTCTTGTCCGGCGCCGACATCTCGTACAGCCAGCCCGTGTACTGCATGACGGCCCTCTGCCCGGCCGCGATGGCGGGACCGGTGCCCGTTCGCAAGTCGACGATTTCGAGACCGCCACCCACAGCGCCCGCGGCGGCCGGGGCGGGCGGCGCCTTGCCGCTGCAGGCGGCCAAGAGGAACAACAGCAGGGTGCGCAGCGAGGTACGCAGGAAGGAAGCGTTCATGCCCGTTATCTTAGAGCATTTCGCCGCCGTTCTAAGCGCGGCGTGGGCGCGGGTGGAGCGTCTGGCGCACGGTGAGCATCTTCAGGGCGAACGCCACGCTCAAGACGCCGCCGGCGGTGCAGAGGACCACCGTCGCCGCACCCAGCGCCAGCCCGCACGCGATGGCGGCGAGAAGGAGGCCCGCGGCGGCGATCATTCCGAGATCGGCGTTCAAACCGAGGCAGCTGTGCAACACCGCGTTCACGGTGTCGTCCAGATCATCGACCACTTGCAGCATCCATTCCATGCTGCCGAGTATAGCGTGGGCCCGGCAGTGCGCCCGTGTTGCGGGTCACAGGCCTGGAGTACGTCGTGCGGCCGACTCGGCTATTTCTTGTCGTCCCAGCTACCCTTCATCTTGTCGGCCCAGTTCTTGTAACTGTGCCAGCTGTACAGAGAGTTGGTGATCGCGGCATGACGACCGCCCGTCTTGTAGACCTCCCGCGGCACGGCAGCTCCCGGCTTACCCGCAACCGGCGCAGGCAGACCGGCCTCGATGCGCGGCGCCCTGCGGTCCAATCCGGTGTATCGAGTAGGATTCTTGCTGTCGTTCATCGCTGTGGCCTCTGTGGTGGTCGCGACGTTGAAATGCCGAAACATCGCGTCGAGGGCAACTGTGTCACGACGGACGCGCAGCGTCGCGACCCGTACGTGAGGGTTGCGATACGCATCTCACGGAGTGTCGCGGTAAGTTAAATCGCCTGGTTTTTCCTGCATTTTACGGCATCGCCGTACACCGCCCGAGGCGGCGGGCGGGACGTCGCGGTCAGGGCACCAGCCGGTAGCACGGCGTATATTCCGAGCCCGCGAGCTTCATGCGCCGCTGCGCCACGAAACTGCGCAACAACAGGTCGAGCGGCTCCATGAAGGACGCCTCGCCGGACAGCTCGAAGGGCCCGTGTTTCTCGATGGCGTTGACGCCGTACTCCTTGATGTTGCCCGCGACGATGCCGGAGAAGGCACGCCGCAGATTGGCGGCACGTTCGTGCACGGGCAGATCGCGGGACAGGGTCAGGGCGCGCATCGACGCATGCGTCACCTCGAAGGGCCGCTGGAAGTCCAACGGGATGTTCAGCAGCCAGTTGAAGCCGTACGAATCGCTCTCGCGGCGGCGATGATCGCGAACCTGCGCGAGGCCCCGCACCATCGCGCGGCCCACCTCCGCAGGATCGTCGATGATGATCTGATAGCGTGACTGCGCCAAAGGACCCAGGGTCGCGCCGATGAAGGCGTCGATCTGCGCGAAGTACTCGGCCGCATCCGCGGGTCCCGTGAACACCACCGGGAACGGCAGCTCGCGGTTGGCGGGATCGAGCAGAATGCCGAGCAGATAGAGTATTTCCTCGGCGGTGCCCGCACCGCCCGGAAAGACGACGATGCCGTGCCCCAGCCGGACGAAGGCCTCGAGACGTTTTTCGATGTCCGGCATGATGACGAGCTGGCTCACGATGGGATTCGGCGGCTCGGCGGCGATGATGCCGGGTTCGCTGATCCCGAGGTAGCGGCCGTCCACGATGCGTTGTTTCGAGTGCCCGATGGTCGCGCCCTTCATCGGGCCCTTCATCGCGGTGCACGGCCT
>CAZZYJ010000028.1:0-20729 GCA_964658215.1 uncultured Steroidobacteraceae bacterium | reverse complement strand
GGTTCGCTTCAAAGCAATCTGCCATGGTCAGGGGTGGCACGGGCCATTTCTCCGAGCTTGATCTGGACGAGCAGGGCAAGGTCGTCATACACCACCCATTCATCGACGATTTTGCCGTCCACGATGTGAAAGTGCGTCATGCCCATCGCAAACACCCGATGGCCGGTGGGGGCTCCCAGTGAGCCGTACCCCAGGTGGTGACCGTCGAGGATCCAGCGCACGGCGACCTTGAAGCCGCCTTCTTCACAGGAGTTCGAGCAGATGTGCTGCGGCACGAAAGCGCCGTCGGGTATCATCGCCACCAGTCGCATGGTCTGCTGCATGACTGCAGCGATCCCGAACAGCTCACGCATCAGCGGGCCATGCCATTGCACGTTCGCCGCGTAGATCTGTTGAATTTTCCCGAACATGCGCCGGTTGTAGATGTGATGCAGCCACTCGAGCACCGTTACTTCCACGTCGTTGTGGGCAAGCGACGTGTCGGCAACCGTCTCCGGTGGATATTGACCGATTAGGCGGCGGTTCTCACCGATCTCCACCATGGTCTGTCCCTTCTCGAATTGCTTGCGAGCCATTTCCCCGGCGAACGCGTGCACATCCAGGCCGAGCTGGACGATGAGCGCCATGTTGTCCCGCACCAGCCACTCCCGGTATATCTTATTCTCCAACACCATGCAGTCCGCGATCGTGCGCGCGGCGAAGGTACGCCCGGTCGGTCGGCCGTACATTCCGTATTCCGTGTGGCGGCCGGTCCCGGTGACGAGATGGGAGGTGTAGAAGCCGTTGACGTCGTCGCCCCGCCAGATGACCTGCGTTGCCATGCCCCGTCGATCGGGGAGCTCCACGATGCGCTGGATGGTCTCTCTGACCACATCCTCGCGGTTGTAAACCGTGCCGAGTGAACTGTACGCCACGCAGTTGTGCGTGTAGTGCGTGTAGATCAGGCCGACGTCGCGCTCATCCCAGATCTTGTGTGTGCAGCGCACGATGTAGTCCACGATGTCGGTGTAGCACTCATCGAATCCGCGCATGCTTTGCACACGCTCGCGGTTTTCGGGTACGAGATCCGTGAAATCACGCCTCTCGACCTGCAGGACGTCGCGGCTCGCCGCCGCCTTACCGCCGCCGACGGGTGCTTTGACTGGGTTCGGGTGCTCACTCATTGAAATGTCTCCGTGGACGTTGCTCGCGAGTCGGGCGACAATGACGCCCGTTCGCGGTCGATGATATTCGGGTCGAAAACGCTCGCCATCAAGTAAATTGCTTGGCAGGGACTGTACCTCAGATGAACGATGGCCTGATTCGCTATGCCGATCTCGTTGCGGACGAGGCGACTCTCTACGGCCGCGCCGGACGGGATGCAGGCGGAGCCGACTCTTTTCATCTCCTCGACACCGCCACTGCCGCCATCCACGCGATTCGTCACGCCGTCGGCCGCGCCAGGATTCCGTACACTCACGATGCCGGGGAGGTGTTGTTTGTTCATACGGGCCGTTGGCGCGTGTCGTTCGGAGCCGGCGACGACGAGGGGAGCGTGCTCATGGGTCCCGGTGATGCGGTCGGCGTTCCTGCGCACGTGTTTCATGGCATCGACAAACCGGACGAGGATCCGGGATTTCTTCTGATCTTTCGGGACCGCAACGAGGGAGCTGAGCAGCGCGCGCCCGAGCTTTGGATCGACGTTTCGAGCGGGGGACACGTGTTGCGAGAGTGGGAGTCGGCTGGCCCTGATGACGTGACACGGGCGGAGGTGGCGGCCGGTTCGCTGCGTGGCGTCGACACCGTTCTTGCGGCAGCGGACATCATGCCCAACGTTACAGCCGAAGGTTTCGAAGCGACCTCGGCGCCGGCCCACGGGCCCCCTGGGTTCACTCTCAGGTTGCTCACCCTGCCGTCCGGCGCGTACGTCCCGTCCTACGCGAGGGTTGAATCGGAGGTATTTTTTTTGCAGACCGGTTCCTTGGAAGTGCGCTGGGCCGACGGCGCCGTCATGATGGGGGCGGGCGACATGCTCAGCATACCGACGGGGCACTCCCGGTCCTTGCGTAATACCACCTCTGGACGGGCGCAGGCGCTGGTGCTGCGCGGAACCGTCTGACCCCTGCATACCTGAACCGGCCGGTTCAGTGCTGCCGGTTGATGCGGATGGCCGCGGCGTTTTGATGGCCGAAGAGTCCTTCGCTGCCGCTCTGGCGGATGGCGGGCGGAGCGACGGTCTTGACTCCCTCGGCGTCGAGCCACTGGAATGTCGCAATCTTGACATAGGAGCCGACCCAAAGTCCTCCCGTGTAGCGTCCCGCACCCATGGTCGGCAGCGTGTGATTGGTGCCGACACACTTGTCCGAGTAAACGACGCTTGCGTTGACGCCAATGAAGAGCGAGCCGTAATTTCGCAGCTTGCGAGAGAATTCGTGGGGATTCGCGGTATGCACTTGGAGGTGCTCGGCGGCGATGTGATCAGAATAGGCAATCATGGCCGACTCGTCGGCACAGACAACCACCGAACCATAGTCGGCCCAGCTCACGGCGGCAACGTTCGCGGTTGCCAGGGTCTCCAACTGCCGCAGCACTTCCTTGCACGTAGCCTCGGCGAGCTTGGCGTCCGTGGTGATGAGACCGACTCGCGTCCGCACGTCATGCTCGGCCTGGCCCAGGAGGTCCGTTGCGATCAATTCCGGGTCGCCGGTGGAGTCCGCGACGACGAATATTTCCGACGGGCCTGCCAGCTGATCGATGCCCACCGGACCGAACACCTGGCGTTTGGCCTCGTTGACGAAGACGTTGCCGGGACCGACGATCTTGTTGACCTGTGGGACGCTTTCGCTGCCGTAGGCCATGGCCGCAATCGCCTGTGCGCCGCCGATCCGGAAAATTCGGTCGGCACCCGATAGGTGGCACCCGGCGATCATGGCCGGATGTGCGTTGGGAGGCAGACAGGCCACCACTTCGTCGCAGCCGGCCACCTTCCCTGGCACGATGGTCATGATGGGCGCGGAAAGCAGGGGGAAGCGACCCCCCGGAACATAGGCGCCGACCCGTTCGATGGGGATCACACGGTGACCCAGATGCAATCCCGGCAACGGCTCCACCTCCAAGGGTAGGATCGTAGCGAGCTGCGCTTCGGCGAAACGTCGGACGTTTTCGATGGCGAACTCGGTATCGGCTTGTGTTTGTTTGTCGAGCGTTGCCAGCGCGGCGCGCCGATCCAGGGCCGAGACCTCGAAATGTTCGAGAGAGATTTTATCGAAGCGTTCGGAGTACTCGCGAATTGCCGCATCCCCGCGCAGGCGCACGTCCCGTAGAATCGATGAGACGAGCTCCGCCACGCCCCCGATGTCGAACTCTGAACTCTTGCCGGGTGCTTTGATGAATCGTGCGCGACTTTCAAATCCATCCGGGGCATTCGTCTTGACCGTCGACATCGTTGACCACTCCCAAAAAAACCCACGGCCCCACAGGCTGGGGTTGTGGTGGATAGCATGAACGCAGCATGCAGTCGAATGCAAGTGCTTCGGCGAATCGAGTGTGTCGGCCGGTGCCGCCGGTCGGGTTGTTACTCCAACCGCTGCGTTCCAACCACGATTTTGGCGCTTGCTCATAGGCGCCAGGTAGCATTTGTATCGCCGCCGCAACGAGTTGGCGATTTTGTCAGGGTCCCTCTTGCGTTTTGCATCCGAATGCATTCATGATGCGTTCACGGGGTCTCGGATCACGCCGCCGCCGCGTTTGCAGATCACAAGTTATCGTAGGGAGAGGGTGTATATGACTATCGGACACGTACAGCATTGCCTGCTGAGAATCGCGGTGCGCCGCGAACTGCGAAATGCCGTCTGGGTACGGGCGGCGATGGTGGTGGGGTTGAATCTCGCCGCGGGTATCGCCATGGCGGACACTGCCGCAGTGGCATCACCTGCCGACACTGCCGGCGGACTCGAAGAAATCACCGTCACGGCACAGCGGCGCAGCGAGCGCCTGCAGGACGTGCCCATTTCCATCACAGCGGTCACCTCGGCCGATCTCGAGCGGTCGCATATCGACGATGCGAGCCGGTTGCAGTTCGTGACGCCGGGGCTCACCTGGGGCCAACAAGGATCCGACTCGTTCCCGGCCATCCGCGGCGCCCGTACCAGCCTCGTGAGCGCCCAGAACGATCCCATCATTGGTTACTACATCGACGGCATCTATCAAAGCCGTACCCAGCAGCAGAGCCTTCCGTTATTCGATATCAATCGCGTGGAGGTTCAGCGCGGGCCCCAGGGTACTTTATACGGCCGCAATACCTTCGGCGGCAATTTCAGCGTAGTGACCAACGAACCGAAGAACACCTTCGACGGTGCGGTCAACCTGGAGGCCGGCAACTACAACGAACAGCGGGTCGACGGCTTCGTCAACATTCCGATCAACGACGAGCTTCAGGTGCGAATTTCCGGAGTGCATCAAAGCCACGACGGTTATGTCCATTCAACCACCACGCCGGGGCTGTCGATGGACGACGACGATGAGAGCGCCGGGCGAATCGGCGTGAAATGGACCCCGACGGACCGTCTGGAAGTGCTGGTGCATGCGGGTGTATGGGGTAAGAATGACGCCGGCTCAGGATCGTACGGCTACAAGGTCGCCGGTACGCTCATCAACCCCGCCACCGGCCACCAATCCATCAACGGCGTGCCCTACGCAGTGAATCCGTCGGTCCACAATGGCACCGCCATCGTGAACGGCGTCGACATCGGTGTACCGGTCACCGGCAGCGCATGGCAGAACAACTGGGATTACCAGCCCTTCGAGCATGTGAGCGAGGACTACATCTCGACCACCGTCAGCTATGATGTGGACTTCGCCACCTTGCGCTCCATCACGGGTTACACTCAGTTCCGTTCCCATCGCAGCGCGGACAACGACCAGAGCAGCGTGGTCTTTTCCGCCCCGGCCGAGGGATTCGGATCAGGCATCCAAGAACCCGACGATCATGATCGTGCCTTGAGCGAGGAGGTTCAACTCACGTCCAAGGACTCGACGCCGCTGCAGTGGATCGTGGGTGGATATTTCCTGCACGACGACGTGGACGAGGTATACCAGCAGCTCATCAATGCGCCGGGTTCTACGGTCGATGGCTACAAGGAGACCACCGCGCTGCAGACCAAGGCCTACGCGGGGTATGCCCAGGCGTCGTATTTCGCCATTCCAGACCTGTTTCGGATCATTGCAGGCGTGCGCTACTCTGAAGAATCCAAACGGTTCGCCTTTGCCGACTATTCCAATGCGACGCCCGGGACGTACGACTTCGGCGCGCCGTACAGTCAGACGTCGGGAGATCCGCGGTTTCACAGCACGACGTGGCGGGCTGGTTTGGAATTCACCCCCGATCACAACAGCATGTACTACCTGACGGTTTCCACCGGCTTCGAGTCAGGCGGTTTCAACGACACGGGAGGCAGCTCCCTCATTCCGAGTTCCTATGCTCCGCAAACCGTCACGGCCTATGAGCTCGGCGCGAAAAACAAGTTTCTGGACGGGCGCGTACAGACGGATTTCAGCATTTTCGACAATCAATACAAGAATCTGCAGATCAACGTCTACACCCCGCAGGTTTCGTACTTCGGCAGCGCGGGCCAGGCCTACGGCCGGGGCGCCGAGTTCGCGATCCGCACGCTGCCGTTGGAGAATTTCCATGTCGATGTGACGGCTGCGTATTTGAACGCCAAATACACGAAGTACATCAGCGCCAACAACTTCTATGGTGCCTCGGGCGGCGAGGATCCTGTATCCGTCAATCTGGCAGGCAAGGTGATCCCGATGTCGCCGAAGCTCAAGACGACGGCGGCGGTTTACTATGACTTCGTGATGGGCGATTACGGGACCCTCGCGCCGTACGTGAGCTGGCTGTATTCGTCGAAGTACTACACGACCGATTACAACACGGCCCTCGATTTGCAGAAAAACTACAACATGGTCGATTTGAGCCTGCGATGGACCGCGGCGTCGGGGAAATATTACGTCGAAGGTTTCGGCAACAACGTGGGCGACGTGCCGGTGTTGTACAGCGCCGTGGTCGGCCGTGACGAGCGGGTACAGGTATCTTACGGTCCGCCCACCACCTACGGTGTCCGAGCCGGCATCAAGTACTAGGCCTTTGGAGGAGGCCGCCATCGACCTGCCGCAGGGACGCCGTGTCGTGGCGTTCCTGCTGCTGTGGTGCAGCGAGTTCTTTTACGGTTGGGCTTGGAACTCGGTCGATGTTCTGCGGCCGTTCCTGCGCCAGCGCTATGATTTGAGTCTGTTGCAGGCGGGATCGTTGTATTCGGCGCAAGGGGCCGGCGCGCTGCTCGGCGCCGTCGTGCTCGGTCAGCTGGCCGATCGTCTGGGCCGGCGTAACGTACTGATCGGACTCGTGCTCGGCTATGGTGCGTTGCTGCTCGCCGGCACCTTCGTCGCGAGTTATGCACAGCTGCTGACGCAGCGGCTCGCCCTCGGCTTTTTCATGGGCGGTTGTTATCCGGTGGGCGTGGGTATCTACGTGAGCCTGTTCCATTCCCGGGTACGGGGCCGCCTGGCGGGCACATTGAACGCGGCCTTCAGCTTTTCGATCGTCGTACTGGGTCTCGCGCTGAGTCTGACGGCCACGCACGACTGGCGTATCTTACTATGGTTCGGCGGGGTCCCGCCGTTCCTCCTGGCGCCCTTGATCTATTGGCTGTTGCCGAACGACGCGGGACACCGCAGGACCGCGGGCAGGCGTGGCCGTCTGCCCATCAGCGAACTCTTTCATCCCTCCTTGCGCCGGCAGACGTTGTTGCTCGCGACGATGACGGGCCTCAACTTCGTCGGCTACCAGGCGTTCAGCGGCTGGCTCACCACCTACCTCACGGGGGAGCGCGGGTTGAGCAGCACGGTCAGCGGGCAATTGGTCGCCTGGCAGTTCGCGGGCAATATTCTCGGCGGTTTTTTCTGGGGGTGGACTGCCGACCGTTTCGGCCGGCGGTTCAACGCCATCGGTTTCGTGGTGGCGGCAGTGGCCATCGGGATTTATCTGGCGGTGCCCACCGAGGTGCCGCTGCTGCGGGCGGTGGGTTTCATCTATGGGGGGAGCCTGTGTGCCAGCGTCATCTGGGGACCCTGGCTTGCGGAACTGTATCCGCCGCACCTGCGCTCGACCGCAGCGTCGATTTTCAACTGGGGCCGAATCTTCAGTTTTTTTGCACCGCTCGGCACTGCGGCCATTGCCGCGCGTTTCGGTATGCGTGCCGCCATGTTGGTTGGCAGCGCAAGCTTCGCGTTGGGCGCCGTGATCTGGTGGATGCAGCCGGAAACCCTCAAGCGGGGCACTCCCTAAAACGCGTCCAAGTTTGGAATCGGGCTGCCGCCGACCAGGGATTCGAGTTTCTCGGCGAGGGCCAACAACGAGGCTTCCGAGCGCGCACGCCCCAGAAATTCGAAGCCGACCGGGATGCCGCCGCGGGACTGCCCCACCGGCAGTGTCAGGGCCGGCCATCCCGCGCAGGCCGCCAACTCCGCCGCCCAGCCGCTTTTGGGGTTGTCGAGGGAGGTCGGGATGACGGCAGACGTCGGATAAACCAGGGCGTCCAGGGCAAAACGCTCCATGAGCGCCGAGAGGGCGTCGCGCAGGCGCATGTGATACGCGAGGATCTCACGGTGCGTGGGTTCATCGAGAGAACGCACTTCGAGCCGTTTGCGCAAGGTATCGCGGTACTCTGCGAGATATCGGCCGTCGGCATAGATCGTCGCAAGCGATCCGGGTGCCGTTCCAGCGACGAAATTGGATCGCAAATACGCGTCGAATGCCGGGCCGAATTCCCAGTCGACCACATGGGGGCGATCGATCGGCAGCACGTCGGCAGGCAGTTCCACGCCCTCCACGATCACCGTTCCCGCACTCGCCAGCGCTGCCAACGCATGCTCCATGGCATCCCGGATCTCGTGATTGGATCCGAACGCCTGACGAAACACGCCGATGCGTGCGGGCGTGACCGGGACCGGCTCGGCGGCGAGGTCCGGCAGCCAGCGGGCGCGCGGTGTCCCGGTCATGACGCCGAGCAGCGTGGCGATGTCCTCGACGCTACGGGCGATAGGCCCGACGGTGTCGGTGCTGGGTGCCAGCGGGGCGATACCGGATGCGTCGATCAGACCCCAGGTCGGACGAAGACCGACCAGGCCCGTGAAAGCCGCCGGTACGCGAATGGAACCGCCCGTGTCGGTGCCCACACCGGCGACCGCAAATCCGGCCGCCACGGCGACGGCCGTGCCGCCGCTCGATCCTCCTGCCGTGACACGGCGGTCGAATGGATTGCGCACGTCGCCGCCCAGTGTGCTGCGCGAGCGGATCTCGAAGGAGAATTCCGAGAGGTTTGCCTTACCGAGGAGTACGGCGCCCGCCCGCCGCAGGCGCGCGGTCTGCCCCGCGTCACGCAACGGTACCGCGTGCGCCATCGCTTCGTTGCCCGAGGTGGTCGGCAATCCGACCATGTCGATGTTGTCCTTCAATATCACGGGCATGCCCTGCAACGGGCCGCTCTTTGCGTGGAGCGTCGAATCGAGCCGGCGTGCCTCGTTTTCGGCGTGTGGATTGAGGCAGCGAATGGCCGCAAGGCGCGCGCCCCGCTGGTCGTGGGTGGCGATACACGCCAGACACTCGGCCGTGAGGGATTCGGCGGTGACGACACCGCGCGCCCGCAACGACTGCAACGCGCTCAGCGTCGCATCCTTGGGCGACTGGCCGGGCGCAGCCCGTTGCATTCGGATGCGTTGCATGTTGCATGCTACACCGCGGGCGGGCTCGGCGGGGAACGGCAGGTCGCAAAGCACCCCGGCAAGCCTTAAGCTGATGAGTCGCCGTTCGAATCACAAGAGAGAAGCATGTCCCGGAACAAATCCAAAGCGCCGAGCAAGCCTGCGCGCCCGCTCGCGGCCGCCGGTGGATCCCGGGTGGTGACTTCCTACGACGTGGCATTGCGGGCGGGTGTGTCACAGTCGGCCGTCTCGCGGGTTTTCAAAACGGGCGGCAGTGCCGGGGCCAAGATGCGTGCGCGGGTGAGACGCGCCGCGGAGCAACTCGGCTACACACCGAACGCGCTCGCACGCAGTTTGATCACCCGGCGATCGAATCTCATCGCGGTCCTGATCTCGAACCTCACCAGTCTCTATTACCCGGAAGTGCTGTCCGAGCTCGCGGCCCACGCCTCGGCGCACGGGGAGCGCATCTTGTTGTTCGCGCTGCCACACGAAAGCGATGTGGACCAGACCATCGATCAAGTCCTGCAGTATCAAGTCGACGGGGTCATCGCGGCTGCCAGGCTCAGCGTGGACCAGCTCGATCTCTTCAACCGGCGCCACATACCCGTGGTGTTCTTCAATCGTCATGTGCAGGACATTCCCGTCAATGCGGTGTGCTGCGACCAGATCGACGGTGCCCGTTTGCTGATCACCCGTCTGTGGAAGGCGGGGCATCGTCGGTACGGTGTGATTGCGGGCCCCCGGGACTCGGTGGTGAGCGAGGAGCGGGTGAAAGGTACGCTCGACAAGCTCGCGCAATTAGGCATCCGCAATACACCCGTGGTACGTGGTACGTATGACTACGAATCGGGAAAGCGGGGACTTCACGAGCTCATCAAGATTGCTCAACGGCCGCCTCAGGTTGCGGTTTGCGCCAATGACGTGATGGCCATCGGTTGTATCGACGCTGCGCGCTTCGAACTCGGACTCGACGTTCCCGACGACCTCTCGGTGGTGGGTTTTGACGGGGTCGGACCCTCGACTTGGGCCAGTCATCGCTTGACCACGGTGCGTCAGCCGGTGCAAAGAATGGCCGAGGCCACGCTGACCCTGCTGATGGACCGGATCAACAATCCTTCGCTGCCTCCGGAGAAACGTATCCTGGCCGGCACGCTGGTCGAGGGCCACACGGCGCGACTGGGTTGATGCGACCGAGTCGAATCGAGTGCCTGCCTTGCATTCGGATGCAAAACGGACTACCGTGCGGCGCTTGGTCACCCTGATTTTTTGACGTTTGTTAGGAGAGACAGGCCGTGGTTCGTTACCTCAAGAATGGTGTGTCGGCACAGACCGTGGCCTCGGAAGATGCGCGAATACGCGCTCTGGTGGAAGAGATGTTGTCGGGGATCGAGCGCCGCGGCGATCCGGCGGTACGCGAATACTCGGAGCAACTGGATCATTGGGGTCCGCCCAGCTTCCGGCTCGACCGCGCGCAGATAGAGGCTTGCTATGCGGCGCTTCCGGCCCGGGCAATCGAAGATATCCGCTTCGCGCAGGCCCAGGTGCGAAACTTTGCGCAGATTCAGCGCAACTCCATGCAGGACGTGGAGGTGGAGACGCTGCCCGGCGTATTTCTAGGCCACAAGAACATTCCGGTCAACTCGGTGGGCTGCTATGTTCCCGGCGGCAAGTATCCGCTGGTGGCGAGCGCGCACATGAGCGTGGTCACGGCCAAGGTGGCGGGGGTGCCGCGCGTGATCGCTGCCGCACCGCCGTTCAACGGCAAACCCGCTCCGGCCATCGTCGTGGCGATGGATCTTGCCGGTGCCGATGAAATCTATGTGTTGGGCGGCGTGCAGGCCGTGGGTGCGATGGCCATCGGCACCGAGTCCATCGCCCCGGTCGACATGATCGTCGGGCCGGGGAACGCCTATGTCGCGGAAGCCAAACGACAGCTGTACGGGCGGGTCGGGATCGACCTGTTCGCCGGGCCCACCGAGACGCTCGTCATTGCCGACGAGACGGTGGACGGCGAGATTTGCGCGGCCGATTTGCTCGGGCAGGCCGAGCACGGTCCGACCACGCCCGCGATCCTGTTGACCAATTCGGAAAAACTCGCCCGCGAAACGATGGCCGAGGTCGATCGTCAACTCACGATTCTGCCCACCGCCGAAGTCGCCCGGGTGGCGTGGCGGGACTACGGGCAGGTCATCGTCTGCGACAGCTACGAGGAAATGGTGAGCGTCGCCGACGACATCGGCTCCGAGCACGTGCAGGTGATGACGCGGGATCCCGACTTCTTTCTGGAACGCATGACGAATTTTGGTGCGTTGTTCTTGGGTCCGCTGACCAACGTCGCCTATGGAGACAAGGTGATCGGCACCAACCACACCCTGCCCACCAACAAGGCTGCGCGTTACACGGGCGGCCTTTGGGTCGGAAAATTCCTGAAGACCTGCACCTACCAGCGGATCACGACCCCGGCCGCATCGGCGTCCATCGGCGAGTATTGCTCGCGGTTGTGCGCTCTGGAGGGGTTCATGGGCCACAAGGAACAGGCGGACATCCGGGTGAGGCGGCACGGCGCAGCATCCCGGCAGGCCGACGCTGGCTGACCGCAGACCCACGATGCAGGAGTCGGTGGTGTTCATTCCCGGCATGATGCTGGACGGTCGCATATTTGCAGAGCAGATTGCCGCGCTGCAGCCGAGCTACGGCACGACGGTGGCCGATTTGACCCGTGATTCGTCGGTCGAGGCGATGGCGGCGAGGGTCCTCGCGGCCGCGCCCCCACGGTTCGCGCTGGCCGGGCTGTCGCTGGGCGGCATCGTCGCTCTGGAAATGTTCCGGCAGGCTCGCGAGAGGATCACTCATCTCGCCCTGCTCGACACCACGCCGCATGCCGACCGTCCCGAAAGAGGCGCGATGCGTGACGCGCAGATGGCAGCCGTCGAGCAGGGCGGTCTCGCCCAGGTGCTCGAAGAAGCGTTGCTGCCGGGGTATCTGGCTCGTCGTAACCGCCTGGTCACGGCGCTGCTCGAACCGATTTTGCAGATGGGTCTCGAGTTGGGCGCGGAGGTGTTTCGACGACAGTCCCTCGCGTTGCAAAAGCGACGCAGCGCCGTCGATCTGCTGGCGTCGATCGATTGCCCTGCGCTGGTCTTGTGCGGCCGCGAAGATCAACTGTGTTCGGTGCAGTGTCACATCGACATGGCGAATGCCCTGCCGCGCGCCGATCTGGTGGTGCTTGCGGAAACGGGTCATCTGGCCTGCATGGAGGAACCGGCCGCGGTGAGTACGTCATTGCTGCGGCTTTTGGAAAGATCATGACGACGAGCGGCCCAACCCGCATCGGGTCGTTCCGTCGGCAGCTGCGGGCGAGACAGTTGTTCGTGGGCACCTTCCTGAAGACGCCGAACAGTGCCGTCATGGAAATACTGGGGCATTCGGGCCTGGACTGTGTCTGTATCGACGCCGAGCACGCGCCCTTCGACCGCGCGGCGCTCGACGCGGTGGTGCTCGCCGCACGGGCGCATGACCTGCCGAGCCTCGTTCGCGTATCACAGGCGCAGCCTGCGGAGACTTTGAACGCGCTCGATTTGGGAGCCACCGGCATCGTGGCGCCGCACATCACGTCTGCGGCGGCGGCGGAGCAGGCGGCGACCGTCAGTCGTTACGGACGGCACGGGCGCGGCTATGCCGGCTCGACACGGGCTGCCGGCTACACGACACGTTCCATGCCTGAAATCATCGCCGGCTCGAACGCCTCGGTGTGCGTGATTGCGCAGATCGAGGACGAGGCGGCACTCGATCAGATCGATGCCATTGCCGCGGTCGAGGGCATCGACTGTCTGTTCGTCGGCCGGATGGATCTGGCGGTGTCCCTCGGTGCGAACTCGGCCGACGATCCCGTGGTGGTCGACGCCGTGCGCCATATTTGCAGGGCGGGAGCGCGTCATCAGCGCTGTGTCGGTATGTTCACATCGACCGTGGCCGAGGCACTGACATGGCGCGCAGAGGGGGCGTCGTTATTTCTGCTGGGATCGGACCAGCAGTGGGTGCTGCAAGGCGCGCGCGAACTCAAGGCCGCGTTCCCGCCCTGATGGCCGCCCGCGAGTTCATAACGCTTCTAACGGATCATCTTATGACACGTACTGTTTCGCTGGCACAAATGCAAGAACGTCTGGTGCGCTACGGGGAGCTCCGACCCTGCACCACTGCCTTCATCGATGCACGCACCCCCGGCAGCGAGCGCAAGGAGAATTTTACGATCATCGGTCCCGGCGTGGCCGAAAATCCCGATCAGCACGTCCACATCGGCATCCCGCACGGCTTCAACATCGGCGGTGCGCGTCAGCCACCGCGATGCGTCAATTCCCAGCATAGTCACGACACCGCCGAGGTGTTCATCATCCACTCAGGATCATGGCGCTTCACGACGGGTGAGAAAGGTATGGACGGTCACGTCGACCTCGCTCCCGGCGATACCATTTCGATCCCCGTGCATGCCTTCCGCGGTTTCGAGAATATCGGCGACGAGGTGGGATTCATGTTCGCCATCCTGGGCGGTAACGACCCCGGTCGCGTCACGTGGGCGCCCTATGTGTTCGACGCCGCCAGGGAGCACGGCATCGTGCTGCTTGAGTCCGGCAGACTCATCGACACGGCGAAAGAATCCCTGCCCGTCGACGCGGTCCTGATGCCGCCCACCACCCGAGCTGACGCCGAGAAATTGGACCGCTACGATTCGGAAGCGATCGCCCGATGCACCGTCAAGGCAGGCGATCTCGCTCCCGCGGGCGGCCTGTCGGGCGTGAGGGGTTTCAAGGAATGCCCCATCGTGGGCGCTGCCAATCCTGCGGAAGCGATGCCTGCCGGCCCGTTGTCGTGGCCGCATGGTTTTCAGCTGCGCGCCCTGCAAATCGAGCCTGGCGCGAGGTCGCACGCGCACGCGCGCGAGGAAGAAGAAGTACTGTTGGTGCAATCGGGTTCGCCGCAAATCGAGTGGCAGGGGAACGTCTTACAGATGGGACCGGGTGATACCCTCACGGTGCCAAAAGGTTTGGCGCGGGTCTTCGCCAATTCTGGTCGTGAAAGGGCGTTCATCTATGTCGTGCGCGGAGGTGATCATCCCGCACCAGCGCAGGTGCTCCCGACCTTGGAGGACTTGAGCGCGGTCGCGTCGACATGATGCTCAGCGTTGAAGCTGAAACAGTCGGCAAGTCGCTTTGAGGGCGCTTTTACCGCCACGTCGAGTCTCTCAAATGTTCGTCCCAGAGTTTTCACCTTATCGGTCTCAACGCGCGGTAATGACGTTCATCGCAACGCGTGATTCAGCAGCGCCGCGAGGCGCACCCCCGCCTTGCTCAACTGGTCGGCCGTCACGGCGGTGGCGTCGGTAACGTAGCTTTCCGAAAGCGGGTAGTGGTTCGTCGTGGTGGCCGCCGGCAACAGCCCGTAGGCGTGTGATTGTGCGATGGAAAACGACTCCATGGCCCATTCAGCGGGAGTGCCGGCCGACCACTGCGCGCGCTTCGTATCGGTGATGTTCGCGATCAGACGCTGCGCGATCTCGTTGTCGTTCGCCCCCAACCGTGCCACGAATTCCGTGTCCCAGTCATGATGAAGATTGTTCGATGCGATTCCGGGGGCGGTCACGATCTTGGCATTGCCTCCTTGGTCATGGTCGTCACTGGCGTGCAGCGGCTGGTGCACGTCGCCGACGAAGTGCAGGAGAAACTCGAGGGCCAGAAGCCGCTCCTGGTCGCTGGTCGCCGGCGCCCCGAGCTCGGTGGTGAACTCATCGATTTTGTCGATCACGCAGTCGTCGGCGGGTCCGAGCGAAGCCGCCACCCCGGGCTGTAAGGCGGGCTGGCCGAAACAGGCGCTGCTGATGCTCGCTCCGTCGAGTTCGAGGTCGACGAAATGCCAGTTACGTGTCTGGGTGTAGCGAACCTTGCTGGTGTTTCGATCCGAGTCGCGGTACTTGTCCGCCCAGGTGGCCTCGTGCGCCATGTCGGTGGCCGTGAGGGCGGTGGTATCCCCGACGAGAATGCTTTGCACCCGCGTGCGCACCGCGGGGTCGAGGTAATGATCGGCTATGAGCGCGATCACTTCATGGCCTTCGTCGCCCCATGCGGATGCCGGGGCCGACGTCAAGCAGCCGTAAGTCAGGCAGACCATGCCAAAAAACACGCCGGGCGCGTTCATGCGGGAGGACCTTCGAAGAACTCGACGTGGCTGTCGTGGGGGCCGCCGTAATGCAGGATGTGGCGCCCCTTGTTTCGGGTCGTCGGGGCGTCGTGGCGAGCCGGCTTTCGCTCGCTTCCGGCGGCCCGCCATAGTCGCTGAAACTTCCGGCGTGCGTTGCGCATGCTGCACTGTACAAACCGTAAAGTTAATGGTCAACCCGAGGCTGGGCAATTGGCTCTGCATCATTCCTGTGGGCGCAGTTCTGCGACGAGAGCGGCGCGGCTGCGGAGCGATGACTACGCCGAACAAATTCCCGAAAACAAGGTCGTCGTTCGTCCCCCTACCCAGAGGCCTCGGCGGTCTCGATCGATGTATATACGGCCGGACCGTCCCAGGCGGGTTCCCTGTGCGGCAACGTAGGGGGCCGCTGCACGGCCGGACGAGAGAAGCCATTCGGCGGTGGACGCATTCAGGCTGCCCGTCACCGGATCTTCGGTCACACCCCCGCGATGATCCGTGAAAAAAGCACGCAGTTCGAATGCAATGGGATTGCCCGCCGGGTAGGGGCCGACCACGCCGACATCGAGACGGGTGGGGTGGTCCCGGGCGGGTTCGAGGGCCAATACCTCATCGGCCGAGTCGAGGAGCACGACGATCCACCCGGGTCCGTTATCCGCCCACTGCGCAGCGACGATGCGCGAGCGGTCGATTCGAAGAAACGCGGCAAGCTCGACGATTTTAGTTTCATCGACGGCTCCGCTGCGGATGAGGGGCGGCGCGGCGAAGGACAGCAGCTCGGCGTCCCGGCGAATGGCCACCCGGCCCACACCGCACTCCTGGATGATCGTTGATGCATCGGCAGGCGGGGCGCCGCTGGACAGCCACGCGTGACAACTGCCGAGGGTGGGATGGCCGGCAAACGGCATTTCGCGGTCGAGCGTAAAGATTCGCACCCGATAGTCCGCCGCGGGAGACGAAGGACGCAGTAAAAACGCGGTTTCCGACAAATTCAACCATCGCGTCATGGTCTGCATCGCTGCGGTGCTCAGATCATCCGCCTCGAACACGACCGCCAATGGGTTGCCGGTAAATGCGCCGTCGTGGAAGACGTCGACCAGTTGGAAGGGTCTGTTCAAGTGCGGAGTTTCCCGGGCTGCGAAAAATTGCCCGCTCGAAGCTTACAGGTTCAGTGTGTCACGGCTGCCTGGCGCGAGCGGCACGGCGCATCGGCATGGCGTCGATCTGGTCGTCCAATATCCTGGCGCGTACCGGGGTCGTAGACCTGAATGCGACGTGGCCGTCTTTGCCGATGAGAATTACCGTGAACAGATCCGCCGGCAAACGATACCGGTCGCGCAGCGCCGACGCGGCGTCGGCTGCTCCTGTTACACGATTGCCGGCGATATGCACCACGCTCACCTCACGTTCGGCGGCGCCGGCCCACGACGCCAGCAGGCGTCGTTGTTCCTGATATTCGGGGTTTTCGGCGTCGGGGGCGGCCAACAACACGATCCGTCTTGCCCACTGCATGGATTGAATCGTAGCGCCGGCCTGCGCGCCTTGGGCATTCGCACGAGGCGCAATCCCCAAACTGAAAAAAACAGCGGCCGACAGGCCGGTGATCAATCGCTTCACGCATTCACCTCGGGTGGGTGTGTCGCTATCCTGCCGCACGCCGTGAGCCGTTAATTTCCCGCAACGTCTCGGCTTGCCATCCTGCCACGACCTGCGCTGAAGCAATAGTGGAGGACGGCCTACGCCGCTGCCGTCTGCACCTCGCCGATGAGCCGCGTGATCTTCTGTCGCACGTCGGGCCGGCCGACGTGCTGCTGCGAATCCTCGATCTCGTCGGCGCGGAAGAACGCGCTGACGGTGCGGCCGTCGGCGCTGACGGTGAGCGTCTCGCCCTCGGCGTGACTCTTGGTGCCGGCGGATTCGAACATGACGGAATGATACTGGATGCCGACGCGGCGCAGTTCCGCGCGCGCTTCCGACATGATCCTCGATTTTCCATGCTCGAATTTTTCCAGCGTCATCTGTGCGGCTCCGGCGTCTCTAAGCGATGCGGGATGGTACCGCCGGACCTTGCCGGTCTGCTGTGACTCTGGTCGCAGGCAGCGCGCGAGCACGTGCGGTAATCATGCTTTACTTAATGCGCGGGAGCGCTGTTTTTACAGTGTGAACTCGAGTTCGAAGGGAACGCGGCCCTGGGCATCCAGGGAACTCAGCCGCCCCAGATTCTCGATCTGGGCGTGCAGGGCGGGGGGTGCGTCGGGGCGGTCCTTCACGGTGCCGGACAGCTGCACGGTGTCGTCCTTGAGCGAGTAACGAATCGCTGCATGGGCGTCGAGCGGTCCACCAGCGTCGCTGAGCTCGGCGCCGGGGTCGACATCGGGGGTGATGGCGCCGTTCGCGAGCTTCACCGTGTACGCGCCGAGGTTGGCGTTGTCCGCGAACTGTGGCGAGCTCACGTCGGCGAGCGTGACGACGCCGACCAGGGCACGGGGCACGACGCGGCTTCCCTCGAAGGCGAGGGCGAGTTCGCTCAGGTCCATGTGCACGGTGCCGTGCCAGCCGGCGGGCACGCCGAAGTCGCGCAGATCCTCGACCGAGCCGCCGCCCTGTACGTGCTGCGCGCGCAGACCGTCGCGGGTGAGTTCGACGGCGCCGTCGGTGACGAAGCCCAGTTTGACCCAGTGCAGGTCGGCGGCGAGCGTCGCGTGCAGCAGCGGCAGGGGATGGATATGCCATTCGATGGCGCCTGCCTGCAGCGAGTTCACGACCAGGGTGTTGGCCGACCCGTGCCAGAGACTGCCGGAGAAATCCTCGGCGTGCACCTCGGGCGGCAGGAACCGGGCGACCAGCGACGCCGGCAGCACGACGACGACGACGATCAGGACGGCGAGCACGACCACCGCCGTCAACGGCCATAGCGCGCCGCGACGCTTCTGCGGCGGTGGCGTGCGGCTACTTGCCCTGGCTGAAGGTGATGCTGGCATTCACCGCTCCCGGCCGTGCAGCGCGGTCCACGGTGATGGAGTCGATCGCGAGCCCGTGCTGCTGGTCGAGCGTGGCGAGCCAGGTGAGGAGGGTGTCGAAGGGAGCCGCTTCGAGCTGGACACGGACGCCGGAACCGCTGGGCTGGGTGCCGCGCAGTGCCGACCCGAGGCCGGCCTCGCGGCCGATGCGATCGACCAGCACCACGGGCGCCTCGCCGGTGTCGACCGGCACCGCACCGCCGCCGGCCTGCACCTCGGGCGCGTTGAGCCGCATCCAGGCAAGGTCTGCCGTCTGCCTGTTCCGATGAGTGACGGCGGTCGACACCGCCGACTCGAGCGGCCAGAGGATTCCACCGAACAGAACGATCACGATCAGCGCGATCGCGCCGATCGAGACCATGCGACGTTCGCGCTGTTGCAGAGCGCCATACCAGGCCATGATCTTGTTCATCGGTGTGCCTTGGCGCCGGGCGCGCGTACCTGCATGTGTGCCTGGACGCCGGCGGCCGTCGGCGTCGAGGACTGGATCTCCGCGGTCATCCCTTGCTTGCCGACCAGCTGGGTCAGCTGCGACAGGGTGGCGAGGCTCGGCGCGGTGATTTGCATGTCGAGCGAGCGTTCGCGGTAACTCATGGCGTCGATGCTCGTCTTCGGCGTGGTGGCGAGCGCGCCGCTGAGCACGTACAGCGTGCGCAGGAAATTCTCCGAACCCGGGCCTGCGCGACGGATGCGGTCGAGGCGCGCCTGCATCTGGCGGCGGGGATCCTGCAGGGTCTCGCCTGGCATGGCGGCGTCGAACACTTCGGCGATTTGTCCGTCGAGGACGGCGGTTTGCTTGCGCGCCTGATGGATCTGCAGGGCCTGGGCGGCGACGTGCACGATCAGCAGTCCCACCGCCAGCGCGGCGACCAGTCGCCAGCGTTTCCAGCCGATGTCGTAATTCGTGCTGGGGGCGAACTCACCCTGCAGAAGATTGACGGCATCGGTGCCGGCGAGGTTGCGCGCCAGCCACGGCAGCGGCCCGTCCGCGAGCAGCTGGATCTGCAGCGATTCGAACTTGCCGGTCAGCGCCTCGAACTCTGCCTGAACCTGTGCCCAGTCCTCGCGCGTCACGTAGAGAACGACGTTCTCCGGCACCTTGCCGTCGAGGGCGCCGGTCAGCGGGTCGGCGATCACGCCGGCGACGATCAATGCCTCGGTCACGGGGGTGAGCTCCACCGCGAAGGGCAGGCCGCCGGGACGGCGCACGCTCAGGCGGGATTTCTCGAGCCACAGCACCGTCTGGCCGGGATTCTCCGGCAGCAGCGCCATGTCGGCGTACAGCCCCACCGGCGCGATGCCGGCCGCGCCCAGTTCGCCGAGCCAGCCTTCTAGCACGCTGCGCGAGACCACGGCCACGGGGGTCCCGCCGCCCGGACGGCGCCGCCCGAGCGCGAATATCAGCTGATCGATGTCCTCGGTCAATTGCTCCTCGAGCGCGAAGGGGACGGCCCGTGCCAGCCGCACGCCGCTGCCGGGAGGCAATTCGGGCTCGGCGAGCAGTATTTGCGCGGCGGGGGCGAGGACGAACACCTTGGCCGAGCGGGCCACGGCCGCGGCTAGGCTCACCGGCCCGCGCTGACGGGCGGCGGTGGGCACGCCGGTCTCGTCGATGTTCAGCCATTCGGTATCTTCTTCACCGGGCGCGGGGAGGCGGAGCAGTAATGTGTGCGGCATATCTGTTATAGCGTACCGAATGTGCGCAGCAGCGGCGTCACCTTGCCGCCATTACCCAGCTGCAAAAGACTGTACAAGGTGAACTCCGTGGTGCCAAGCGCGACGCGGGTAGTCAGCCGGAAATAAGAACTCTTGTCTGCGAACCGATCCGCGATCTTGGCGGCGACCGTTTTGCCGAGCACGTTGGTGAGGGTGGCGACGTCGGGAAAACACCCCGTTTTGCGACCGTTGACGAGCACTTCCGGGCTGCCCGAGTACTCCCCGCTCAGGTTGTCGGCCAGACTCTCGATCACGTAGGCGGGTGCGGTGCAGATGTTGATGGTGGCGGTGGCGGTGGGCAGCGCGGTGACGTAGGGGGCGATCTTGCGGTAGCGGTCGGCGCCGAAACCCGGCAGATTCATCAATTCGGTGGGACTGGTCATGGGCCAGTTGCCGGTGCGGTAGGCCGGGTTCAACGCCGTGTAGATCGAGTCCTCCGCGCCGTCCGGGCTGCCGGGTTGATCGTCGGCATCGATCCAGTCCCGGGCGATGCCGGCCCATTTGGTCTCGAGGCCGACCGACACCAGCAGCCTCTGAAACTGTTCCAGCGGCTGGGTATCCTGCGTGCCGTCGGTGCCGACCCGGCCAAGATTGTTCAAGTTGAAGCGGCCCTGCATGTCCTCGAGCGTGCCCTGCAGGGTGCCGATGGGTTCGCCCTCGGCGTCGTTCTCCGGCGTCAACGGATACGGCTGGCTGGGCGTCGCCCATTCCTGCGCCAGGGTGACCTGCTTGCTGCTGGCGTTCTGGGTGAGTACATCCGCGGCCAGCGCCTCGGCCGCCATGCCGAAATGCACCGCCTGCTCGGCGGCGAGCACGGCCATGGTGCGCCGCCGCTCGAGCCAGCCGTCGAAGGTGATCTTGGTGGCGAGCATGGCGGCGAGCGCCACCAGGATGAGTGCGATGATCAGCGCCACCCCCCCTTGGCGGGAACGGGGTGGCCGGCCCCGGTGCGCAGCGCGGCGACGGTTCATCCCGCCACCTCGATGAGCCTGCGTATGCGCCCCCAATCCTTGAAGTCGATGGTGATCTCGACCGCCACCGGGCGGGTGTAGCCGC
>CAZZYJ010000027.1:0-20777 GCA_964658215.1 uncultured Steroidobacteraceae bacterium | reverse complement strand
CGCCACGAGGGACCGGCGGCCGCGCCGGAACGCGCGCCGAGTCCCCGCGACCACGGCCGTCGGGACGTCGAGCGGCCGCGCGAAGCTCCGCGGGGGCAGGAGACTGCGCGGGCGCACGAGCCGGCCGCCATCCGGGCGGCGGAACCGTCCGCCGGCTCGGAGCGTCCTGACGGCGACGAAGACGGCGCCGAGGCGTCGCGCGGGACGCGGCCGAAGTCCGCGGCCAGTCTGATGGAAACCTTCCGCATCGAGGTGGGTTCCGTGCATGGGATCAAACCCAGCAACGTGGTCGGTGCCATCGCCAACGAAGCGGGGATCGAAGGCGTGCACATCGGCCGCATCGACATCCGCGAGGATCACAGCTTCGTCGATCTGCCCGAGGGCATGCCGAAGCTGGTGTTCAAACTTCTGCAGAAGGTGCTGGTCGCGGGACGTGAGTTGCGCATCACCAAGGTGGACGAGAAATCGCCCAAACCGCCGCGTGTCGCGTCCGACCGTCACGCACCGCGTAAAATGCTGAGCCGTCGTCCGGTGACGGGCCGCGGCAAGTAACTGGATTTTTTCAGACCGAGGAGGAGTCATGGGCAAAGGCATGGATCGGAAGAAGGAAGACAAGAAAAAACCCGCCAAGACATTGGAAGAAAAGCGCGCCGCCAAGAAAGAGAAGAAGCAAAACCGCGGCTGAGGGCCGCGGCCAGCGAATCCAGGACCTCTAGACCACCCGGCCGCGCCGGCCGCCGGCGGCGAAATCCTGCACGTTGGCGGCCACTTCGTCGAGGCAGCGTTGCCGGGCCTCGCGGGCGGCCCAGGCGACGTGCGGCGTCACCAGCAGGTTGGGAATGGCGGGATCGAGCAGCGCATCGCCGTGCAGGGGCGGTTCCTGGGGCAGCACGTCGATGCCGGCGCCGCCGAGACGGCCGGCCATGAGCGCGTCCTTGAGCGCCCGTCCGTCCACCAGGCCGCCGCGGGCGGTGTTCACCAGCAACGCGTCCTGCTTCATCAGGGCGAGTTCGCGGTCACCGATCAGGTTGCGCGTGGCAGCGGTCAATGGACAGTGCAGCGACAGCACGTCGGCCATGCGCAGCACGTCGTCGAGGTCGTGGCGGCCGGCCTCGCGTGCGCCGCCCGGACGGTTGGCGACGACGACGCGCATGCCGAAGACCTGTGCGATCGCCGCGGTCCCCCGCCCCAGCTCGCCCCAACCGACCACGCCGAACACGCGTCCGCAGAGCTCGCGAATGGGCCGGCCGAGCACGGCGAAGCTGGCGCTGCGCGCCCAGGTGCCGTCCCGGGCGGCCCGATCGTACTCGTACACATGCTGGGTCAGCGCGAGCACCAACGCCCACACCTGCTGGGCGACGGACGCGGTGCAGTAGCCGCGCACGTTGCATACCGCGATGCCGCGTTGCGCGGCCGCCGCCAGATCGACGTTATCCGTGCCGGTGGCAGCCAGCACGATCAATTTCAAACCCGCCGCCGCGGCGATGTGCCCGCGCGTCAACTCGAACTTGTTCAGCACGACCACCGCCGCGTCGCGGATGCGCTCGGTCACCTCGCCGGGCGCGGTCGAGGCGAAAAAACGCATCCCGGGCGCCGCCGTCAGCAGGGGCGCCGTGTCCAGATCGCCCTTGGACACCGTCTCGTAATCCAGGAATACGGCACGCATGGCGGGTTAGACTGTTCGCTCATGATGAACGCACGCGCCGTGAAGGGTCTGATCGCCGCCAATGTGGTGGTGTTCATCCTGCAGGCCGTGTCCGCCGGACGCCTGGACGTGCTGGCACTCTGGCCGTGGCAGCCGATCGATGGAAATTCCTATTTTCATGTGTGGCAGATCGTCACCTACGCGTTCCTGCATAGTACCGGCAACGTTTCTCACCTGCTCTTCAACATGCTCGGACTTTGGATGTTCGGTGCGGAGATCGAGCGCTACGTGGGACCCTGGCGGCTGCTGGCCTGCTACTTCGCCTCGGTGGTGACCGCCGCGCTCTCGCAGCTGGTCGTGCCGACGTTGCTCGGCACCCCCCCGGCGCCGACCATTGGCGCCTCCGGCGGAGTGTTCGGCCTGCTGCTGGCCTATGCGCTGCTCTTTCCGAACCGTCGTGTGGTGCCGCTCATTCCACCGATCCCGATGCCGGCCTGGCTGTTCGCGACCTTGTACGCCGGACTCGAACTCGTCCTCGGCGTGACCGGCACGCTTTCGGGCGTGGCTCATTTCGCCCATCTCGGCGGCATGATCGGCAGCGCTCTGGTCATCCTCGACTGGCGTTCCGCGCGAGCGCGAGCGCGCCGTTGATGCGTCGGCAGGTGCGCAGAATCATGCCCCGCCGCTCCCTGCGGACCGCCCTGCTCGTCTCGTTGCTGACGGTGGCGTGCGCCGCCCGCGCGGAGTGGGTGACGCGCGTGACCGACGGCATCATGGGCACCCGCATCACCGTGGAGTTGTGGGCGGACGACCAGGGCCAGGCGGCATCCGCCATCGAGGCGGTGCTCGATGAAATGCGCCACGTCGACGAATCGATGAGCACGTACAAGCCCACCAGCGAACTGTCGCATGTGAACGCCGTCGCGGCGGACGGCCCCACGCCGATCAGCGCGGAGCTCTTCGACCTGCTGACCACCGCCCGGGCCTATTCGGAACTGACCGAGGGCGCGTTCGACATCACCTATGCGAGTGTCGGCTACCTGTACGACTTCCGTCGGGGCGTGCACCCGAACGAAGGCCAGATAAGCCACGCCCTGCCGGCCGTGGACTACCGTCACGTGCTGCTCGATGGCCGGGCGCGCACCGTGCAGTTCTCCCGGCAAGGCGTGCGCATCGACCTGGGCGGCATCGCCAAGGGCTATGCCGTGGATCGTGCGATCGACGTCCTCACGGCACGTGGGTTCAGCCACGCCTACGTATCCGCGGGCGGCGACAGCCGCATCGTCGGCGATCGCTTCGGCAAACCATGGATGGTGGGGATCCGCGACCCCCGCAGGGAGGCGGGCTCGGTGATCACGCGCATTCCGCTGGTCGACGCCGCCATCTCGACGTCCGGTGACTACGAGCGCTTCTTCGAGGAAAAGGGGGTGCGCTATCACCACATCATCGATCCGCGGACCGGCCATTCGGCCAGCAAGGTGCGCAGCGCGACGGTCATCGGCCCTTCCGCCACACGCACGGACGGGTTGTCCAAGACGGCATTCGTGCTGGGGCCCGAGAAGGCCATGGAGATATACAACAGGATCGACGACATCGACGCCGTCATCGTCAAGCTGGACGGAACGGTGATCTATTCCAAAGGGCTCGAACCGGCGCATTGACGCCCGCGGCGCGCGGCCTCCCGCTGCGTGCTGCTCGCCTCCCGCCGCCGCCGCGCGCCGCGCGGGAACCAGCCAAAGGAGCTAGTCCCGGAAGTTGTTGAACTGCAGCGGCACGTCGAGTTCGGCCTTGCGTAGAAACGCGATCGCTTCCTGCAGGTCGTCGCGCTTCTTGCCGGTCACACGCACTTTCTCGCCCTGCAGTTGCGTCTGCACCTTGAGCTTCGAGTCCTTGAGCAGCCGCGACACCTTCCGGCCGGTCTCCTGGTCGATGCCCTGCTTGAGCACGACCAATTGCTTCGCCCTCGCGAGGTTCACGACCGGGTCCTGCACGTCGAGGCAGGTGACGTCGATGCCGCGCTTCGCGATCCGCAGCTTGAGGATGTCGAGCATCTGTTTCAGCTGGAAATCCGCCGGCGCGCTCAAGGTGACGGTGGTGTCCTCGAGTTCGAACGTGGCGTCGGTGCCCTTGAAGTCGAAGCGTTGCGTCAGTTCGCGGACGGCCTGGTCGACGGCGTTGGTCAGCTCGTGGGTGTCGACTTCCGAAACGATGTCGAAGGTGGGCATCAGGACTCCGCCAGCAGCTTGTCGAGGGTACGTTTGACCTCGTCCACGAAGCGGGTGTAATGCTCGCCCGTGGCGGGCCCCGAGAAGCCGGTGTGGATCTTCACCACGCGTCCCTTGCGGTCCACGAATATCGTCGTCGGGAATGCATACACGCGTTCCAATCCAGGCAGCTTTTTGGCCGCCTCGTCCTTGTCCGAGACGCCCGCGATCAACGTGGTGTATTCGATGCCGTAGTGCTGCCGGAAACGTCGCGTCGCCGCCGCCGCACGGTCGAAATCGCCGAAGTGTTCGAACATCAACGAGACCACCTCCAGTCCCTTGCCTTGATAGTCCCGGTACAACGGCGCGAGGAAGGCGGCTTCGTCGTGACAATTCGGGCACCAGCTCCCGGCGAGCGCGATGATCATCACCTTGCCGCGAAATTGCGGATCCTTGGAGGTGACGGTGTTGCCCGCGAGATCGGGAAACGCGAAGTCCAGCCGTCTGGCGCCGGTCCGCATCCGCGTCAGCGAATAGGCGTCGGGCAATGCGGCGCTCGCGTTGCGCGTGGCCGACCAATGTTCGTGGTAGGCGGTACCCGACCAGAAATCTCCGCTCAGGCCGCCGGCGGCGTCGAGCCTCGCCTTGTACAAAAAGGCATGAGCGCCGTCGAAGGTCGACAGATACAGCTCGCCGCCGTGCACCTGGCCGGCAAGGTAGCGGTGATCGCCGGTGTCGGTGAGAAACGTGCCGGTGACCACGTCCCGCGATTGCGCGAACTCGCCCACGGCGGTCTCCGCTTTGCCGTCGTCCTCGGTGAACGTGACGGTCCAGCGGCCGGACACGTCAGCCGGTGTGTCGGCGGAATTCGCGAAGAACCGGTAGGTCTCGGCGTGGCGGGCGTGCAGCGGGACGTGCTGTTGTTTGCCGCCCAACTTGTCCAATATCACTTCGCCCTGCAAACCGTCGCCGGTGGCCTGCGCGACCAGGTGGTTCTCGTAGCCGGGCATCGCGATGTCGAGATGCGTGCCGACGACGGAGACGTCGGCGAGCTTGAGTCGTTCGCTGCCGTTGAGAAGATAACCCACCGTCGAGGGTCCTTCCTGGGCGAGTTCCAGTCCGAACGGCAACGGTCCGCCCGGCAGCTCGAGTACCGCCCGGTAGGTGCCCATCTTGACGCCGTCGGTCATCGCCTGGCGCGGGGGGTCACCGCTCCCGGGATCGCCGGCGGTGAGGCCGTTGTCGGGCGAGCCGGGACCCTGGCTGCAGGCGGCCACGCCCGCGACACAAAGAAACAATCCAGCGTATTTCATGCGCTCAACGATACCCCCGCGCCTGCAAGGTGAAAAGATTTGCATAGCGGCCGTCGGCGGCCATCAAGGATTCGTGACTTCCCCGTTCGACGATCCGGCCGCCTTCGAGCACCAGGATCTGGTCGGTCATGCGCACCGTCGAAAAGCGATGCGATATCACGATCGCGATTCGATTGCGGGTGAGTTCGCGAAAATGCTCGAACACCTCGGCCTCCGCCCCGGCGTCGATGGCGGCGGTCGGCTCGTCCAGGACCAGGATATCCGCCTCGTTGCGCATGAAGGCCCGTGCCAGGGCAATTTTCTGCCATTGGCCGCCCGACAGCTCGCGGCCGTCCTTGAACCACTTGCCGAGCTGGGTATGGTAACCGGCGGGAAGCTGATCCACGAATTCGGCCGCCAGGCCCTGCACCGCGGCGCTGCGCCAGCGGGCCTCGTCGTCGAAGGCGCGCACGTCGCCGGCGCCGATGTTCTCCCCCACCAACATTTGATAGCGCGCGAAGTCCTGAAAGATGACGCCGATCCGCTGACGCAGGGTGGTCTCCTCCCAGGCCTGCAGATCGAGGCCGTCCAGCAGTATCCTGCCGCGGGTGGGCTGATAGAGCCGCGTCAACAACTTGATCAAGGTGGTCTTGCCGGAGCCGTTCTGGCCGACCAGAGCCAGGCTGGCGCCGGGTTTGACGTGCAGATCGATGCCCGTAAGCGCCGGGGCGTCGGCGCCCGGATAGGTGAACTCCACGTCCTCGAAGCGAATTCCGTCGCCGGGCGCAGGTCCCTGCACGCGGGTACCGGCGGCTGCGCCGGCGGCGGGTTGTTCCAGGTATTCGTAGAGATTGGACAGGTACAGGTTGTCCTCGTAGAGACCGCTGACCGCGGACAGGGCCGCGCTCACCGCGGATTGGCCCTGACGGAACAGCATGAGATACATGGTCATCTGCCCCACCGTCATCGCGCCCAGCACCGTTTCCGCGGCGATCCAGGCATAGCCGCTGTACAGGGTGCCGGTGCCGATCAAACCCAGCCCGAAGCCCCAGCCGTCGCGGCGCAAGGTGAGGTCGCGATCCTCGCGATACAGGCGGGTGAATATGTCGCGATACCGGTCGAGCAGCCGCGGGCCGAGTTGAAAAAGCTTCACCTCCTTGGCCGTATCCTCGCGCGCCAGCACGGATTCGAGGTAGATCTGCATTCGTGACTCGGGCGCGCGCCAGCGGAACAGGCGGAACGCCTCGCCCGAGAACTTCGTTTCGGCCATGAAGGCGGGGAGCCCGGCGCAGACGAGAAGGACCACCGCCCAGGGGGAGAACCGTATCAGGAGGCCGCCGAAGGACAGCAACGAGACCGCATTTTGCAGCAGGCCGAATGTGCGCACGACGAGGCTCAGCGGGCGGCTCGACGCCTCGCGGCGGGCGCGGGTCAGCTTGTCGTAGAATTCCGAATCCTCGAACTGCGTGAGTTCGAGGGTCAACGCCTTCTCGAGGATCATGACGTTGACCCGCTGTCCCAGCTGCGCCCGCAGCAGGGATTGGGCGAGTGAGATGCCGCGCTGAGCCATGGCCGTTGCCGCCGCAAGCGCCGCCTCGCACCCGACGTAGGTCACCACGTCGGTGAGCGCCACCGCGCCCGTGCGCCGGTGCAGTTCCGCGGCATGGATCACGGCGTCGACGATCAGGGCGCCGACATAGGCCAGTCCCGCGGGCAGCACACCGGCGACGAGCGTGAGGCTCGCCAGCACGACGCTGAGCGCCTTGTTGGTGCTCCACACGAGCTGCAGGGCACGGCGGCTGTATGCGAATACCCCGGCGAGCCCCCGTGGCGGACGACTGCCGCCGCCGCTCAAGGACGCCTCCGGGATCGACGCCGGCGCGATGGGCGGGTGAGCGGCCAAATTCACCATCTCCTCGTCAAAGAGTTACTCGTCGCACACACGGGCGGTGGCGAGCCCCTATAATGCGCTCACCTCGGCAACCGGTATGGCGGAGACCCAGTGAAATTCAAGTCCTTGCTCGATCGTTGGAAAAAAGAGGCGGCGCCGTTGCGGACCGCGACCGACTATGCGGTGCGTCTCCCCCTGGACGATGCGGCGCGGCTGCACGCGTTGGTGGAGCTGTTTCCCGGCCATTCCATCGACGGCATCATCACCGACTTGTTGCACGCGGCGCTCGACGAAATCGCCGCGGCGATGCCCTATCAGCCGGGACCGAAGGTGATCTCGCGCGACGACCAGGGGGATCCGGTGTTCGAGGACATCGGTCTTACGCCCCGCTTCGTCGAACTCGGCCGCAAGTTCAAGAAGACGCTCGAAGCCGGCCTCACTTGACGACCCCCGCGTCCGACGGCGATACTTCGCGAATGAACACCCGCCTAATCGCAGTCGGCCCGCGCGGGTGGTGGCGCCACTTCCTCCGGGAGCGGGTGCTGGTCGCTTAAGATTTAACTGTTTTTCGACCTCCAGAACCCATCTCCGCTTTGCCACGGTGATGGGTTTTTTGTTGTCTCGAGGTTTGTCCCGGTCATGAAAGCGCCATTCGCATGAAACCCCCCTTCGACATCGCCGCCGATTTGGACACCCCGGTGTCGGCCTACCTCAAGCTGGCGCCGTTTCGACCGCGCTTTCTGCTCGAAAGCGTCGAGGGCGGCGAACGCCTGGCGCGATATTCCTTCATCGGTTTCGGGGATTGCCTCGAAGTGCGCCTGGACTCCACCGGCCTCGACATCGGCGGCGTCAGGACGCCGCGGCCTCGCGGCAGGAACGAATTTCTGCAGGCGCTGCGGGGCGCGCTGTCCCGCGCGCCGCAACCGCTGCCGGAAATCCCGGGCGTGCCGCTGCTCGGTGGACTGGTGGGATATACGGCTTACGATTCGGTGCGCTACTTCGAACGGATCCGGGGCCGCAGTCTCGATGCCACGCTGACTCCGCACGCGCATTACGTCGCACCGTGCTCGCTGCTGGTGTTCGATCACCTGACGCGCGGGGTGGCGTTGTTGCATGCCGGCAGCGAGGCGGAGCGGCAGAGTCTGCGCCGCGAGGTGATCCAGGCCCTGCGTGGCGCGGTGCCGGCCGTCCTGGTGCCCGGGCGGTTCGCGCCCGCGCTGCCGTCGCTGAACGAGGCCGCTCATGCGGCCGCGGTGCGCCGCGCACAGCACTACATAGCGTCGGGCGATGTGTATCAGCTGGTGCTGGCGTCCCGTTTCGAGGGCCTGCATTCATTGTCGCCGTTCGAGGTGTATCGCGCGCTGCGCCTGCTCAATCCCTCTCCCTACATGTATTTTTGCGAGCTCGGCGACATCACGGTGGTCGGCTCGTCTCCCGAGGCGTTGGTGAAGTCCCATGCCGGCCGGGCGAGCCTGCGGCCGATCGCCGGGTCCCGCCCGCGCGGTGCCGACGAGGAGCTCGATCGCGCGTTGGGGGCCGAACTGCTGGCCGATCCGAAGGAGAACGCCGAGCACGTCATGCTGGTGGACCTCGCGCGCAACGACCTCGGGCGGGTGGCGACCGCGGGATCGGTGGGCGTCGATCCGTTCCGTGTCATCGAACGCTACAGCCACATCATGCACATCGTCAGCGGGGTCAACGGCGAACTCGCCCCTGATCGCGACATCTTCGATTTGTTCGCCGCCACCTTCCCGGCCGGCACGCTGGTGGGCGCACCCAAGGTGCGGGCGATGGAGCTCATCGACGAACTGGAGCCCGTGGGCCGTCAGCTGTACGGCGGCACGGTGGGGTATTTCGGCCGGCACGGCGACATGGATCAGGCCATCACCATCCGTACCCTGGTGTTCCGCGGCGACTCCTACAGTTATCAGGCCGGCGGCGGCATCGTCGCCGACAGTACCCCGCAGGCCGAGTACGCGGAGGTCCTCGCCAAGAGCGCGGTGCTGCGGCGTGCGCTCGAACTGGCGGCGGAGGGGCTGTGAGTATCCGCCCGCGGCTGCTGCTGATCGACAACTATGACTCCTTCACCTACAACCTGGTGCAGGCGTTCCTGATGCTGGGTGCCGAAGTCGACGTGCATCGCAACGACGCCTTGAGCGTCGACCAGGCGCTCGGCTTGGGCCACACCCATCTGGTGATTTCTCCGGGTCCGGGCACCCCCCGCGACGCAGGCATCTCAATGCGCATGATCGAAGCCTTTGCCGGGCGCATCCCCATCTTCGGCGTATGTCTCGGCCATCAGTCGCTGGTCGAGGTGTTCGGCGGCAGCGTGGTCCGTGCGGGGCGCCTGATGCACGGCAAGGTGTCGCCCGTCAGGCACGATGGCAAGGGCGTGTTCCGCGGCCTCGCCCAGGACTTCCAGGCCGGCCGCTATCACTCGTTGATCGCCGAGCCGTCGAGCATCCCGGCAGTGCTGGAAGTCACCGCCCGCACCGCCGAAGGCGAGATCATGGGGGTCCGGCACCGTACGCTGCCGATCGAGGGCGTGCAGTTCCACCCGGAGAGCGTGCTCACTCCCGACGGACCCACGTTGATGGGTAATTTTCTCGAGCGTTGACCGTGCTTTCTTCCCGTCAGTTGCTCGACCATTTGTTGGAGCGCCGCGACCTCGGCCAGCGCGAGGCCGCGGCGCTGCTCAGCCTGTTGACCCGGGCCGACACGGAGCCTGCACTCGCGGGTGCACTGCTCGCCGCGCTGCGCGGCAAGGGGGTGACGGCCGCCGAGGTGCGCGGCTTCGCGGACGCCATGAACCTGCTGGCGCGCAAGCCGGCGCTGCCCGCCGCGCCCGACGCCATCGACATCGTGGGCACCGGCGGCGACGCCTCCGGCAGCTTGAACCTGTCGACGGGCGCGGCATTGCTGGCCGCCGCCTGCGGGCTTCCCGTCATCAAACACGGCAACCGCTCGGTGTCGAGCCGCAGCGGCAGCGCGGATCTGCTCGAGTGTCTGGGCTTCGCGCTGCCGCTGGACGAAACCCGCGCCGTGCGCTGTTTTTCCGCGACGGGCTTCACTTTTTTGTTTGCCCCCTATTTTCATCCCGCCATGCGGGCGATCGCACCCATCCGGGCCGCGCTCGGCGTTCGCACCGTGTTCAACCTGCTGGGACCTCTGACCAATCCGGCGGCACCGCGTTTCCGGCTGATCGGGGCCTACGATGCGGCGACGGCGGAGTTGATGGCGGGGTCTCTCGCCGGGATGGCCATCGAGCGCGCCTGGGTGGTGCATGGCGCGGGTGGCTGGGACGAAGCGACGCCGATCGGACCATTTTTGGTGTTCGACGTCTTTCGCGGCGAGGTACGCCGCCAGGTGCTGGACCCCCGCGACTACGGACTCGCGCCCTGCAGTGCTGCGGACCTCGCCGGCGGCGACGCCGCGACGAACCTCGCCGCCCTGCGTGCCGTGTTCGAAGGACGGGATGGCGGGCCGCATCGCGCGGCGTTGTCGTTGCAATGTGGGATGGCGTTGCACGTCGCGGGACGTGCAGCCTCGATCGCAGAGGGCATCACGGCCGCCACGGCGTGTCTCGACGACGGCCGTGCGCTGCGCTGGTTGCAGCGCCTGCAGGAATTTGCGCTGGAGGCTTCTTCATGACGGGATTTCTGCACGACATGGCGCGCGCGAGCGAGCAGCGTGCGACGGCCGCCAAGCGGCTGGAGTCCTTCGACGCGCTGCAGCGCCGCGCCCGACTCACGGCGCCTGCGGCGCCGCTGCGGCTGTCCGAACAGGGTTTCGACGTGATCGCCGAACTCAAGCTGCGCTCGCCCGCTGCAGGGGCGCTGGGCGACGTGACCGACGACTGGCCCGCGCGCATCGCGGCGTATGCGCGGGGCGGCGCGGCGGCCGTGTCGGTGCTGACCGAACCGACCCGCTTCGACGGCTCCCTGGAGCATCTGCGCCGGGCGGCGCGGATTCTCGCGCCGTTGGGTGTCCCCGCCATGCGCAAGGACTTTCTCGTCGATCCGTACCAGGTCCTGGAGGCCCGCGCCGCGGGTGCCGGTGGCGTGCTCGTGATACTGCGCATGATGCCGCGCAGCCAAGTCGTCGACCTGCTGGACACGGCCGCCGCGCAGGGGTTGTTCGTGTTGCTCGAGGCGTTCGATGCCGATGACCTGAACCTCGCCGGGGAGCTGCTCGCGACGCGGCAGGGCGAGAGCCTGCTGATCGGCGTCAACAGCCGCGATCTGCAGACCCTGCACGTCGATCCGCCGCGCTTCGCGGCGCTCGCGCCGCGGCTGCCGCCGCGCTGGCCGGCCGTTGCCGAGAGCGGCGTCACCGATGCGGCGGATGCGCGCGCGATGCAGGCCCTCGGTTACCGGCTGGCGTTGATCGGCACCGCTCTGATGGCGAGCACCGACCCCGGCATGCTGCTCGGCGAAATCTTCCGGGCCACCCGTACGAGGCCGCCGTAAAGTGGCTACACTTCCGCGTATGTGGATCAAAATCTGCGGCATGACCACCGCCGACGCCGTCGCGGCCGCCGTGGAGTGCGGTGTAGATGCCATCGGTTTCGTTTTCGCGCCGAGCCCGCGCCAGGTCACGCCCGGCCAGGCCGCGCAGCTCGCGGCGCTGGCGCCCCGTGGCACCCTGCGGTTCGCCGTGACCCAGCATCCGTTGCAGATGAAAGTGGATGAGATCTGCCGCATCCTCAAGCCCGACTTCTTTCAGACCGACGTCGAGGATCTGCGCGAGCTTAGAATCCCGCCGGAGGTCCGGGTACTTCCCGTGGTGCGGTTCGGCCGCACGACCCCCCATCCGCTGCCGGCACGCATGCTGTTCGAAGGCCCCTTCAGCGGTGTCGGCGAGATGGCGGACTGGGGTCGCGCCGCCGAGCTCGCGCGCCAGACGGAGGTCATCCTGGCCGGCGGTCTGACGCCCTCGAACGTGGCGCAGGCCATCCATGCCGTACGCCCCTTCGGCGTCGACGTCAGCAGCGGCATCGAGGTGACACCCGGGGTGAAGGACCCGGCAAAGATTCACGAATTCGTCCGCGCGGTGCGCACCGCCGCCGCACAACGGGAGCACGGCCCATGAACTCACCCTTGAAGAAACCCAACCCAAATTCCTGTCCGAACGCCCACGGCCGTTATGGAGCCTTCGGTGGACGCTACGTTCCGGAAACCCTGGTGCCCGCGCTCGATCGGTTGCAGGCCGGCGTCGAGCGGCATCTGCACGAGGCGGCCTTCCAGGCCGAGTTCGCCCACGAACTGAAGACCTGGGTGGGCCGGCCCACCGCGCTCACCCGCGCGCCGGCGTTGAGCGCGCGCTGGGGCGCCGACGTGTGGCTGAAACGCGAGGATCTGGCGCACACGGGTGCTCATAAGATCAACAATGCCGTCGGCCAGACACTGCTCGCCAAACGGCTGGGCGCCAGGCGGATCATCGCCGAGACCGGTGCGGGCCAGCATGGCGTCGCCAGCGCCGCGGCGGCCGCGCGCTTAGGCATGCCCTGTACCGTCTACATGGGCGCCGTTGACGTCGAACGTCAGGCACCGAACGTCGGGCGCATGCAGCTCATGGGGGCGACGGTGGTGCCGGTGACCTCGGGCGACCAAACCTTGCGTGCCGCCATCGACGAGGCATTGCGTGACTGGGTGTCGGACCCGGACGGCACCTATTATTCGCTGGGCTCCGCCGTCGGTCCGCATCCTTATCCCTACCTCGTTCGCGAGCTGCAGGCCGTCATCGGCCGCGAGGCGCGGGCGCAGATGCTGCAGCAGGCCGGCGGGCTGCCCGACGTGGCGGTGGCCTGCGTGGGAGGCGGCTCCAACGCGATCGGAATGTTCCATCCCTTTCTGGGCGACGCCGCGGTACGTCTGCTCGGCGTCGAGGCCGGCGGCCGCGGCCCCGGACTCGGCGACAATGCCGCGTCTCTCACGTTCGGAACTCCGGGTGTGCTGCAGGGGAGCTTCACGTTGATACTGCAGGATGCGTTCGGTCAGGTACGGGAAACGCACTCGGTGTCCGCCGGTCTGGACTACTCGGGGGTGGGTCCGGAACATGCCCATCTCATGCAGAGCGCCCGCGTCGCGTATGAGTCCGCCACCGACGACGAAGCGCTCGCGGCGCTGGTCGAGAGCGCCCGCTACGAAGGCATCCTGCCGGCCATCGAAACCGCACACGCGTTTGCCGGCGCCCGCCGCTACGCGCGCGCGAATCCCGGCGCGCGGATATTGATCTGCTGTTCCGGACGGGGCGACAAGGACATGCCGATATTGCAACGCACCGTACTGGCGGGGGCGTGACCGTGATGAGCCCGCACGATACGATTTCTGCGGCCATCCATGCGGCGGTGGCGCGCGGCACCCCGGCGCTGGTGGGTTTCCTCACCGCCGGGTTCCCGGATCGGCGGCACTTCGCAGACAATCTGCGTGCCGTGCTCGGCGCCTGCGACGTGGTCGAGATCGGTGTGCCGTTCAGCGATCCGATGGCCGACGGGGGAACCATTCAACGGGCCAGTTTTGCGGCATTGGCCGACGGCGTGACCCTGCCCTGGATACTCGAGGTGCTGACGGCGCTGCCGCATCCGCGCACCGTTCCGGTACTGCTGATGAGCTACCTGAATCCGCTGCTTGCCCATGGGCTCGAGGCGCTGCCACGCGATGCCGCCGCGGCCGGCGTCTGCGGCTTCATCGTGCCCGACCTGCCCTACGAGGAAAGCGGTGAACTGCGGGCCGCGCTCGGCCGGGAGGGGCTGGCGCTGGTGCAGATGGTCACCCCCGTGACGCCCGCCGCGCGGTTGGAAATGTTGTGCAAGTCGGCGCAGGGGTTCGTCTATGCGGTCACCATGACGGGCACCACGGGCAAGTCGGCGGAGGTCCCGGAGGGGGTGCTCGACTACATGGACCGTGTGAAGCGCTTCTCCTCCGTACCGGTATGTGCGGGCTTCGGCATCCGTTCGCGCGAGCAGGTGACGCGTTTCGCCTCGCACGTGGACGGTGTGGTGGTGGGCTCCGCGCTGGTGGAAACCCTGGAACGGGGGGGCGATGTCGCGCAATTCCTAGGATCGTTGCGCTGAAACGGGTGTATCGCGCCGCGACCTTGCTGCAGGTGGCACATGCCCGCAACGTCCTCATCGCCGCGGGCATCCACAGCGAACTGCGCAATCAGTACCTCGCGGGCGCCCTGGGCGATCTGCCGATGATGGAAACCTGGCCGCAGTTGTACGTCGACGACGTCGACGAAATTCATGCGCAGCGGGCGTTGCAGCGGGCGTCCGCCGTTGCGGTGGGTTCGCCGTGGACGTGCAGCCGTTGCGGCGAGGATCTCGAACCGCAGTTCACGCAGTGTTGGCGCTGTGGCGCGGAGTTGTAGGACTAACACCTACGGGCGAAATCGTCGTTTTCGCATGTACGATCAGCCCTCTCCCCTGGCGAGCGGATGCTGCACAGGTTACAAATCACTGAGTACTCCGTGTAACGATTACACGAACGCCACCGAGGAGATATTCCATGAATGCGTCGATCGGTAATTTTTCCGACGCAGCGCGTGCATTTGCGGCCACCAGCCCTCTGCTGGGCGAATCCGACGCCATGCTGGAAGTCTTCCGCCTCATCGAGCGGGTGGGGCCGACCGAGGCGGGGATACTCCTGACGGGGGAGAGCGGCGCCGGCAAGGAACTGGCGGCTAACGCCATTCACGAGTGCAGCAACCGACGCCAGGGTCCGTTCGTCGCCCTCAATTGCGGCGCGGTTCCGGCGGGTCTCATCGAGGCGGAATTGTTCGGCCATGAGAAAGGCGGCTTCGCGGGCGCGGCGCGAACCCACGTCGGCGTGTTCGAGCGCGCCCAGGGCGGCACCGTGTTTCTGGACGAAGTCGCGGAAATGCCGCTGGACATGCAGACGCGCCTGCTGCGGGTCCTGGAGAGCCGCAAATTTTATCGTCTCGGAGCCAGCGTAGAATACGCGGCGGACGTGCGGGTGATCGCCTCGACCAACCGCTGCCCGCTGCAGGCGGTACGCAACGGTCAGCTGCGGGAGGATTTGCTGTACCGGCTCGCGGTCTTCCCCATCGACCTGCCGCCGCTTCGCGCACGGGGGGACGACGTCGATCTGCTCGCCGATCATTTCCTCGCCGGGCTTAATGCGCGCGCCCGGACCCACAAGCGTCTGTCCATGGCGGCGCGAACGACATTGCGGCAGCATCCCTGGCCGGGCAATGTCCGCGAACTGCAGAACTGCATCGAGCGCGCGTTCATTCTCGACGATCAGATTCTGGAGTTGGCGCCGTTGATCCAGAGTCCGTCGGCGGGCAACGGTGCCGCTGCCGGCGGCGACGTTTCCGGTGGCCGGGAACGGCTCGACATCCGGGTGGGTTCGCGTATCTGCGACATGGAAAAATCCCTGATCGAGGCCACCTTGGACTATTTCAAGGGCAACAAGCGGCGGGCGGCCGACGCATTAGGCTGCAGCCTTAAGACGCTGTATAACAAGCTCAACGGGTATTCACAGAGCCAGCAGTGCGCCAGCAACTGAACGCCGGCATAGAGGGAGTCAAGACGTGTCACGAGTATTGATCGCCGACGATCACGCGGTCGTTCGAGCCGGGTTCAAGCAGTTTCTGGATGCCGATCCCGGCATCAATGCCGTGGGCGAGGCGGCCAGCGGCAACGAAACGCTGGATATGTTGAGGCAGCAGGAATGGGATCTCGTGCTGCTCGACATCCACATGCCCGACCGCAGCGGTCTGGACATACTCCGGCACATTCAAACCGGTCATCCGGCGGTGCGGGTGCTGGTCATGAGCGGGCTGCCCGAACAGCAATACGCCGTCAACGTGCTGCGCGCCGGGGCGAGTGGCTATCTTTCCAAGGACAGTGCGCCGGAAGAACTCATGAAGGCCGTACGGACGGTGCTCTCGGGACGGCGCTACGTGAGCGCCGCGCTGGCGGAAATTCTCGTCGCCGACCTCGATGGAGATCCGGACAAGCCGCTGCATGCCCGGCTGTCCACCCGCGAATTCCAGATTTTCTGCAAGCTGGCGGCGGGTCGTGGCGTCTCCGATATCGCCAACGAGCTCAGCCTCAGCGTGAAGACGGTGAGCACCTATCGCAGCCGCATCCTCGAAAAGATGAGTTTCAGCGCGAATGCGGACATCACCTCCTATGCGTTGCGCAACGGCCTAATACAATAATTCGCTCGCCGTGAGAAGGTTCTTACATGACATCCGTCCGCTCAGCGGTGGCTGCGGTTGCCGTGCCCGCGGTACTCTAAGCGAACTATGCGCAACGCAACTTTGGAAACAACGGTAATGGCTCAAGGCATACGGGTCTTGCTGGTCGAGGATTCCAAAGTGCTCACGGAGCGCCTCACGGAGGCAATCCGCCAGATACCGGAAGTCGAACTGGTCGGCACCGCGGACACGGAAGCGGGTGCACTCGCCGCCGTCAAGCGTGAATCCGTCGATGTCATCATCCTCGATCTGCATTTGAAGCAGGGGACTGGTTTCGGTGTCATGCGTGCGCTGGCGACGACGCAACTCAAGCCCCGCATCATCGTGCTGACGAACTACGACCTTCCCGAGTATAAAAATGCGGCCATTGCACTGGGCGCCACTCATTTTCTCGACAAGGCCCGTGACTACGGCCGGCTGCCGGAAGTGCTCCATGAAATTTGCGAGTCCCACGCCGCCAAGCATTGACCGGGCCGGCCGGAGGCGACGCGTCCATCGTGCGCATGGGACATTCATCATGAACTCGGATCGTCTGCACGGCCGGTGGAAACGGTTCAAGGGGTCTGTGGGCGCGTGGGTGGGTCGTCTGCTGCACAATCCAACGCTCATCGGGTCCGCCCGTCGCCTGATCCGGGCGGGGCGGCTGCAGGAGGCATACGGGCGCGGCAGAGACTGCTCTGAACGATGGGTCGCGGAGCCCCGTCCGGACAGCCTGCGCAATGCAGAGCGCAGCCTCCGCGCGCGCAACGGTTGAGGATGTGCTGTCGCCCGCGCCGCCGGCATGGCGCCGTGCGTCGTTGTGAGGTGTTTCCTACAACGCGCCCCGGTGGCGCCCGATGGGATTCATCCCCGGTATGATTTAACTTTGTTTTCCAATAGGAGCACTCGATGGAAACGACTTTTGACGGAACGATGGATCAGGCCCGCACGTCCGGTCGCAAGATCAAAGGCGATTTGCGGGATGCTGCGAACGACATAAAATCGACCGCGGTCGCCGAAATCAAGAGCTTGATCGCAGACGTCGAGGACCTCGTTTCGCGCATCGCGGATTTAAAGGACGCCGACGTGGTTCGTGTGCGCGGCAAGGTGATGAATGCCATCGATACGGCCAAGAACACCTTGAGCGGCAGTGCCGATAGCGTTCGCCGTCAGGCTCAGCTTGCGGCGAGCACCGCCGATGATTACGTGCATGACAGCCCCTGGGCCGCGGTGGGCGTGGCCGCGTTGGTGGGTGCCGTTGTCGGCATCCTGGCGACGCGCCGTTCCTAGCGGCATCTCCATGCGCTTGCTCTGGTCCCTGCCCAAAGCGGCCCCCGCGCTGCTGCGGCACCTCGTGGCCTACTTCGAACTTGCGGCACTGGACATCGAGCGGGCTCAGGTGCACTTCAAGGCCAGGATGCTGGCATCGGTGTTGGTGGCGGTGTGCCTGTTCTTTGCATTATTGATGGGCTGCGTGCTCGTCATCGCGCTGACCTGGGACACCCCCTATCGGGTCGCGGCGGTGGCCTGGACGGGCGGTGCGTTCCTAGTCATAGGCGCAATCGCCATGTTGTATCGGGCGAACGTCATCGGCAGCCACCCCCCCTTTCTGAACACCGTGAGGCGCGAATGGCAGGAAGATCGGGTGATACTCGAACGCATTCTGTCGTCTCACAAGGATTGAGGGCCATGGCAGACCACCAGGGTGATCATTCGCGCAACGAGACACTGGCGCGCCTCGCACAGTCCCGCGCGGAGATCCGGCGGGTGTTGGAGCCGGCCCGCCGGGAGACGTCCGCTGCCAACGACCCGGGCACCGCGGGTGAGGAGAATTTTTCCACCTTCCCGCGCAGTCGCACCATGCGCATGCTCATGACCGGTCGTGGCCTCGGCACCGTGGGGGCCATGGTGGGAGGATTGTTGATGGCGCGGCCTGCGCTCGTGCTGCGGTTGATCCGGCTGGTACCGGCCGGCACGGTGGCGCGCATGCTGTTCGTGCGTGCCCTCGGCGCGCTTCGCTCGAAGTCTTAGGTCTCCCGGCCCAGCCTCGACGCCCGCGGTTACGCGTCCTCTCCCATCCCCGCCCCTACCCCATGGTGACGCGGGCGTAGTGGTAGCTGCCGTCGTCGATCAGCGGCAGGCTGCATTCGCTTCTGGAAATTTCGCGGCCATCCAGCGACGCTCTGACGATTCCCTTGCACACTCCATGCGGATTCTCCACGGCGACGTGATAGCGGGACGAGCCATGTTTGTACGTCACCTCGAACCCGTGCCAGGCGCGCGGGATGCAGGGGTCGATGCACAGCGTCGCACCGCGCACCTCGATGCCCAGCATGCCCTCGACGGCGGTCCGGTACATCCATCCCGCAGACCCGGTGTACCAGGTCCAGCCACCGCGGCCCACGTGTGCCGGCGCGGAATATACGTCGGCGCAGACGACATAGGGCTCCACCTTGTAACGGTGGATGGCCGCGCGGGTGCTGGCGTGGTTGATGGGATTCAACAAGGAAAACAGTTCGGCGGCGCGGTCGCCGTCGCCGAGCCGCGTGAACGCGAGCGTGGTCCACATCGCAGCGTGCGTGTACTGGCCACCGTTCTCGCGCAGCCCCGGCGGATACGCCTGGATGTAGCCGGGGTCGTGCCGGGAACGGTCGAAGGGAGGCGTGAAAAGCTTCACCAGCCCGTCGCTGCGGCTGACCAGCTGGGCGTCAACGGCCGCCATCGCCCGCGTGGTGCGCGCCAGATCGCCACCGCCGGAAATGACCGCCCAGGATTGGGCGATCGAGTCGATGCGGCATTCTTCGCTGGATACCGACCCGAGTGCGGTACCGTCGTCGAAATATCCGCGCCGGTACCAGTCTCCGTCCCACGCCTCGCGCTCGATCGCCTGCTGCATGGCAAAGGCATGTTTGCGCCAGCGCGAGGCCCGGTCCGGGTCCTCGAGCCGCTCCGCGAGCGGCGCGAATCGCAGCAAGGTGGTGTGCAGGAACCAGCCCAACCAGACGCTCTCGCCGCGGCCGTCGACGCCGACGCGATTCATCCCGTCGTTCCAGTCGCCGGTGCCGAAAAGCGGCAGACCGTGCGAGCCGATCGCGAGACTCGACTCCAGAGCGCGTACGCAATGCTCGAACAACGACGCCGTCTCGACCGTCGGGGCGGGCGCGGCGAAGAGTTCGGGGTCCGCCGCCTTGAGCGGACCGCCTTCGAGGAACGGCAGTGCTTCGTCCAGCAACGCGTAATCCTCGGTGACCTCCAGATAGTGGGCGACCACGAACGGCAGCCACAGTCGATCGTCGGAAACCCGGGTCTGCACTCCCTGGCCCGACGTCGGCAGCCACCAATGCTGAACGTCGCCTGCGGCGAATTGTCGCGCACCCGCCCGTAGAATGTGTTCGCGGGCGAGCGCCGGCCGGGTCACGCACAGCGCCATGACGTCCTGCAGCTGGTCGCGGTAGCCGTAGGCCCCGCTCGACTGGTAGAAGCCGGTGCGCGCCCAGATCCTGCACACCAGAGTCTGGTACAGCAACCAGCCGTTCAGCAGCAGGTCGACGGAGCGGTCGGGCGTCTTGACTTGAATGCAGCCGAGCGTCCGCTCCCAAAAGTCGGTGACCGACTTGAGCGTGGCGTCGACGTCGGCGGCGCGGTAGCGTTCGATCAGTGCGATCGCCTCGGGCCGGGACGCGGCCTCACCGAGCAGAAAGACGACCTCGACGACTTCGCCCGGGCGCAGCACCAGGCGGGTCTGCAACGCGCCGCACGGGTCCAGGCCGCCACCCACCCGGTTCGTCAGACGATGCGGCCCAAGCAGGGCTGCCGGCTCCGCCAGCGAGCCGTGCCGGCCCACGAATTCCGAGCGGTCGGCCGTGCAGGCCTGCTGCAGTCCGCGCATGTCCATGAATGCGACGCGCTCCTGAAATTCGGTGCGCCAGGGATTGCGTGCCAGCAGCGCCGCCGTGCCCGCATCGATTTCGGTGACGATGTAGGGGGCGGTCTTGCTGCGTTGATTGCCTAGCACCCAGTCCAGGAAATGGGTGATCGACAGCTGCCTGACCTCGGTCGAATGGTTGACCAGCTTGAGACGCGATATCTTGATCGTGTCCTCGAGCGGGACGAATTGCAGCAGGTCGAGCCCAACGCCATGCGAGGTATGTTCGAAGCGCGTGTAGCCGAAACCGTGATGGACCACGTAGGTCGAGGCCGGCTCGCGGATCGGCAGCGGGGTCACGCTCCAAAGTTCGTTGCTGACCTCGTCGCGCAGATAGATCACCTCTGACGGCGTATCGCTCACGGGATCGTTGGACCAGGGCGTGAGCTGATATTCGCGCGCGTTCTGTGACCAGGTGGTGCCACTCCCATCCGCGGACACCTGGAACCCGAAATGGGGATTGGCGACGACGTTGATCCAGGGCGCCGGTGTCCACTGCCCCTCCTCGAGCACCGTGACGTACTCGCGGCCCGCGGCCGCGAAGCCGCCCAGACCGTTGAAGAATTCCAGGGCGGGCATGCTGCGCGGCGCGTCCGCCCGCGGCGCTTCCACC
>CAZZYJ010000026.1:0-21079 GCA_964658215.1 uncultured Steroidobacteraceae bacterium | reverse complement strand
CCGGATGATCTGCAGATTGTGACGCAACGCGTCGGTGTCGATGGTGGCGCTGACCAGCGGCGTCACGAGACTCGGCGGCTCAACGGAACACGCCTTCGGCGTAGGACTCCGGCGCGTAGTTTTCGAACTTCGTGTACTGGCCGAGAAAGGTGAGCTGCACGTCACCGGTCGGGCCGTTGCGCTGCTTCGCGATGATGATGTCCGCAATGCCCTTGCGCGTGGTGTTCGGTTCGTACACCTCCTCACGGTAGATGAGCAGGATCACGTCGGCATCCTGCTCGATGGCACCGCTTTCGCGCAGATCCGACATCACTGGCTTCTTCTCCACCCGCTGCTCCACGCCGCGATTGAGCTGCGACAGGGCGATGACGGGCACCTTCAATTCCTTCGCCAGCGCCTTCAGGGAGCGGGAGATTTCGGAGATCTCGGTGGCGCGGTTCTCCTTGGTGCCGGAGACCTGCATGAGCTGCAGATAGTCGACCACGATCAGGTCGAGTCCGCGTTCGCGCTTCAGGCGCCGGGCGCGCGCGCGCACCTCGGTGGGCGTGAGCGCGGGGGTCTCGTCCACGTAGATCTTGGCGGCACCGAGCTGTGTCATCGCCGAGTCGATCCGTGGCCAGTCGTCCTCGTTGAGCCGCCCGGACCGCAGATGACTCTGGTTGATGCGGCCGAGCGAGGAGATCATGCGCAGGGTGAGGGACTCGGCCGACATTTCCATGCTGAAAATCGCCGCGGATTTGCCGGCACCGAGCGCGGCGTTCTCCGCGATGTTGACCGCCAGCGTGGTCTTGCCCATGGAAGGGCGCCCGGCAACGATGATCAGATCGCCGGCCTGCATGCCCGAAGTCATCTCGTCCAACGCCCGAAAGCCGGTGGAGATGCCGGTCATCTTGCCTTCCGAGTGGTACATCTCGTCGATCTTGTTGACCACCTCGGGCAGGATGCTCTTGACCGTGCGGAAGCCCACCTTGCCGCGCGAACCCCGCTCGGCGATCTCGAACACCGCGCGCTCGGCCTCGTCGACGATCTCGCGCGCCTCGCGGCCCTCGGGTTCGAGCGCACTGCCGACGATCCCGTTGCCGGCCGTGATGAGTTGCCGCAGGACCGAGCGCTCGCGCACGATGTCGGCATAGGCCTTGATGTTGGCCGCGGTGGGGGTGTCGCGCGCCAGTGTGCCCAGGTAGGCGAGCCCGCCCACCTGGTCCAGCACGCCCTGGCCTTCCAGATGGCCCGCCAGCGTCACGGCGTCGCAGGGTTGACTGCGCTCGATGAGGCCGGCGACGGCCTCGAAGATCAGGCGGTGATCATGGCGGTAGAAGTCCTCCGCGAGGACACGGTCCGCCACCTGGTCCCACGCCGCCGCGTCGAGCATCAGGCCGCCGAGCACCGACTGCTCGGCTTCGATGGAATGCGGCGGCAGGCGCAGTCCCTCCCCCGCCGCGCCCAGACTCGATGACCGGGGGAGCCTGTCTGAGTATTTCACGTGGCCGCGAGCGCTGCGCGTCGCCGGGTGCCTACTCTTCGGCGACGATGGTGACCGTCATGGTCACGTCGACGTCGGTATGCAGGTGCAGCTGCACCTGGTGCTCGCCGGTCGAGCGGATCGGACCGCCGGGCATGCGTACCTCGCTGCGGCTGACGGGCTGACCCGCCTTCACGGCGGCTTCGGCGATGTCCGACGTGCCGATGGAGCCGAACAGCTTGCCCTCGGAACCGGCCTTGGCCTTCAACTCCAGCTTGAAGTTCTCGAATTTCACGGCGCGTGCCTGTGCCGCGGCCAGTTCCTCGTGGGCCTTCGCCTCGAGATCGACGCGCTGTGCTTCGAACTTCGCGATATTGGCGACGGTCGCCATGGTCGCGCGGCCCGTGGGCACGAGAAAATTGCGGGCATAGCCGGACTTGACCTTGACGCGGTCACCGATCTGACCGAGGTTCGCGACCTTCTGCAATAAGATGATATCCATGGGGCTCTCGCTCAGTGCTGATCGGTGTACGGCAGCAGTGCCAGGAAACGCGCCCGGCGTATGGCCAGTTGCAGCTGACGTTGGTAGTGCGCGCGCGTGCCGGTGATGCGGCTCGGGACGATCTTGCCGGTTTCGGTGATGTAGCTCTTGAGCGTGGTCAGATCCTTGTAGTCGATCTGCTTGACGTCATCGGCCGTGAAACGGCAAAACTTCTTACGACGGAAAAAACGTGCCATGAAATGCTCCTGAATTGACGGACGGGTGAACGGCTGACCGGCGGCGCTTAGGCGCGCTGGTCATCGTCGTCACCATCGTCGAAATCATCGTGCCGGCGCGCATTCTCATCGGGCGCCCGCGCCATCGGCGAAGCCTCGGTGACGGCTTCGTCCATCTTGACGACCAGGCTGCGCAACACCGCGTCGCTGAACCGGAACGATCCGGTCAGCTCGTCGAGCGTCTTCTGGTCGCATTCGACGTTGAGCAGAATGTAGTGGGCCTTGTGCACCTTGGAGATGGGGAACGTGAGCTGGCGACGCCCCCAGTCCTCGAAACGGTGCACCTGCCCGCCGCCCGTGCCGATCATGCCCTTGTAGCGATCGACCATGGCAGGAACTTGTTCGCTCTGGTCCGGATGGACCAAGAGCACGATCTCGTAATGCCGCATTGTAATCTCCCTACGGAATGAGCCTCCCGGTGCGAACGGTGAGGCAAGGAGTGATGCCGGACGGCCGGCGAAAAAGAGCGCGAAGAATACGCGCTCGGGGACGACGAGGTCAACCGATCCGTTGCCGCCGCGCCTCGAACAGGGCCACTCCCGCCGCCACCGAGACGTTGAGCGACTCGATCTGGCCGGCCATCGGGATACGCACCAGGAAGTCGCAGCGCTCCCGGGTCAGCCGGCGCATCCCGCTTCCCTCCGCTCCCAGCACCAAGGCGAGCGGGCGCTTGAGGTCCGCCGAGTAGAGGGTCTGCTCGGCGGCGCCGTCCGTTCCCACCACCCAGACGCCGCGCGCCTTGAGTGCGTCGAGGGTGCGTGCCAGGTTGGTGACGCTCGCCACGGGCACGAATTCCGCGGCGCCGGCGGCGACTTTCCGCGCCACCCCGTCGACGCCGGCAGAGCGGTCCTTGGGCAGGACGACGGCATCGACGCCGGCCGCCTCGGCGGTCCTAAGACAGGCGCCCAGATTGTGCGGATCGGTGATCCCGTCCAGGACCAGCAGCAGACAATCGCCGGTGCCCCGATCGAGTGCCGCCGCGAGGTCATGATCGTCCCAGGGCTTCAACGGACGCACCGACGCCACGGCACCCTGGTGTGCCACGTCGCCCACGCGCTTGGCCAGCGCTTCGTGGTCGACGTTCTGCACCGGTATACCGATCGCCGCGGCCTGTAGCCTCAGCGCGCGGCAACGCGCATCGTCGCGTGATTCGGCCAGCCACAGTTCGAGGATTCGTTCGGGAGCGCGCTCGATGACCGCGCGCACGGCGTGCATTCCATAGACGAAGTGACGTCTCGAATCAGCCACGCCCACCGCGTCCGCCGCGCCGGCCGCCGCGGGCACCGCCACCGCCACGACTGCTGCCGCCGGAGGAACCGCCGGCACCGCCGCCGCGCGATCCCCGGCCTGCACCGCCCTGCCGCGGCGCCCGTACCGGGCCGTGATCGGCCGCGGCGTCAGCGTCCAACAACTCGAAGTCGATCTGGCGTTGCGTCATGTCGACGCGGCTCAGGCGCACCTGCACCGTGTCACCCATCTGCCAGCGCCTGCCGGTGCGCTGCCCGACCAGGCCCATGCCGCCGCTCTCCAGTTCCCAGTAGTCGCCCGGAATCGCGGAAATATGCACCAGGCCGTCGATGGGCGCCTCTTTCAGGGTGACGAACAGGCCGAACTCGAGCGCGCTGGAAATGGTCGCCTCGAAGGTCTCCCCCACGCGCGGCTGCAGGTACAGGCATTTCAGGTAACCCATGACGTCGCGCGATGCCTCGTCGGCGCGCCGTTCCCGTTGCGAGCTCTCGAAGCCCAGGATCTGCAGCTCGGCACCGCTGTACTTGCGACCGGACACGGTGTTGCCGAGCACGGCCGCCTTGAGCGCGCGGTGCACGAGCAGATCGGGATAGCGGCGGATGGGCGAGGTGAAATGGGCATACTCTTCGAGTGCCAGACCGAAATGACCGATGTTCGTCTGCTGGTACACGGCCTGCGCCAGCGAGCGGATCACCAGCGATTCGAGCAGCAAGCCGTCGGGCCGGGCGGCCAGCCGGTCGACCAGCTGCCGGAACTCCCGCGGCGTGGGCTTCTCCGAGAATACCGCGCCGACCTGCAGCGCGGTCATCACCTTCTGCAGTTCGTTGACGCGCTTGTCCTCGGGCTGTCCGTGCACGCGGAACAGGCTGCCCGCCTTGGCCAGACGCAGGGCCACCGCCGCCTGCACGTTGGCGGCGATCATGCATTCCTCGATCAAGCGATGCGCGTCGTTGCGGGTGACGGCGTAAAAGCCGTCGATGCGGCCGTCGTCGCCGATGCGGGCCTTGGTCTCGCCGGCGCGAAAATCCAGCGCGCCGCGCGCATCCCGCGACTTCTTCAAGACGCCGTACACCGCCTCGAGCATCTTGAGAGAAGTGCGGACTTCGGGCGACAGTTCGACGCTCGGGGTCGCCTTGGGCTGCTGCAGATGATCCCAGACCTGGTCATAGGTGAGGCGGGCATGCGAGCGGATCACCGCTTCGTAGAACTTGCCGCCCGACAGTTTGCCCGCGCGGCTGACCTTCATTTCACAGACGAAGGCGAGCCGCTCGACGTTCGGCATCAGCGAACACAGATGATTGGACAGATGCTCCGGCAACATGGGCAGCACACGATCCGGGAAATACACCGAGGTGGCGCGTGCGCGAGCCTCGCGGTCGACCACGTCCCCGTCGCGCACGTAGTGGCTCACGTCTGCGATGGCGACGAACAGACGCCAGCCGCCGAAGCGGATGTTCTCGGCGCACACGGCGTCGTCGAAATCCCGCGAATCGGCGCCGTCGATGGTCACCAGCGGCAGATCGCGCAGGTCCACGCGCCCGGCGTGTTCCGCGGGCAGCACGTCCGGCGGAAACAGATTGGCGGCGTGGATCACGTCGGGTGGGAACTGCTCCGGCAGATCGTGGCGCAGGATGGCGAAACGCGCCGCCAGATCGGAGGGGCGCACGTCGTTCAGAATTTCCACGACACGCCCCTGCGCGGGCGCCTCGCCCTGGGGACGCTTCGTGATCTCGACGACCACGCTGTCGCCCTCGTGCGCACCGTGGCGGTCACGCACGTTCACCTCCACCGAATACCAGTGGCCGGGATCCTCGGGTTCGACCCGGCCCCTGCCCTGCGCCGGTCCGGCGTGCCAGAGACCGCCCAGATAGCGCGGGCCCTCGCCCGTGCGCCGGATGAGCCGCGCGATGCGCCGGCCACGCTCGTTCATGCCCACCGCCAACACCTCGACCCGGTCGTTGTGCATCAACGTGGCGGTATCGGCACGCGCCAGCACCAACGGCGCAGAACCGTCGTCGGGCAGCACCAGGACGTCGCCGTTGGCACGGCCGCGCACCCGGCCGGCGACCCGCTCGCCCTCGCCCGCCGTCGCGAAGCCGTTTGGACCCTGGATGGCCTGACCGTCGCGCACCATGGCGCCCAGGCGCTTGGCCAGCGCATCGCGCTGCGCGTCCGTGTCGAGCCCGAGGCGCTTGGCCAGCCGGGCCGCCGTCAGGGGCTCCGGCGCTTCGGACAGATGTTTGAGCAAGAGCTCGCGGCTCGCGATGGGATCTGCGTAGCGCGATTTCTCGAAATCTAGGTTGGGATCTTCGCCGCGCCAATCCGTCGGTGGGGCTGACGCCGCGTCCGTCGATGTCGTTCGGCGCGAGTCTCGGGGACCACGTCGTGTCATAGCCCGATAGCCTATCAGCTTTGCGCGTCGGCAGGCGCGTTACTGAGGTCGGTGCGCCGACGCAGGGGAAAGGGCCGCGGGCCGCCGGTCGCCCAGTCGAGCAGTTCTACCACGTGCACCACCGGAATGCGCGTGCGCAGACCGATTTGAGCACGGCAGCCCACGTTGCCCGTCGCGATCACGTCGGGCTCGAGGACATCGAGGCTGCGTGCCTTGCGCCGGCCGAGTTCGCCGGCGAGTTCCGGCTGCAGGATGTTGTACACCCCCGCCGAACCACAACACAGATGCGCATCGCGCGGCATCCGCACGGTAAATCCCGCCGCCGCCAGCACGCGCGGCGGCGCCTCGTGGATACGCTGGCCGTGCTGCAGCGAACAAGCCGGGTGATAACCGACCACGGCGCCGACGTTGCCGCGCAGGGGCGGCAGCCCGATCCGCAGCAGCAATTCGCTCACGTCGCACGCGAGCGCCGCCACGCGCGCCGCCTTCTTCGCGTAGACCGGCTCGTCGCGCAACAGATGCACATAATCGCGGATCGACGTGCCACAGCCCGAGGCCGTGACGAGCAGCGCATCCAGGCCGCCCGTCTCGATCTCACGGTGCCAGGCATCGACGTAGGCGCGCGCCGCGATCAGCGCGCCGGCGGCATGGCCCAGGTGATGCGACAACGCACCGCAGCACCCCTCCCCCGCCCGCACCACCTGGCATCCCGCGCGCACCAACAAGCGCTCCGCGGCAGCCTGGATGCCGGGATCGAGCACCGGCTCGACGCAACCGCGCATCAAGCCCACGCGCGGCAGGGTCGCCGGGCGCGACCGCACACGAACAGGCTCAGGGGCGGGCATGGGCGCGGGGTCCGGCGCCGCGCCGGGGCGCAGCGGCCGCGCAGCGCGTGCCAGGCGCAGCATGGCAGCCCACGGTCGCGACGGCGCGCTGCGTTCGAACACGGCGGCCAGCGGCTGTGCCCACGCGGCCGCCCACAAGGCAACCCGGAAGCGCCGCCGATACGGCAGCACCGCGCCGAGCGCGGCCCGCAACCACCGCTCGTGCAGCGGACGGCGGTGGCGCGCATCGACCTGGGCGCGACCGGCGTCGATGATGCGCCGATAGCTCACGCCCGACGGACAGGTCGTCTCGCAGGCGAGGCAGGACAGGCACCGATCAAGGTGTTCCACCACCTGGGCGGAGGGCAGCGCGTCCTTCTCCAGCATGTCCTTGACCAGCATGATGCGACCGCGCGGGCTGTCGAGCTCGTTGCCGAGCAACACGTACGTCGGGCAGGTGGCGGTGCAAAATCCGCAGTGAACGCAGCTGCGGATGGCCGCCGCCGCCGCGGTCGTGGACGAGTTGGCCAGCTGCGCCGCGGTGAAGTGGGTCTGCATTCAGCCCTCGCCGGCGGCGTCGACGCCGGGATTGAGGATGCCGCGGGGATCGAACGCCGCCTTGACCCGCGATCGCAGCCGCTGCAGGCCGCTGTCGGGTACGACGGCAGCCCGGCGCAGGCCCGCCCCCGCGTCCACCAACCAGGCATGGCCGCCGAGCGCCCGTGCCACCCCCGGCAGAGCCGAGCCGGCCTCGGCCGACTCCTGGGCGAGGGCGACCCAGACCAGGGCGCCCCCCCAGTCGTAGAGGAAGGCGGCGCCCGTACTCTGCAGCGCCGCCCGCACCCGAAAGCCATTGGCCGGCGGCACCGATACCCGCCACAGCACTCGATTCCGACGCCGCAGCGGCGCCACGCTGCGTACTTCGTCCCATAGCCTGGCGCTGGGCTCGGCCTCGAGCGCCACGCAGGCGGCGTGCGGTGACAACGCGCGCAGCAGATCCCGACGGCGCGCCGCCACCGAGGGTTCGAAGCCTTCGAGCCGCAGCAGCGTGCGGGCGGGCGCCGCCGGACCCACGGCGGGCGCAGGCAGGTGGGCCGCGCAACTCACCGCGGCCGGCAGCGCCAGCGCCGTCCTCATCAAGGCACCGGCTTGCTCGTCGGTGAGCCCTGCGAAGACCAGCGTACTTTCCGCGCGCGGGCGGGGCAGCACGCGAACCGTGACCGACGTGAGCACCGCCAGCGTGCCCCAGGAGCCCGCCATCAATTTGGGCAGATCGAAGCCCGTGACGTTCTTGACCACGGCGCCACCGCCCTTCAACGCGTCCCCCGTGCCGGACACGGCCGTGAAGCCCAGCAGATGATCGCGTGCGGCGCCGGCGGTGAGGCGGCGCGGGCCCGACACGTTGGCGGCGACGATGCCGCCGAGGGTGGCGCGCCCGGCGCTCTCTCCGCGCAGCAGCGCGTGGTCGAAGGGATCGAAGGCGAGCATCTGCCGTCGTGCCTCGAGCGCGTCCTCGACTTCCACGAGGCGCGTTCCGGCGCGCGCGGTCAGCACGAGTTCATCGGGATCGTAATCGGTGATGCCGGCCAGGCGGCTGAGGTCGAGCATGGCGCTCGCCGGCGCGGACCAGCGCATCGCCCGCTTCGTGCCGCCGCCGCGTATCGCGAGGCTGCGGTTCCCGGCAAAGGCGTCGGCGACCAGGGTCCGCACGTCGGCCTCGGTGGACGGAACATGCAGACAGCCGCCGCCGGCCCCGCCCTGCGCGCCGAGGTCGTCTTTCACGTCAGAACCGCGGCAGGTGTGCAAAGGCCACGGCGCCCCCGTGCACGTGCACCCGCCCGAGCTCCGCGCAGCGATGCAGCGTCGGAAACACCTTGCCCGGGTTCAGCAACAGCGCGGGATCGAATGCACTCTTGAGACGGTGCTGCTGCGCGAGCTCCACCTCGTTGAACATCTCGCCCATCAGATCGCGCTTCTCGACGCCGACGCCATGCTCCCCCGTCAGCACGCCGCCCATGGCCACGCACGCGCGCAGGATGTCGGCCGCGAATGCCTCGGCACGTTCCAGATCGCCGGGCAGGTTGGCGTCGTAGAGGATCAGCGGGTGAAGGTTGCCGTCCCCCGCATGGAACACGTTGGCGACGCCTAGTCCGTGGCGGCGCGACATGTCCTTCATGCGTTCCAGCATGTCCGGCAGACAACGCCGTGGAATGGTGCCGTCGATGCAGTAGTAGTCCGGCGAAATTCGCCCGATCGCCGGAAAGGCGGCCTTGCGCCCGGCCCAGAAGCGCAGGCGCTCCTCCTCGCTCGATGAAACACGCAGCGTGGTCGCCCGGTTGCGCTCGGCGATCGCGCCGATCAAGGCGATGAGGTGCCGGCATTCCTCCGGTGGTCCGTCCACCTCCACGATCAGCAGCGCATCGACGTCGCGCGGGTAGCCCACCCCGAGAAAGTCCTCCGCCGCATGGATCGCCGGCCGGTCCATCATCTCCATGCCCGCCGGGATGATGCCGTCCGCGATCACCTCGGCCACGCACTGGGCGGCCGCTCCCACCGTCGCGAAGCCGAGCAGCACGGCCTGCGCCGCCTCGGGCCTCGGCAGCAGCCGCAGCGTCACTTCCACCACCACGCCGAGCAGTCCCTCCGAGCCCACCACCACGCCCAGCAGGTCCAGTCCCGGCGAATCGAGCGCCCTGCCGCCGAGTTCGACCACTTCGCCCGTCATCAACACGAGCTTGACGCCGAGCACGTTGTGCGAGGTCATCCCGTATTTGAGGCAATGCACGCCGCCCGAATTTTCCGCCACGTTGCCGCCGATGGTGCAGGCGATCTGACTGGAAGGATCGGGTGCATAATAAAACCCGCGCTCCGCCACCGCCTGGGACACGGCCAGGTTGGTGACGCCGGGCTGCACCACGGCGAGGCGGTTGTCGTAATCGATGTCGAGGATTTCCCGCAGCCGGCTCAAACCCAGCACCACGGCGTCCGCCAACGGCAGTGCCCCGCCCGACAGCGACGTGCCCGCGCCGCGCGGCACGACGCGCACGTCGTGCTCCGAGCACCAGCGCAGGATCGCGCTGACCTGTGCCGTCGTTTCCGGCAGGACCACCAGCAGGGGAATCTGGCGGTACGCGGTCAACGCATCCGACTCGTAGGCCACCAACTGGTCGCCCCGGTCGATGACGCCCTCACCCGGTACGAGGGCCCGCAGGGCGGCGATGATATCGTCGCGGCGCCGTAAAGTCGCCGGATCCGGGGTTGGCATTACCAGGGTCATGCATCGAGTATGCACGCCGCCACTGGCGCCGGCCCGTTTCGCGCGCTGCGCCATTCACCCGACGGTGGTGGTAACAATTGACAAGCTCAGGGTGGGTGCGTAGATTCCTGCGCCTCGCGCTAGGCGACCCATCTTGCCCAGGTGGCGGAACTGGTAGACGCGCTGGTTTCAGGTACCAGTGGAGCAATTCGTGGAGGTTCGAGTCCTCTCCTGGGCACCAATCAGGTCGAAATGATCAAAATCGTCCAGCCGGGCACCCGGCCCGCGCTCCCCGCCGTCCTACGTCATGGGTCTGTCTTTTTTTGACCGGGAAAGCAGTGTCGCGCCGGCAGGTTACGACCGGTTCCTGGCCCCCCCCGCCGCGCTCGCCATCCACCTCGCCATCGGCCAGGTCTACGCGTTCTCGACGTTCAACCTGCCGCTGACGAAGCTGATCGGCGTCACCCACGCCGCGCCCGGCGATTGGCAGTTGACCGACGTGGGGTGGACGTTCTCCATCGCCATCGCGCTGCTCGGCCTGTCCGCCGCGATCTTCGGACGTTGGGTGGACCGGGTGGGTCCGCGCCTGTCGATGTTCGTCGCGGCGCTGTGCTTCGGCGGCGGCTTCCTGGTCGCAGGCCTCGGTATCCACTGGCATTCGATCTGGCTGCTGTATGCCGGGTACGGGGTGTTGGGCGGCTGCGGCCTCGGCATCGGCTACATCTCGCCGGTGTCCACCCTGATCAAATGGTTTCCCGATCGGCCCGGCATGGCCACCGGCATGGCCATAATGGGATTCGGCGGCGGCGCATTGATCGGCGCCCCCCTCTCGCTGTTGTTGATGGAGCATTTCAAGACCGCCCGGTCGGCCGGGGTGATGGAGACCTTCGTCACCCTCGGCGTGATCTACTTCATGTTCATGATGATAGGCGTGATCGCCGTGCGGGTGCCGCCCCCGGGATGGAAGCTCGCCGGGTGGGTGGCGACTACGCAGACCCGCACGCTGGTCACCACGGCGGACGTCGCGGTGGACCACGCCTGGCGGACCCCGCAGTTTTGGCTGTTGTGGGGCATCCTGTGCATGAACGTGACCGCGGGCATCGGGATACTCGGCCAGGCCTCGCCGATGATCCAGGAGATATTCGCAGGCCGCGTGTCCGCCGCGGCGGCCGCAGGTTTCGTCGGTCTGCTGAGCCTGTTCAACATGGCCGGCCGCTTTCTCTGGGCGGCCGCCTCGGACACCCTGGGACGGCGCAACACGTACACCGTGTTCTTTTCGCTGGGCATCGTGCTGTATGCGCTGATCCCGTCGATCGGGCAGCTGCATTCCATAGGTTTGTTCGTCGCCGCGTTCGCCGTGATCATCTCGATGTACGGCGGCGGCTTTGCCACCTTTCCCGCGTATCTGCGCGACCTCTTCGGCACCTTGAACGTGGGCGCCATCCACGGCCGGCTGCTGACGGCATGGTCGGTGGCGGGGGTGCTCGGCCCCGTGCTGGTCAATTACCTGCGCAGGTTCCAGATCGAGCACGGCATACCGAAGGCGCAGGCCTACTCCATCACGCTGTACCTGATGTGCGGCCTGCTGCTGATCGGCGCGTTGTGCAATCTCGGCATGCGCGCCGTCGACGAGCGCCACCACCATCGGAGCGGGTCATGAAAGGCAGGTTGCTCGTGCTGTGGGCGGCGGTCGGCGTGCCGCTGCTGTGGGGGGTCGTCAAGACGCTGCAAAACGCGCTTAAACTATTTCACTGACGTTTCATCGGAGCCTTCATGAACCTGCATTTGAGCATTGCGCCCCTCGTCGCGCTGATCGCCGGCATCCTCATTCTCATCGTGCCGCGGCTGCTGAACTTCATCATCGCCATTTATCTGATCGTGATCGGCGTCGTCGGCCTGTTCGGCACCCCGGGTCACTACATCTGACCCGGGAGACGCGTCGCTAGAGCACCCCCAACAGGCCGGCGCCGTCCGGTGACCCCAGTCCCGTGCACGCGTCCCACCCCGCGGCTGCCGCGAAATCGCCGTTGTTGCCTTCGGTCACGTCGCGCAACGCCTGGGCGCTCTTGTACAACTGCGGTTGGATCAGACCGGACGGTTTGCCGTTGTGCTGGTTGATGCGTGCGATGAGCGCCGCCCACAGCGGAGCCACCGCGCTGGTGCCGCCGATCACCGTGTCCGTGCCGTCGACGCGCACGTCGTAGCCCGTCTGCGGGTCGGCATCGCCGCATACGTCGGGCACCCCGCGCATGGCCAGCGCCGCCGCGGCGCCCCCGGTGCGGGTGACCTTGAGCCCCTGCTGCCAGGCGGGCAGCGGGAAGAAACCACTGACGCCGCCGCCGGTGGCGCCGCCCCCGGCGCCGTCGTTCCAGACACTTTCGTTCGTGACGGTGCCCGACGTTGCACGCAGGCTGGTCCCACCGCACGCCAGTGCATAGGGGCTCGAGGCTGGGAAATCGACGTGATCGCCGCCGCCCGTCGCGCCGTCGCCGGAACCGTTGTCGCCGGATGCCACGCACACGGTGATCCCCATCGTGGCGGCGGCCTGCAGGGCTTCGTCCATGGCCGTCATGGCCTGGTCGGTCCAGGAGGACTCGGGGCCGCCCCAGCTGATGGAGATCACCGACGGTTTATGGGTGGTGTCATGGATGGCGGTGGTGATGGCATCCAGGAACCCGGCATCGGTGTTGGGCGCGAAATACACCGCGATCGTCGCTTTCGGGACGATGGCCCCCACCACTTCGATGTCGAGCATGACCTCGCCGTCCGGGCCGCCGCCATCGCCCGTGGGGGCGTTCTTGCCCTGATCCACCGACACCGCGAGCACCTTGGGAGCGCTCACGCCGAGGCCCGCGAAGTAGGTGGACAGGTCGGCCGGCTTGTAGCCGCCGCCCAGTTCGATCAAGGCGACGCACTCGCCGCCACCATCGCCCGCGGGGAACCCATAGAGCGCAGCCAGTTGCGGGGGCGAGAAAGAGGCGGCCGCCGCCCCCGCGTGCCGGATTGATCCTGCCGGGCGCACGCGAAAATGCGTTTTGGCCTGCGGCCGGTCGTCGAGACCGAGCACGGCCTCGACGATGTCCTGCAGGTCACCGGGTATGAAAATCTCGCCGCTGCGACCGCGATAGGTACCGCCCTCGTGCTCGACGTGGTGCAGTTCCACCCCGAATGCGGCGCTGCACTGCGCCACCGTCCCGGCCAGCACCAGGGTGCGGCGTCCGGCATGTTCCTGCAGCACGGCCAGGCCCTGCCCTGCGGCAAATTGCCGCACCTTCGCCACGTCGGCCGGATCGGCGCCGTGCTGCCGCGCGAACTCTTCGCGGGTCATGAAGCCCTGCGGGGCCGTGCCGGCACCGAGCGCGGCGACCCTCGACTTCATCACCTCGGCAGAGCGCCGGCGCACGAGCACGGTGACTTCCAAGCGTTCGGACGCATCGGCGGCAGCGAGGATATGCGAACCGCGCAGCAGCTCGCGCTTGCTGCCTTTCAATGATACGAGGGGCATGGCGGGTTCCTCCGGATGGTGGCCATCAGTGTATTCGGCGGAGGCCGCCACGCAAGCCTAGGAGTTGCCGCCCTCCGCCAGCGGCCGCCGGGCGAACCAGCCGAACAATAATATTCCGAGATAGCACGCGCCGGGCACGACCAACGCCAATTTGAGTCCCCAGTAGTCGGCAGCGTTGCCGGTGACCAGGGGAATGACGGCCCCGCCGACGATGGCCATGCAGATCACGCCCGACCCTTCCGCGGCCCGCTTCCCCAGCCCCTCGCTCGCCAGGGAGAAGATGGTCGGGAACATGATGGAGTTGAACAAGCCGACGGCGAGCAGCGCCCAGCCCGAGACGAGCCCCGTGGTTTGCGAGGAGATCAACAGCAGGGCGATGGCCGTCGCGGCCGCGCACGCCAGCACCTTGCCCGGCATGAAGACGCGCAGCAGGTACGCGCCGACGAAGCGGCCCACCATGGCGCCGCCCCAGTAAAACGGCACATGTTTGCCCGCCTCGACCGCGGACACGCCGAGCGCGGAGCTCTGCATCAAATAGCTCACCAGCAGCGAGCCGATCGCCACCTCGCCGCCGACGTAGAGAAAGATGCACAGCGTACCGAACGCGAAACGATGCTGTGTCAGCAGGTTGAAGGCGCGCAACACCGGAGTCGCGGGCGACTCAGCCTCGACCAGGGCCTTGCGTCGCAGCCAGACGAGGGCGGCGAGCAGCGTCAGCGCGGCGGCGAGGCCCAGATAGGTGTGGACGATGACCCGCGTTTCCGTGCTGCGAAACTGATCCAGCGCCGCGCCCGACAAGGTTGCCGGGTCGGTCGTCGCGAGCGCCCCGAGAATCAAGATGGAGCCCACGTAGGGAAACACGGTGGTGCCCAGCGAGTTGAAGGCCTGCGCGAAGGTCAGCCGGCTGCTCGCCGTGGCCGGCGTGCCCAGCATGGAGATCAGCGGATTGGCAACCACCTGCACCGTCGTGATGCCCGCGGCCAGAACGAACAACGCCACCAGGAACAGACCGAACAGCCCCTGCGAGGAGGCCGGGATGAACAGCAGGCAGCCGGCGGTCATGGTCAGCAGTCCCGCGACGGCCGAGCGCATGTAGCCGATGCGGCGCACCAGCGCGGCTGCCGGTATGGATACGATGAAATACGCCGCGAAGAACGCCGATTGGACCAGCATGACCTCGCCGTAGGAGAGCGTGAACAGCGCCTTGAGCTTCGGGATGATCACGTCGTTCAGGCTGGTGATGCCGCCGAACGCGAAGAACAAGGCGAACACGAAGGCGCGCAGATCGCTCGAATAGTGTGCGGGCGCGTCGGCCCGTTCAGGATCGCCGGCGGCCGCAGAAGTAACGACGGTGTTGAGTGCCATGGAACGGTTCCGTTTTTGATTCAAATTATTCAACGACGCGGCAGCGTGCCGCGGTAGCGGCGGATGACCGCCTCGCCCCCCAGTTGCAAGTCGACCGCGGACCGTCCGATGCCCACGCGGTAGGTCCCCCCGTCGATCCGCCACGCGTTGCGTTGCGCATCGAACGACGCCAGCAGGCGCGGGTCCGCCACGACGCTGATAGTACGACTTTCGCCCGGGGCAAGCTCGACCCGCTGGAACCCGATGAGTCGTAGGACCGGCCTGCCGGCCGCCGCCGTCAGATATATCTGGGGGACGTCGGCGCCGGCGCGCAGGCCGACGTTGCGCACCACGAACCTCGCGGCGAGACGCCGGCCCCCGCTCACGACGGCGTCACTGTAGACGAAACGCGTGTACGACAGGCCGTGGCCGAACGCGAACAAGGGCGCCGCCGCGCGGCGTGAGAATCCGCGGTAACCCACGTCTGCGCCTTCGGCGTAATCGATGCTCACGTCCGTACCGGGTTCACTGCGCAGATTCGGCAGCGCCGGTCGCGGCAGATCGGCTTCGGCGGCCGGAAAGCTGACCGGCAGGCGGCCCGACGGGTTGACCACGCCGAACAGCACGTCGGCGATGGCCTGACCGCCTTCCTGACCCGGATACCAGGCGGCCAGCACCGCCTTGACACCCGCGATCCAAGGCATGGTCACGGGGTTTCCCGTTTCGAGCACCACGACGGTGTTCGGGTTGGCGGCTGCCACTGCGTTCACCATCTCGTTCTGACCACCCGGCAGTGCCAGGTCTGGCACGTCGATGCCCTCGGACTGCGGCTGGGTGACGAACAGCACGACCAGATCCGAGCGGGCGGCAAGGGCGGCGGCGCGCGCCGGAAAGGCACCGTCGTCGAACGAGAAGCGGCTCGCGGGAGCGGCTGCCTGCAGCGTCTCGTAGGGCGCGGACGGATCGTAGAGCTGTCCGTCGACGACGCCGCCGGCGCCGCGCGCCAGGGGACTCGTGAACGGGGTCACCTGGGCCGAACCGCCTCCGGAAAGGACGCCGAGCCTGGCATGGCCGCCGATCACGGCGATGTGCGCCGGTGCATGCGTTATCGGCAGCAGCGCGGCGTCGTTCTTGAGCAGCACGATGCCCTTGCGTGCCATCTCGAGCGCGAGCCTCGCGTGTTCGGGATAGTCGATGGGGCTCATCGCCGCCGCCGACGGCGACAGGTCGATGCCCACCGCGTACATCGAACGCAGTATCCGGTGCACCATGTCGTCGATCCGGGCCTTCGGCAGCGAGCCGTCCGCCACCGCCGCCCGCAGCGGTGCGTCGAAATAGTCGGCGGCATCCAGTTGTTCTCCGGACTCCTGGTCGAGGCCGGCCGCGGCGTACCCCACGTCGTGCACCGCACCCCAATCCGACATCACCCACCCGGGATAGCGCCACGCCCCTTTCAGCACGTCCTGAAGCAGCCAGCGATTGCCGCAGGCGTACTCACCGTTCACCCGGTTGTAGGCACACATGACCGCGCCGGGATGGCCGCGTTCGATCGCGATTTCGAACGCCAGCAGATCCGACTCGCGCAGGCTCGCCCGGCCCAGCCGCGCGTCGAGCGTGGTGCGGTTGGTTTCGTTGGCGTTCAAGGCGAAGTGTTTGACGGTCGAGATGACGTGCTGGTCCTGGATGCCGCGCACGGCTTCTCCCGCGAGCGTGCCTGCCAGCAACGGGTCCTCGCCCAAGTACTCGAAATTGCGGCCATTGCGCGGGTCACGCGCCAGATTCATGCCGCCCCCCAGCAGGACGTTGAAGCCCTTGGCGCGCGCCTCGCTCCCCACCAGCGCGCCGGCCCGATAGGCGAGCGAGGGGTCGAAGGAGGCGGCGAGCGCAAGACCGCAGGGCAGCGCCGTGGCGACGTCCCCGGGCCGCTGACCATGGGGGTTGGCGATGCCCAGGCTGGCATCGGTTTCCTTGAGCGCCGGAATGTTGAGCCGCGGCACGCCGGCCACGTAGCCAGCGCCGGGAATGGCGTCGGACGGCAGCGGCGGAACGCTCCGGCCCGGCGCCGCGCCGGGCAGCGCCATCAAGCCGTGCAGCAGCGTGATTTTCTCATCGAGCTTCATGGCGGCGACGGCGAGCGCCGCCCGCACGTCGGCCGGGCGACGGGTGTCCAGCCAGGGTGACCCGCTCGCGGCAGGCACCGCATCGTCAACGGGACCCGCCGTCGCGTCGCGCCCCCCACCCGCGGCGGCCACCGCGCCGTACAGCATCAGCGCAGCACACCACCACAGCGCCCCGCACCGGCGCGGCGCACACCACCGGCGGACCGCTGCGGCGTCAGCCGAAAGGATGGCGTCGGAGGATGGTGTGGTCCCGGTCGGGACCGGTGGAAACGATGTCGATGGGGATGCCGACCAGCCGCTGCAGTCTCTCGATGTAGCTGCGGGCATTTTCCGGCAGCTCCTCGTAGCGTGTGATGCCAACGCTGCTCTCCTTCCAGCCCGGATGCTCTTCGTACACCGCCCGGCATTCACCGAAATGCGCCGGCAGCAGGGGCGGCGTGTCGAGGACGGTGCCGTCGATCTCGTAGCCCACGCAGATGCGTATCGTATCGAGACCATCGAGCACGTCGAGCTTGGTGACGCACAGCGACGAGCAACTGCTGTGCACGATGGAGCGGCGCAGCGCCACCGCATCGAACCAGCCGCAGCGCCGCGGGCGGCCGGTGACGGAACCGAATTCGTGGCCGACACGGGACAGGTGCTCGCCGAACTGGTCGAACAGCTCGGTGGGAAACGGTCCCGCACCCACGCGCGTGGCGTAGGCCTTGACGATGCCGAGCACCTCGTGCAACCGGCGCGGGCCGAGACCCGTGCCCGCCGCCGCGCCGCCCGCCGTGGTCGTCGAGGAGGTCACGTACGGATAGGTCCCGAGATCGACGTCGAGCATCGCGCCCTGGGCGCCTTCGAACAGCACGTTGCCACCGTCCACGCTGAGCTTCTCGAGAATGCCCGTGACGTCGGCCACCAACGGCTTCAAGCGCTCGCCGAACTCGAGGTTCGACTCGAGCACCTGCTGGAAGTCGACCGGTGTGGTGTGGAAATAGCGCTGCAGGACGAAGTTGTGATAATCCAGGATCTCGCCCAGCTTGGCGGCGAAGCGTTCGCGGTGGAACAGGTCGGCCACGCGCAGCGCGCGGCGCGCCACCTTGTCCTCGTAGGCCGGACCGATGCCGCGCCCCGTCGTGCCGATGGCGTTCGCCCCCTGGGCTTTTTCGCGCGCCCGGTCCAGGGCCACGTGCGAGGCGAGGATGAGCGGGCAGTAGGGACTGATCTTGAGGCGGTCGAACACCGGGACGCCTTCGCCGATGAGCGTCTGTGCTTCCTTGAAGAAAGCCTCCAGGGACAACACCACGCCGTTGCCGATCAGGCACTGCACGTGCCCGTGCAGGATTCCCGACGGAATGAGCGACAGGATGGTCTTCTTGCCGCGGATCACGAGCGTGTGCCCGGCATTGTGGCCGCCCTGGAACCGCACCACGGCCTGCGCCCTGTCGGTCAGCAGGTCCACCACCTTGCCCTTGCCCTCGTCGCCCCATTGCAGGCCGATGACAACCAGGTTCTTACCCATTACGCGCCATCCATAGGAGTGCCAGCCCCGCCACCATGCTGATCAGACCGCCCCACCGCAGCTGCCGCGGTTCGGTCTGCGCCAATTTTGCCATGAGGCGTTGCGCGGCGCTCGGATTGAGGAAGGGCAGGATGCCCTCGAGCACGAGATACAGCGCAAAAGCCCCGCCCAGATAGCGCGCCAGCTCGCTCCAACCGATGTCCATCGTCAGATCCCGAGCTCAGCGCTGGGGCTGCGGTTGTTTGAAGTACTTGAAGTACGCGCTGTCCGGGGCGATGACCAGCACGTCGCCCTGGGTGCCCACCGACTCCCGATAGGACTGCATGCTGCGATAGAAGCTGTAGAACTCGGCGTTCTTCGAATAGGATTTCGCGTACACCTCGCTCGCCGAGGCATCGCCCTGGCCGCGCGTCTCGCTGGCCTTGCGCGAGGCGTCCGCCAGCACCTCGGTCTGTTCCTTGTCGGCCTCGGCATGGATGCGCTCGGAGGTCTCGACGCCTTCGGCGCGCAACTTCGCCGCCTGGGCCTTGAACGTCGCCCGCATGCGCTCGAACACCGAATCCTGCACCTGCTGCGGCAGGTCGATCTTGGTGATGCGCACGTCGACGAGATCGATGCCGAGTTGCTGCGCCGCGGGCCGCGCGCTCTTCATCATCGCATCGGTGAATTCGGCGCGTTCCGCCGTGACTACCTGCTGCAGGGTGCGCTGCGTCACCACGCTCTTGATGCTGTCCTTGATGGTCTCGCCCAGGCGCGCGTTGGCGACCTCTTCCGTGCCGCCGGTCGATTCATAGTAACGGCGCAGATCGGCGATGCGCCATTTGACGTAGAAGTCGACGTTGAGCTGTTCCTGCTCACGGGTGAGGAAGTGCTCGGCGTTGTAGGTCTGCGTGAGGATGCGCTTGTCGAAACGGCTCACCTCGTTGATGAGCGGAATGCGCAGATGCAGCCCCGGTTCGAAATTCGATTCGATGATGTTGCCGCCGGTCGACTTGATGGCGAGCTGTCCCTCGCTCACGGTGAACACGCTGGCTCGCACCAGCAGGATGACCGCGACCACGCTCAGCAGGATGTACAAGAGTCTGTTCTGCATCATCGCACTCCGCGTGCACGGGCCGGATCTTCGATCGGCGCCACCTGGACTTCCGGTATCCGCGCCGCAGGCACCGTCATGGTGTCGTTCGGCAGGCTGATGGACTGCGGCCCCGCGGCGATCAGCTTGTCCAACGGCAGATACATCATGCTGTTGCCGTTCTTCGCATCGACGATCACCTTGCGCGAGTTCTTGTAGACGTTGCCGAGCGTGTCGAGGAACATGCGTTCGCGCGTCACCGCGGGGGCACGGTCGTACTGTTCGAGCACCTGATCGAAGCGGGAGGTCTCGCCCTGCGCGAGCGCGAGGACTTGCAGCCGGTAGGCTTCGGCATCGAGCACCTCCTTGGCCGCCGCGCCGCGGGCGCGGGGCACCACGTCGTTGCGGTACAGCTCGGCCTCCTGCTGATAGCGCTGGCGGTCCTTGTCCGCCTTGATCGCGTCACGCTGCGCGTCCTGCACCGCGTCGGGCACGATCACCTCGCCGAGCTTCACGCTGATGATGCGGATGCCCATGTCGTAGTTGTCCATCGTCCGTTGCAGCAGCACCCGGGCGCGGTCCGTGATCGACGGGTCGAACCCCAGCGCCTTGTCGAGCGAGGCCTGTCCCACGGCCTCGCGCATCGCGCTCTCGCTGACCTGGGTGAGCGTATCTTCGACGTCCTTCACCCTGAACAGATATTTGATCGGGTCGGGCTGCGTGTATTGCACCGCAGACTTGACCTCCACCAGATTGGTGTCCGCCGTCAACATGCGGGCATCGTCGACGACGCTGTACTGGCGCGACACGTTGACGATGATGCGCCGTTCTATCGGCCAGGGCAGGTGCCAGTTGTAACCGGGCCCGTTGGTCGCCTCGTATTTGCCGAAACGCAGGATGACGGCGCGCTCCTGGGCGTCGACCCGATAGAGACCGCTCGCAACCCATACCGCGAGGATGATCGCCAGAGCGGTGCCGAGCCCCTTGCCGAAGCTGGGAACGCCCTGCCCCCCGCCCAGACCGCCGCTGCCGCGGCCAAACAGGCTCGCCAGCCGGCGCTGGAAATTGCGCAACACGTCGTCCAGATCGTTCTGGGACTGTTGCGGACGGTTCCACGGATTGCGTTTCTCGCCCCCAGGTTCGTTCAAAGCCATTCGTCATGCCTAATTTGAGTTGCGGACTAGTTATTCGATGTGCAGCAGCCGGGCATTCTAACAGCCGACATCCTGCTCACAAGAGAACTTGAGAGCCGCGAGCGGCCGGGCTCACGGCGGACGCATCGGCCGCGTCGGCCGCGTCGGCCACCAGGGTCACCCCATGATTGCCGAGCAGCTTGCCGATCTCCGACGCATCCAGTTCGACGTCGATCTCCCAGCTGCCATCTTCCTGCTGCCGCTCGGCCCGCAGCGCGTGGCGGCGGTACAGATCCGAGCGGACCGCGGCGGCGGTGAGCTGCAGGTGCAGCGTGCGCCGCACCTGATTGGTCCGCACCGCCCGGGCCATGGCGTCGCGCAGCGCCTCGAGGCCGGCGCCGGTGACCGCCGAGCCCCACGCCTGGACGGCGATGCCGTC
>CAZZYJ010000025.1:0-21232 GCA_964658215.1 uncultured Steroidobacteraceae bacterium | reverse complement strand
GGACGGCGCGCTGAAAGAGGCGGTGCGGCGCGGCGGCGCGACGCGGTAGCGCGACAGCTCGCGCGATCTGCGCCGAGCGCGTCGCAGATTCGCAGCGCCGTTCTCGATTCCAGCGGGGCGACGACTTAAGCTGATGCGCATCGAAGCGCGGGGTATGCGATGGACAAGTTGATTCATGTGATTTTCGTGAGCACGGTCGTGCCGGACATTCAGGAGCACGACATCCTCAAATTCCTCAAGCAGGCCCGCACGGCGAACCGGAAATACGACGTCTCTGGAATGCTGCTGTACGTGGGCGGCCGTTTCGTCCAGCTCCTCGAGGGGGAGCCGGGCATGGTCGACGCCGTGAGCAGCACGATATTCCGCGACAAGCGCAACATGCGTCCCATCCTGCGCGAGGCGGTGCTGGAGCGTGAATTTCCGGACTGGACCATGGGCTTCGCCACCGTGGACGCCGTCGAAGCGGGCGAGCTGCTGGGCGATGCGCAATTCTTCGAATCCGTGTCGTGCGATGCGCGTTTCGATGCCGAGCAGGCGAAGACGCTTTTGTCCATCATCGGGCGGCGCCGCTGGCAGGCCGACCGGAGCGGCATGTTCCGGGCGATCCGCCGCACGGGATGAGGCCGGCGCGCCGCGCGCTGCGAGCGGGGCAGCCGGGCGTCACAGCAGTCCACGTTCGGCGAGCGAGACGCTCACGCCGTCGCCGACGATGATGTGGTCGAGCAGACGGATGTCGACCAGCGCCAGCGCCTCCTTCACGCGCTGTGTGATGAGCTGGTCGGCCTGGCTGGGTTCGGCGACGCCGGACGGGTGGTTGTGGGCGACGATGACGGCGGCGCAGTTGCGCTGCAATGCCAGCTTGACGATCTCACGGGGATGCACGCTCGCGCCGTCGATGGTGCCGCGGAACAGCTCTTCGAACTGGATCAGGCGGTGGCGTTTGTCCAGGTACAGGCAGCAGAACACCTCGTGCTCGAGGTCCCGCAGCTTCGCGATGAGGAAGTCGCAGGTCGCGCGCGGGCTCGACAGCGACGGACCGGTGCGCAGCGACTCGGACATCTGACGCCTCGCGATCTCGAGGGCGGCCTGCAGTTCCGCGAACCGCGCCGCACCCATGCCCGGTTGCGCACAAAACCGCCGCCGGTCCGCGGCCAGCAGCTTGCGCAGCGAGCCGAAGCTCTTGAGCAGGTTGCGGGCCACGTCGAGCGAGGAATGGCCGGGGGTGCCGTTGCGCAGCAGTATCGCCAGCAGTTCCGCATCGCAAAGCGCCGCCGCGCCCCTGTCCAGCAGCTTCTCGCGCGGTCTTTCATCGATCGGCCAGTCGCTGATTGCCATGCACGCCAGCATGCCCAGCGTCGCGCGCGTCCACCAGCGCCATATCCGGGGCGTGCACCGAGATTGGCGGGCCGGGCGCAATACCGGCCCCGATACGGCCCCCGACTCGGGGCCCAGGGCGACGCCGCGACCCTACCGGTGGCCCGAACTACCGAAGCCGCCGCCGCCGCGGACGGAGGCGGTGAAGTCCTCGACCACCTCGAAGTCGACGTGGACCACGGGCACGATCACCATCTGTGCGATCCGGTCACCGGGCATGATGGTGAAGGTGGCGCTGCCGCGGTTCCAACAGGAAACCATCAGCGGCCCCTGATAATCCGAGTCGATCAAGCCCACCAGATTGCCGAGCACGATGCCGTTCTTGTGACCCAGTCCGGAGCGCGGCAGCAGCAGTGCCGCGAGTTGCGGATCCTCGACGTAGAGAGCGATGCCGGTGGGAATCAATTCCGCCGCACCGGGCGCCAGCACCAGCGGACCCTCGATGCAGGCCCGCAGGTCCATGCCCGCCGCGCCGCCGGTGGCATGCTGCGGCAGCGGAAACTCCCGCCCCACGCGCGGATCCAGGATCTTCAGCTTCATCGTGCGCCGCATGGCGTTCAACGCCGGACGCGGCGGGCGCGCGCGCGGGTGCGCGTCTCGGGGGTGGCGATGCGCCGCTTGCGGGGAGCCCGGTGCGGGCCGCCGGCGTCGGGCGGCAGGCGGCCGGCGATGAGCGCGATGAGCTCGCGCGCCACCTCGAGTTTCGGTCCGCGCGTCACCTCGACTTTGCCGCCCGGCCACAACACGGTGAGCGCATTGTCGTCGCAGTCGAAGGCGATGCCGTCGCCGACGTGGTTCGCAGCGATCATGTCGAGTTTCTTGCGCTTGAGTTTGCTGCGCGCATTGTCCTCCACGTCGTTCGTTTCCGCGGCGAAGCCCACCACGAACGGCCGCTTGGCCATGTCGGCGACCGACTTTACGATGTCCGGCGCCGGTTCCAGATCGAGCTTGACCGCCACCCCCTGTTTCTTGATCTTGTGCTTCGACACGGTGACCGGCTGGAAGTCGGCGACCGCGGCGGCGGCGATGAACACGTCCGCCTCCGCCACCTGACGATGCACCGCGGCGTACATGTCGCGTGCGCTCTCCACGTCGATACGCGTCACCCCCGGCGGCGTCTGCAGATGGACCGGACCACATACCAGCGTGACGTGCGCCCCCGCCTCGTGCGCCGCCGCCGCCACGGCGAAACCCATCTTCCCGGAACTACGGTTGGTCAGATACCGGACGGGGTCCAGCCGTTCGCGGGTCGGGCCCGCGGTGATGAGCACGTTGAGACCCGCCAGCAGACCGGCGTTGGCCGGCGGCGCGAACAGACTCTCCGCCAGCTGTACAGGCTCCCACATGCGCCCGGCACCGACTTCCCCGCAGGCTTGACTACCGGACGCCGGTCCCAGAAAACGGATGCCGCGCGCCATCAAGGTCGCGACGTTGGCCTGGGTCGCCAGGTTCGCCCACATGACACGGTTCATGGCGGGTGCAATCACGATGGGTGCTTCGGTGGCGATGCACAGCGTCGACAGCAGGTCGTCGGCACGGCCGCCGGCGAGGCGGGCGATGAAGTCGGCGCTGGCCGGAGCGACGAGCACGAGTTGCGCCCAGCGCGCGAGTTCGATGTGACCCATGGCCGCTTCCGCTTCGGCATCCCAGAGGTCGTTGCGGGTGGGGCGGCCGGAAACCGCCTGAAAGCTCATGGCCGAGATGAATTTTTCCGCCGACGCCGTCATCACCACCTGGACCTCGGCACCGCGTTCCATGAGCCGGCGCACCAGATCCGGACTCTTGTAGGCGGCGATGCCGCCCGTGACCCCCACCACGACGCGGGTCTTGACGGTCAATGGATGCCCTTCAATTCTTTGAAACGCGCGATGTCGGTTGCGAATTCTTTGCTCATGATGGCCTCTTCGCTGCGCTTCTCGCGCAGGTTCTCCTCCTGGGTATGGATATCGTTTGCGACGCGCACTAGATCTTCGGCGACCTGGTCGGGCATGGGCGGAGCGTTGACGTCCGTACTATAGGGTTTGAAGTGCAGGCTGGTCACGCGGAGTTTTTTCATCCGCCCGTCCAGGGTTTCCAGGAACTGGCCGGTGACCTTGATCTGGTCCGTCAACAGGCCGAGCCGCTGATCCCGCAGCCGCTCGATCTCCTGCACCGAGGCGTAGGTGTTGAGCAGGTTGCCATCGCGTGCCGCGCGCTGCCGGGCCTCGAGCCGCTTCTGCTCGTCGGCGGCCGCCTGCTCCGCGCTCTTCTGTGCATCCAGGTGCTCGGTGACCATTCCCTGCGAATTGATGACGCTCTGCTCCTGGCCCGCGTATTCCGGCGGAACGAGGTCGCCGTAGTGCACTTCGCCGTGCGCGTCCGTCCATCGATAGAGTTTACGGCCGGAGGCCGGGGCCGCCGCGGCCGCCCCGGCGACCACGACGCCCAGTGTCAGGACGCACAGAACGCGGGCAGGGTAGTTCAAGCGCGCGTCCCCGAGCGGATCATACGGTGACCCCGTAGCGATCGCGGTAGGCCTGCATGCCGGCGACCTCGGCGCCGCGCCCGTGCGCGCGCAGGTGCTCGAGCAGATCGTCGAGGCCGATCACCGTGATGACGGGAATGCCGAACTGCTCGCGAACTTCCTGTACCGCGGAGCGGCGGCTCTCGCCGGTGCCGCGTTCCTGACGGTCGAGCGCGAGCAAAACTGCCGCCGGCGTGGCGCCGGCCGAGCGGATTATGTCGATGGATTCGCGGATCGCCGTGCCCGCGGTGATGACGTCGTCGACGATGAGCACGCGTCCCGTCAACGCACCGCCGACGATGCCGCCGCCTTCACCGTGATCCTTGACCTCCTTGCGATTGAAGGCGAAGGGCAGACTGCGGCCCTGCGCGGCGAGCGCCGCCGCCGTCACCGTCACCAGGGGGATGCCCTTGTAGGCCGGTCCGAACAGCATGTCGACCGGCGTCTGCGCGACGGCGAGCGCGGCGGCGTAGGCGCGCCCCACGGCTGCGATGGCGTCGCCCGTGCTGAACAGCCCGGCATTGAAGAAGTAAGGGCTGTCGCGGCCGGATTTGAGTTTGAAACTGCCGAACTTGAGGACGCCGAGCTCGATGCACAGCTCGATGAATTCAGTCCTGTATGCGTGTCCCATGAGAGGGGCAGTCTGGCAAGGGAAGCGGCGCGCTGCAAGCGCACCCGCGGGGCACCCGGCCGAGTTATCATCGCGCGGCATGTCCCGCCCCACACCGTCGTCGCCGGCCGCCGCCAAACCCTCGGTCTGGGCGGCCTTTGCGCAGCCCGCGGCGGGAACCTTGTTCCTGTTCGGCTTCGCCTCCGGCCTGCCGTTCCTGCTCGTCTCGGGGACGCTGGCGTACTGGTTGAAGGACCAGGGCATACCCCGCGCGCAGCTCACCCAGATCGCCAGTGCCGGCGTGACCTACGCGCTGAAATTTCTCTGGTCGCCCGCGGTCGACCGGGTCCGGCTGCCCTGGCTCGGCGGTCTCGGGCAGCGCCGCAGCTGGCTGCTCGCCGCACAGCTTGCGGTCATGATGGGCTTGTTCGCCATGGCCTGGATCACGCCGAACCGGCTCCTGCCGTTCGTGCTGGTGACGCTGGCCGTCGCCGTGGCGGGTGCGACGCTCGACATCGTCGTGGATGCCTACCGCATCGAAATTGCGCCCATCCAGGACCAGGGCGCGCTGATGGCGACCTATTCGCTCGGTTACCGGCTGGCGTTGATACTCACCGGTGCGCTGGCCCTGGTCCTCGCCGATCATGTGCGGTGGACGGTGGTGTACTGCCTCATGTCGCTCGCGATGTGCGTACCCATCGTCGCGTGCCTGCGCGCCCGCGAGCCGCTGACCCGCCGCCTGCAGACGCGGGGTTGGAGCGCCGGGCTGCGGGAGGGCGTGCTGGAGCCGTTCGCGGATTTCTTCCGCCGCTTCGGTCTGCGGATCGGTGTCGTGATCGTGCTGTTCGTGCTGCTCCTGAAGATCTCGGACCAGGCGTTGGGCGGCGGCATCATGGCGGATTTCTATCTGGGCGCCGGTTTCACCAAAACGCAGATCGCGACCGTGTCGAAAGTGTTCGGCATCTGGATGAGCATGACGGGCGCCTTCGTCGGCGGTGTCGCGGTGGTGCGCTGGGGCATCGAACGCAGCCTGTTGCTCGGCATCATTCTCGCGGCCGCCACCAACCTGCTGTACGTGCTGCTGGTCGATGCCGCGGGAGACGTGGTCAGGCTCACCCTGGTCATCTCCGCCGAGAATCTGGCGGGCGGCTTTCTGGGCATGGCCGCCGTCGCCTATCTGTCGGGCCTCGTCAACCTCCGGCACACCGCGACGCAGTACGCCATGCTGTCCTCGATCACCGTGCTGTCGGCCAAGGTGCTCGGCTACTGGTCGGGCCACATCGTCAACGGCATCGGCTACACGGAATATTTCGTGCTGAGCGCCGCCGCGGCATTGCCGGCCGTCGGCCTGTATTTCTGGCTGCGTTCGCGCGTGAGATTGGGGGACGACGCGCAGACCAGTTCCGCCGCGGGCACCACAGCGCCGGGTTGAGCATCGCCCATGATCGAACAGCTCGTTAAATTCTTCGTGGTGTTTTTCGTGGTCGTCGAACCCATTTCGCTGATTCCGTTGTTCGCCGGGCTGACCGAGGGGGCGGGTGCCGGCTACAAGCGCAACATGGCCGCCAAATCGACGGTCATCGCCCTCGGCATCTGCGTGTTGTTCGCGCTGGCGGGCGCAAAATTCCTCGATCTGATGGGCATCGCACTGAGTTCGTTTCGGATCGCCGGGGGTACGCTGCTGTTCCTGATCGCCCTCGAGATGGTGTTCGCCCGCACGTCGGGTACGCGTTCCTCCGCTCCCGAGCAGGAAGAGTCCCGGCACCGCGAAGACATCTCGGTGTTTCCGCTCGCGTTTCCGTTCATCGCCGGTCCCGGCGCCCTCGCCACCATCTTGTTGACCTCCGGGGAGATCTGGGGACGGCCGGTGTTGTTCGCCGGCTTTTTGGCTGTGGTCGCCGCGGTGATGGCGATCTGCTGGGCGCTCATGCTCGCGGCACCGCGCCTCAGCCGGGTGCTCGGCGTGACGGGCGCCGCCGTGATGAGCCGTCTGTCCGGCGTGGTGCTGGCCGCGCTGGCCGTGCAGTTCATCGTCGACGGGATTCGCGGCAGCTTCTTCGGTTAGAGGCCGGCCCGCTTGACGTAAGCCAGATCCCAGACGCCGTGACCCAGGCGCGCGCCGCGCCGTTCGAAGCGGGTGGCCGGCCGGAAGCCCGGTCTTTCGACGTAGGTGCGGTCGGCGCTGCACGAGTCGAGCGCGGTGTTCGCATTGCACACCGCGAGCATCTGCTCCGCGTACGCCTGCCAGTCGGTGGCGAGGCGCAGGGTGCCCCGCGGACGTAGTTTAGCCGCGAGCAGGGCGGCGAACGCGTCGTCGATGAGGCGGCGTTTGTGGTGGCGCTTCTTGTGCCAGGGGTCCGGAAAGAACACCAGAATTTCGTCGAAGGAGGCGTCCGGGACGCCGCCGCCCAGCACCTCGACGGCGTCGTGGCAGATGACGCGGACGTTGCCGAGCTGTGCCTGCTCGGCCTGCAGCAGCAGCCGGCCCACGCCCGGCCGGTGCACTTCCACACCCAGGTAGTCGGTGTCCGGGTTGGCCTGGGCCAGCGCGCCGATCACCTCGCCCGTGCCGAATCCCACCTCGAGACAGCGCCTGGCCCGGCGGCCGAAAATGGTGTCCAGATCGAGCGGGTCGGTGCCCGGCTCGATGCCGTATTTCGGCCACAGCTCGGCGAGCGCCCGTTCCTGTGCGGCGGTGACCCGGCCGGCGCGCAATACGAAGCTGCGGATGCGGCGTTGTGCATGCATGGGCGTGAAGTGTGCCTGATATGATGCGGCGATGCGAAAATCCCGGGTGGGTGCCCTGTCGGGCGTGTCCGTCCTGACCCGCTGCGCGAAGCTCGCATGTCTGGCGCTGGCTCTCGCCGGCTGCGTCGGGTTGCCGAAGCACGTCAGAAAAATTCCCAGTCAGGCGCTCGCGGCGCCTGCAGGCACCGTGCTCGGCCGCATCGCCGCGGACAGCACCGCCGGGCGCTCCTCGAGCGGCGTGCGCCTGCTGACGTCGGGCGACGAGGCACTGGCCAGCCTGATCGCGCTGTCCGATCGCGCGCAGCGCACGCTCGACATCCAGTACTACCTGATTCATGCCGACGATTCTTCGCGGCTGCTGCTGCATCACCTGCGTCTCGCGGCCGCGCGCGGCGTGCGCGTGCGGCTGTTGGTGGACGATTTGAACACGGCCGGCGAGGACCGCCGTTTCCTGCATTTGAGCCAGCACCCGAACGTCGAGGTGCGGGTCTTCAATCCTTTCCCCGGCGGCCGGTTTGCGATGTGGACGCGGTTCGTGGCCTCGGCCACGGACATCCCCCGCATCAACCACCGCATGCACAACAAATTGTTCGTCGCCGACAACGCGCTCGCCATCACCGGCGGGCGCAACATCGGCGATCAATATTTCACGCGTGACCTGCACAGCAATTTCATCGACCTGGACGTCCTGGCGGCCGGCGTCATCGTGCCGCAGTTGTCGGCGACCTTCGATGCGTTCTGGAACAGCAAGTATGCCTATCCGATCGGCTCGTTGGCGGCGCCGGTGCGGGCCGAGGGGGTGCCGAAACCCCTGGAGGATGCGCTCTTCGCGTCGGACGCGAACTGGCTGGCCCGCGAACTCGACGCGAAGGATCTGCGCCTCACCTGGGTGAGCGCGACGGTGCTCGCCGATCAGCCCGGCAAGATGGCCCGCGAGGCCCTCGACGACGAACGCACCATGGCGGGCCGCGTCGCCGCGCTGATGGGCGCGGCGCGCCGCGACGTCAGCGTGATCTCACCGTATTTCGTTCCCGGGAACGAGGGCGTCGCGCTCATGCAGCGCCTGGTGGAGCGCGGCGTGCACGTGCGCATCCTCACGAATTCCCTGGCCTCCACCGATTCCCCGCTGGTGCACAACGGGTACTCCCGTTATCGGGTTGCGTTGCTGAAGCTCGGTGTGGAATTGAGCGAGGTGCGCCCGACGCTCGGCCAGAAACGGCTGCGCTTCCATCCGTTCCGCAGCTCCACGGCCAGCCTGCATGCCAAGGCAGTGGTGATCGATCAGGAGACCGTGTTCATCGGTTCCATGAACATGGACGCCCGTTCCGCCCGCACCAACAGTGAGCTCGGACTCGTGATACGCAGTCCGGAGATTGCCCGCCAGGTCACCAATCTGCTCGACGACATCAGGGCGGACGGCAGCTATCGCCTGTCGCTCGACCCGGAGGGCCGTCTGGCATGGCAGAGCGGGGAAGCGGGGGCGGAACAGCTCTGGCACGTCGATCCCGAGACGACGCGCCTGCAGCGTTTCTCGCTCAAGCTGCTGGCGCCGTTCGCGCCCGAGGAGCTGCTCTGAGAAGGCGGGGCTGCTCGCGGCGACCGGCCGATGCTCGACCGGCTGGGCCGGGCGCCAGGCCCGGCCCAGCGAGGATAACCGGCCGACAGCGCGGTGCGCCGATCAAGGCGCCGGCCGCCGCTACTCTTTTTGCTCGTGGTAGCGCTTGATGCCGTCCATGATTTCGGCGTGCGCGACGTCCAGACCCGCCCAGCCGAGAACCTTCACCCACTTGCCGGTTTCCAGGTCCTTGTAGTGCTCGAAGAAATGCTGGATTTGTTTCAGGCGAATCTCGGGAACGTCGGCGATCGATTTCCAGTGGGTGAACAGCGGGCAGATGTCGTCGGTGGGAACCGCGAGTAGCTTCGCGTCGCCGCCCTTCTCGTCGTCCATGCGCAGCACGCCCAGGGGACGGCACCGCACCACCACGCCCGGCAACAGCGGGAAGGGGGTATGCACTAGCACGTCGACCGGATCGTCATCCTCGCCGATGGTCTTCGGCACGTAGCCGTAGTTGGCGGGGTAGTGCATGGCCGTCATCATGAAGCGATCGACGAACAGGGCGCCGGACTCCTTGTCAACCTCATACTTGATCGGATCCGCATTCATGGGGATTTCGACGATGACGTTGAACTCGTGCGGGACGTTCTTGCCGGGCACGACATGACTGATACTCATCTGGCGTAAGTCCTCACGGGGTGTGGGTGCAGCTGCACCTCGGGCGGTACTATACCTTGCGCGGCCTTTCGCAGCGCCACTCCCTTTCGCGGCGCAACTCTGTAAATAGAGGTAAAATCTGGCGGAAAAGCTCGATTGTTGCACATAACAGACACCTGCCGGGTGAACGAAATTGTAGATAATGGTTCCAAGCGGCATGGAGTACGAAATGAAAAATGCAGGTTTGTGGTTGGTGCTGATGGCCGGGGGGCTTGCACCTTGTATTGCCTCGGCGACGCTCGGCGCGGCTGAAACATCGGTGCAGAGCGACGGCGAGCAGATGAAAGGGACCATCAAATCCATGGCGTACAGCGGCTACCGCCTGCACGAAATCGAACTGCCGTCGGGCACCCTGTTACGCGAGTTCGTCACCACCGAAGGCACCGTCTTCGCCGTGGCGTGGTCCGGTCGGTCGCTGCCCGATCTGAGTCAGGCCCTGGGCACGTACTTCGCATCCTATGTCACGGAGGCCAAGTCCAAGTCCAGCCGACGCCACTTCGCGGTGAACGAGACGCATTTCGTCGCCGAGTCCACCGGCCACATGCGCCATTTCGTCGGGCGGGCGTATCTGCCGGAAGCGGTGCCCGCCGGTGTGTCATTGGAGGATCTGCACTGATGCGATGGCTCACGGGAAGGGCGCGCGGCGCCATCGTCTGCGCGTTGGGCATGATCGTCGCGGCCTGTGGCGGCGGCGACGGCGGGTCCGGCTCGGGCACCTCGGCCGGTCCGGTGGCGGCGGCATCGAACGTGGTGAGCGTGGAGGTCAATTCGGGCCCCAACGGCAACAGCGCGAACACGTTGTTCACGAGCGTCACGGTGTGCATCCCGGGGAGCACGACGCAATGCCAGACCATCGACAACATCCAGGTGGACACCGGATCCACGGGGCTGCGCATCTTGTCGTCGGTAATGACCTTGACGCTGCCTCTCACGGCGGCGTCCGACGGCAACACGCTCGTCGAGTGCACTCAGTTCGTCGACGGCTACAGCTGGGGTCCGGTAGCGTCGGCGGACTTGACGGTATCGGGGGAAACGGCGGCGTCGCTGCCGGTGCAGGTGATCGGGGATTCCCGGTATCCCACGGTGCCTTCGGCCTGTGCCGCGACCGGCACCTCCGAGGACACGGTGGCGACGTTCGGCGCCAACGGCATCCTGGGCGTGGGCGTGTTCAAGCAGGATTGTGGTTCCTACTGCGTGTCGAATGCGGCATCCGGCTATTATTATTCCTGTTCGGCAACGGCGTGCACGCAGTCCGTGGCATCGTTGGCGAGCCAGGTATCGAATCCCGTGTCGTCCTTCACCACCGACAACAACGGCACCATTATCTCCCTGTCGAGCGTGAACAGCGCCGGCGCCGCCACCGTCAGCGGGTCGCTGATCTTCGGCATCGATACCCAGTCCAACAACAAATCGGGTACGCAGACCGTCCTCAACCTGGACGACACGTACGGTGAGTTCACCACGGTGTTCGCCGGGGCGTCGTTGACCACGAGCTTCATCGATTCGGGGTCGAACGGGTATTTTTTCAACGACTCGAGCCTGAGCCAATGTACGGACTCCAACTACACGGGATTTTATTGTCCGACCGGCACGCAGAGTTTCTCCGCCACCCTGCAGGGTGCGAGCGGCAACAGTACGTCGGCGTCGTTCAGCGTCGGCAATGCGCAGACGCTGTCCACCAACAATCCGTCCTACACGGCATTGCCCACGCTGGCGGGCCCCTACTCGTCGTCCACCACCACCTTCGACTGGGGGCTCAACTTCTTCTACGGCCGGCGCGTGGCGAACGCCATCGAAAACGAAACCACCAGCGTGGGCACCGGTCCTTACGTCGCCTTCTGAGGCTTTGCACGCGCCTACCGCGGCGCCGGGCGTCAGGATAGACTCGCGATTCATGACCGCCTTGCAACACGATTACGTCGCGCTGGACGACCTCGCCGCACAGCCCGACGTTTGGTGGCAATCGGTGCTGGGTGTGGCGGGATTCGACCGCCTGCCGCCCACCGGCATGCTGCCCATCTCGTGTCCGGTGCCCCTGGCGGCGAGCATGACCCCAAGCTTGGGAGCGGCCGCCGACGTCTGCGAAATCTGGCGCGTGCAGGACGGCGGGGGTGCCTTGTCGGACGAAGTGCTGCGGCAGGGTCGCGTCCGCCTGCGCCACGGCGATCATCTGCTGTTCGGCTCCATGCTCGTCGAAGAGTCGGGCGGCGGGTCGGCGGCGCTGGTGCGGGCGACCACGAGGGCTTATGACGACCTCTTTGCCGTGCTGGAGGTGACCGGCTTCGCGCATCTCGTGCGGATCTGGAACTATCTGCCGCAGATCAATGACGAGGCCGATGGCGAGGAGCGCTACCGGCACTTCAATTCGGCACGGCGGGCGGCTTTTCGGGCGGCGGGCCGCGCCACCATCGGCAGCGTACCGGCGGCCAGTGCGCTGGGCTCGTCGGCCGGCAGCCCGCTTTCGGTTTTCTTCCTGGCATCGCGCTGGGCGCCCGTCATGATAGAAAATCCGCGCCAGACCAGCGCCTATCACTACCCGCCGAAGTTCGGCGCGCACAGCCCGATCTTCTCGCGCGCGTGCGTGCTCGGCGAAGCCGCCGGCACGAACCTGTTCGTCTCCGGCACCGCCAGCATCCTGGGTCACGAGTCCATCCATCCCGGCGACGTCGTCGCTCAGACGCAGGAAACGCTGGCGAACATCGAGGCGCTGCTCGACGAAGCGAATCGCATGGCGGGCAGAGCGTGCTACACGTTGCGGGGTTTGAAATACAAGGTGTACGTACGGCGGCCGGACGACCTCGAGGCCATCCAGGGTGCGCTCGCCGCCGCTCTGCAGCCGCTCACGCCCATCGTCTATCTGCACGCCGACATCTGCCGGGAAGATCTGCTCGTGGAAATCGAAGCGACCGGCGAACCCGCGTGTCACTGAGCCCAGAATCGTGTAAAACTGAATCATTGCGTCCGCAATGGTCCATTCATTTTTTCAACGACGCCTGACGGGTCGTCGGAGGTCACGTGCGTTTCGAGTCCGCTTGTCTGGGTTGTTCGCTTGCCTTGTTGGTCGCCATGTCCCCTTCCTGGGCGGGCGTTCCCTATCCCACCAAGAAGATGCCGGCGACCCGCGACGTGGGCACGCTGTCCGCGCAGAGCAGCGCCGGCGACCTCACCGTCACGCTGCCTCTCAAACTTCGCGACTCCCAGGCGGCGGAGGATTTGCTCGCGGCCCTGTCCGACGACACCAGCCCGAGTTTTCACCAGTTCCTGACGCCGGCGGAATTCAAAGCCAAGTTTGCACAAACCGATGCGGATGTCGCCGCGACCATCGCCCATCTCGCTGCGTACGGTCTGCATGCCGAACGTGCCGGCGCGGGGTCGCTGCGGGTGAGCGGCTCGTCCGCGAACCTGGAGCGTGCGTTCAAGGTGAGTTTGCACCAGTATCAGGTGGCCGCGGCCGGATCGTCGAAGTCGTACCAATATCACGCCCCCACCGCCGCGCCGACGGTGCCGTCGGAAATCAGCGCGGTGGTGGAGAGCGTGATCGGTTTGAGCACGCGTCCGCAGTTCGCTCCCCATGCCGTCAAGGGGTCCGGCAAGCTCGGCAAACTCCAGGTGGCGCAGCAGTCCACGAGCGCCGCCTCGACGACGGGCAATGCACCGGGACTCTGGACGGTCGCTGATTTCTCCAAGTACTACGACGTGCAGCCGCTGACCGCGAAGAACATCACGGGGGAAGGCCGTACGCTCGCCATCGTCACGCTGGCCTCCTTCACCCCGGGCGATGCATTCGCCTACTGGAAGGCCGTCGGTCTCAAGGTGAACTCCGGCCGGATCACGGTGGTCGACGTCGATGGCGGCCCCGGCGCACCCAGCGACGCCTCCGGCTCCGACGAGACCACGCTCGACGTGGAACAATCGGGCGGCGTCGCGCCCGGCGCCAAGGTCATCGTCTATCAGGCGCCGAACACCAACCAAGCCTTTCTCGACGCCTTCGTCAAAGCGGTCGAGAGCAACAAGGCGGATTCCATCTCCACGAGCTGGGGGGAGTGGGAGTGGTACCACAACCTCGCTAACGGCGCCGTGACCGATCCGTACAGCGGCGACACGGTCAGCACCCTCAAGGCGTTCCACGAAATCTTCCTGCAGGCCGCCCTGCAGGGACAGAGCTTGTTCGCCGCCTCCGGCGATGCCGGCGCCTACGACGCCAACGAAGGGGCCACGCCCCCGGATTACAGCCTCGCCCTGAGCGTCGATCAGCCCGCCAGCGATTCCTTCATCACCGCGGCGGGGGCGACCACGCTTGCCGGCAAGCAGACCTTCACCGTGCCCAACGGCACCTACAGCGTCACCATCCCGCATGAACGGGTGTGGAGCTGGGACTATCTCGACGGCCTGTGCACCGAGCTTGGCTACGATCCGATCGCCTGCGGAACATTTCCCGTGGGCAGCGGCGGCGGGGTGAGCTTCGAATACCGCCTGCCGTTCTATCAGTACGGCACCTCGGGTATTCAAAAAACGCAGCCCAATCAACAGTTCACCAACGAAACCACCACGCCCCCGCAGACCCTGCTGAGCCTTCCGGCTTACTTTGCAGGCCGCAACGTTCCCGACATCTCCTTCAATGGTGATCCGGAAACCGGCTACGTGATCTATTACACGTCCGACCAGAGCGGTTTTGCCATCGAAACGTACTTAGGTGGCACCAGCTTCGTGTCCCCGCAATTGAACGGAGTGACAGCGTTGATCGGCCAGTATGTCCATGGCCGGGTGGGGCTGCTGAACATCCCGATGTACGAGCTGGCGCGGCACGGCAGCGGATACGGCGGCAAGAATGCGCCCTTCAACGTCATCAAGTACGGCAACAACGAGTTCTACCAGGGACGCGAGGGCTACAGCCCCGCGGTGGGCATCGGTACGCTCGACGTCGCCAACTTCGCCGACGCGTTGAAACAAGCCTTCGACCGGCAGGACCGGCAGGAACGATGATTCGGTTGGCTATGCATCGGGAAAATGCATAGAATCGGACGGACGGCGGGCGTCGTATAATGGTAATACCCAAGCTTCCCAAGCTTGAGCCGTGGGTTCGATTCCCATCGCCCGCTCCAACTCCATCCGGCGCTGGCCAATGCCAGCCATATAAAGCATTCCCAAATGCAGCGCTTTTCTTCGCGTAGGCGGCCGCATAGTTTGGGTCAAGCGAAAAAATCGCCCGATCGAATAACGCGAGAGCCGCTCGATAGGCCGTCTTGCGTATGTTCGGCTTGTAATAGAGTTGGATGCCACGCGGGCAATTGCCATGGCTTTCGGTTTCTTTCGTACCCTCTCCCCGGCAGCGCGCGACCGCCAACCGAGTGCGGAGAATTGTTTAGGGCTTCGCGTGAGAGAGAAACGACTTGGCCTGCTCGAGTGTCCCTTTGGACGTGGGTGCCCACACGGACTCCGCAAATCCTTTCGGTAGTTGCCTCTCCACGGCCTTGATTGCGCCCTCGATCTGACCCGCTAACTCGATCATCGCCGGCCACGCTTGTGCATCCGGGTACCGGTCTGCGAGGGCGCGGAAGTGTCGCGGTTGAATATCAACGAGTTTGTAGTGGGCGTTTTTACCGCGCAGCGCCATCGCGAGTTTCATCTCGTGAATGTCAAGTTGGTCGGCGCGTTTTCCAACCGCGGGCCACGCTGACAAGACGTCGTAGAGCGGCGTGAGGCCGAAGCCACCCCCGCGACGGTGATAGATCGAGAAGTTCTTTGCGTGCCCATCTGTTGCCGCGAGCATCCAGAATACCAATTGCGACAGAATGAAGAGGCGCTGATCTGAAGCGGGGTGCTCGGCGCGCGCGAGCTCATTCAGAATGCCGCGCATCGAAGGACCGCCTTCGTTCTCATACTTCGCGGTGTGCGGGCGCCCAGTTACCTGGCAGAAATCTTCTTGGGGAAGCCGTGCGATCCATGTGTCCTTGAGAGGTGCGAAATTGGCCGAGCGCGGATCTTCGTCACCGACATTTTGCCAGCGACGATCGAAGCGCTCCACGATGAGTGCGCGCTGGGCGCCGAATTGACCGATTTCCGTGTTGGCTACAGGCAATCCCAATTCTTTCAACAACGTCGCGCATAGCCATTCGTTGTCCACAGAATGGGAAAGATCGAGTCTGCGGTTGCCGACGAGTCCCAGGGGGAGTTTCAGAATGTGCGTTGTCGGGGTCGATCCCAACGGCTTGTACCAATGTCGGCCTATCTTGGTCAGCGCGGTCTTCTCCTGCGCTCCTGCGAGTGAGATGCGGAAATCATCGCTCGGCTCGGTGCCGTTCAAGAGCGGCGCTGAGATCGTCGGTACCGCGCGCAGAATGGCCTCGATCCCTTTGGGCTTGAGGCGTTGCACATTGAGCCTGTCCCAGCCCTTGGGCTCCTCGCCCTCCGGTAGAAGCTGCACGGCGCCGACGCAGTCGCGGCCGATGGCCTCGAGCAAATCGAATGTGTTGGCGGAGCGCGTGGCGAATCGCGCTTGGATTCGATCCCGGATTCCCTGACTGTCCGGCAGAAGGTTATCGAAGTAGAAACCGACCGCATCGCTCGTGATCGCAGCATCCGAGGTCATAGGCAGCGACAGCGACAGCGCACGACTTTGCGGATCGGAGATCCAATTTCTGTCATAGCTGAAACGGTCTCGCCCACCGCGCACCTGCTGCCAGGCGCCAACATGGCGGCCGTTCATCCACACGCCGAGCGTGCTCACCAGTCCTCGCCCCGACGAGTTGGCGTTGGTCTCGGCGTGGTTGTACCGGCGCACTCAGGTGGGCGCAATTGGAGCAGCACATCTACCCCAAGGGCGGCGAGAATCTCCAGAAGTCGCCCGGTGGCGATCAGCTCAGGATTGCGCTCGATTTGGGAGTAGCGTGTCTGTGTGATCCCCAGGCGTTTGGCCATATCGGCCTGTGTTACCTTGCGCGACTTGCGCAGCGATTTCAGGTGCAGGGGAAGCTGCGAAGGGCCCTGTAAAAGTAGCGTGTCCATGCTCGCATTTTAGAAGTTTTAACTTCTAAATGCAATATAGAAGTTAAAAGTTATAAATACAAAATAGAACCTTTAACTAATATATGAATCAGTGATCCTGGCATTCCAAAGGTGACCAAGCTGGCGATCGGCGGGGCAGAGTGGGCCGAATGTCGGTAGATTGCGAAAGTCGCCACCCGAATTGGCTGGCGTTGGCCTCTAAGGCAGCGTTTTTCACACAAAAATCGTGCGCAGCGCCCGTCGCGTTTGCAACTTCATGATCCCAAGAGGCTAGTGCGCGCCAGCGGTATGTTCGATTCCCATCGCCCGCTCCGCTCTGCAGCCACTGCTGGCCACCGCCAGCCAACGTCGCGACTTCCCGATGGTCGCCCGGAAAAGCTCGCCCGTGCTGGCATGGTTTGGAGGGCGCATCAAACGCGACTGCGCTTCAGATTGCGAAAGCCAGCGTCGCCTCGGGTTTTGGTTCAACAAGGCTGTGGTCGGTCTTCCCGTCATTTACCCTTGGATTCAAGTTTCTCCGCCGCGGACGCCGGTTGCGGCTCAGGGCGAGGATGAGCTCCTCATGGAAGACTTTGCCAATGCCGCAGATGTGGATCTTGAGTGGTGAAACGGGGCGAGATCTGGCTTGTGGCTCTTGACCCCACCGTCGGAAGTGAGGTCAAGAAGTCGCGGCCGTGCGTCATCGTCTCGCCTCCGGAACTCAACGAGCATCTGCGCACAGTAGTAGTCGCTCCGATGACCAGCAAAGGTTTCACAGCGCCCTTCCGCGTATCCGTTACGCACGCGGCGAAAAAGGGCCTGATCGTGCTAGACCAAATCCGAACGGTTGACAAAATCCGACTGGTCAAGCGGGTTGGCGCAGTTAATACCAAAACCCTTTCCAATGTTCTGACCACGCTGCAAGAAGTATTCGCAAAGTAACCGTCCCTCACTCACCAACGGATCAATCTGCCAGATTGCTGCCAACAAGACCGGGTGTTGGCATCAAGGCCGCCAAGTTTACCGCGCGTCCCGCGTTCGAAGACTTTGACTTCAAGGCGAAACGCTCTATCACCAAGGCGGAAATCAAAGAGATTTACACTCTCGGCCGGCACGACGATGTCGCCGGTCAACCAACCAATCCTTGTCCAAGATTCTCTATGACATAGGTAACGAAGACGCGGACCTTTGGCGACATCTGCTTGCCGCTGGGACAGAGAACACGGAAGGTTGATGAACGTGTCATGTAGCTGTCGAGTACGAGTTGCAGGCTGCCAGAAAGCCATCGGGCCGCAGGTCCTGCAAAAAATAGGGCAGCCCGTCAAACCAGCCATCTTGCATCGAGTCATCAAGAGGCCAAGGGGATTGGGCGTCGAGTTCGAAGATACTGCCATGCGGGTAGGCGAGGTGCAGGCGCCCGACCTGTTCCGACCCCCCCCTGCTCATCGACTTGGAACACCGGCAGAGGGTCGGCACTGCCGCGCAGTCGGCGGCGGGCGGCGTAGGAGGTGCGGCGTGCTCGCCCGACGGTCAACACCTCGGGGCCTGCCGCATGCACGGCGCGCATGAGTGTCGCCCGGCTCACGTGCAGCGTCCCTCTGTCGAAACGACGTCATGAAATGGGCGCGGCCCCCTGTCGCCGTCCTCCCGGCGGCAAGTAACCTCGGCGGCGCGACGGCGATTGCTCTAAGCTACTCAGCCTGATATCCAACGGTATATAGCGCGACCGGCGCAGTTTTTGCGAAAGGTCGTTGGCGCGGGAGCTGGCGGGTCCGTTTATGAAGCACCATGAGGATCACCTGGCCGGGTGCCTGTTGGTCCTGGCCGTGATCGCAGTACTGGGACCGGGCCCGCCGGCCCTTGCCGCCGACGCCGCCGCCGACGGCGCGGCGACACTGGCCAGGGTCACGGTCATCGGCGAGCGGGAGCCCCCGGACTACCGGACCCAGGACATCCAGATCGGTCCTCTCGCCGCTCGGCCGGTGCTCGATACGCCGTATTCAATCGACGTGGTGCCGGGCGAACTCAGCCGGAACCAGCAGTTGAAGAGCGTGCGGGAAGTGTTCCAATACCTGCCGTCCGTGCAGGGGGAAAACATCCGGCCGCAGACGCGGGGGATGCAGGCGGGCGTGGTGCAGAATACGCGCATCGACGGCATGAACATCGCGAGCACGACGGATTATCCGGGCGAGCAATTCGATCGCATCGAGGTGTTGAACGGCCTGGCGGGGGCTCTTTACGGGCCCGCGAATCCTGCCGGCACGTTCAATTATGTCTCGAAGCGGCCCACCGCCGATCCCTACCGCAGCATCACGCTGGGCTATACGACGCGCGGCTCGGTGCTCGCCAATGCGGACCTTGGCGATTCTCTGGGCGGGAGCAAGCGTTTCGGCTATCGGGTCGAGGTGCTGGCGGATCGCGGCGAGGGGTACGTGCAACTCAGCCGCCTGGAGCGGACACTGGTCAGCCTCGCGCTCGACTTCGCCTTCACGCCCGACACCCGGCTCGAACTGAACGGCAGCCGTTATCACTACGTCGACGAGGGCTTCCCCGGCAGCTTCGCGCTCGCCAACGACGCGAGGTTTCCCGCGGCGCCCGATCCGACCGTCGCAGGCCTGGGTCAGCCGTACGCCGGTGACGACAACGTCACGAAGACGTTCGACGCTCGCGTCGAGCACGTCTTCGGTCCGGCCTGGCATATTGCGGTGGGCGCTCTACAACAGGACAGCGATCGTGCCTCGACGGTGCTGACGAATACCTTGACCAACGATGCGGGCGCCTACACGACCACGGCCGCCACCACCACGTACAGCCTGGACCGGATCTGGAGCAACACCGTGGCGCTCGCGGGACACGTCGACGCCGGTTTCATCACTCACGACGTGATCCTCGCCAACACGGGGTTCAATTGGAATCGTTTCACGCCCTATAAAACCGCTGTGGTCGCGCTGGGCAGTTCGAACCTCGCCGCCCCGGCGCTGTTCCAGGAACCCGGATTCCCGAATTTCCAGTATCGCTACAGGTCCTTGAACACGGGCCAGCAGTCCGTGACGCTGGGCGACACGCTCGGCTTCGGCGGCGGCTGGTCGCTGGGTCTGACCGCCAGCCAAAGTTGGATCGACGTGACAAACTATGGCAGTACCGGCGCCACGAAGAGTCGTTACGATGCGCACGGCGTGAGTCAGAACGAGACGTTGTCCTATCGGCCCGCGGCCAACCTGTCGCTTTACGGCTCTTACGCCGACAGCCTGCAACAGGGTGACATCGCCCCCAACGGTTCGGCCAATATGGGTACGAGCCTTGCGCCCTACCGGGCGAAACAGTACGAACTCGGGCTCAAGTGGGCGGCTGCGGGCGTCAACCTGGCTACCGACGTATTTCGTATCCGTCGCCCCTACGCCGTCACCGGCGCCGACAACGTCTTCGGCGCGCAGGGCGAGCAGACCAACGACGGCGTCGAATTCTCGGCGAACGGCACGCTGCACGACACGCTCGCGCTCTTCGGCGGGGTGACCTATCTCGACCCTCGCGTCACCCACACGGGTGTCGCAGCGACGGACGACAAGGAGATACTGGGACTCTCCAAGGTGGTCACCAGCATCCTGCTCGACTACCGCGCCACGGCCGTGCCGGGCCTCGCCTTCAACGTGCATGGGCGGTATGCGTCGGCGCGTTTCGGCGACAATGCCAATACGTACCGCGTCGCGGGTTTCACCACCGTCGACGCCGGCGCGCGTTACTTGAGCCGCCTGGGGGGTGTGGTGGCGAATTGGACGCTCGCCGTCGACAATCTCGCGAACCGGCGTTACTGGGCGAACATCACTCCCAGCGGCCAGAACGGCTATACCGGCGCCGGAAACGGCACCGGCACCTTGGGTACGCCGCGACTGCTACGGGCATCTTTGCAGATGGAGTTTTGATCATGCGTATCGACCTGCGACTGCCGTTGATGGTGGCGATCACCTTCGCGCCGGGGTTCCCGGTGCGCGCCTCGGCGCAGGAGCCGGTCGAGGTGTTTGCGGCGGGCAGTCTGAGCGGGGCGCTCGGCGCGGTGATCGACGCGTACCAGCGGAAAACCGGCGAAGCGGTTCACGCGGAATTCGGTCCGGCCGGACTGTTGCTCGAACGCATCGAAGGCGGTGCGCACGCGGACGTCTTCGTGTCCGCCAACATGTCCCATCCGCGCACGCTGGCCGATGCGGGGCGCGCGACGGCCCCCGTGGTGGTCGCGCGCAACCGGATGTGCGCGACCGCGTTGCCCGGGTTCGGTCTGACGTCGCTCGATCTGCTAGATCGCCTTCTGGACCCGAAGGTGGGTGTCGGCACGTCCACGCCCAAGGCCGACCCGGGCGGGGACTATGCATGGCTGGTGTTCGAGCGGGCGGAGCGGGTGCGTCCGGGAGCGGGCGCACTGCTCAAGGCAAAAGCGCAGCAGGTGGTCGGCGGCAGACCCAACCCGCCGGTGCCGGCGGGCCGCAACCCGATGGACTATTTTTTCGACCAGCACAAGGTCGACATCGCGATCGGCTACTGCAGTTCCCACGACTTGCAGCCGAATCCGAAATTCGTCTCCGTCGAACTGCCGCCGGAACTCGCGGTGACGGCCGACTACGGCATGAGCGTGGTCGGTGCCAGGGGACCTGCGCGCGAGGCCGCACTGCGTTTCGCCTTGTTCGTCCTCAGCCCCGAAGCGCAACACCTGCTGGGTCAAATCATTCACCCACGATTCCCACGGGCTTTG
>CAZZYJ010000024.1:11100-22324 GCA_964658215.1 uncultured Steroidobacteraceae bacterium | reverse complement strand
CTTGGACTTGCGCAGCGCCTCCTGCATGGTGCCCTCGTCCAGAAGACCATCCTGCACCAGGCGCTGCGCGAGGCCGCCCAAGGCCGCGCGGCTGGTTGTGGTCGTTATGGTGGAGGTGTGGTCGTTCATGCGAGGGTAGAGCCTTGGAATTGCTTGTATTCCGCAGTCGGAGGAAAGCCCATCAATTGTAAAATAGCCTTCAGATATTCGCACACCGTGTTCCAGATCCTCGTGACACCCATCTCAAAATCAAGCGACTTGCCTTGCCCGTTATTTGCAAATGGCAGGAACATACTTGGGAAGTATGGTGCCTACGGTGTAAGGGAGACCTTGGTTTGATGCGTTAACTGCATTGGTGGAAGCACATGCCCAATCCATGCTTCCCGACCCGGTGTCTGTCAACACGAGTTTGTTGATGGATGGTTCGAGTTTCAAGATGTTTGCGGTTCCGAGCTGCGGTATTCCGTTTGCAGTGCTATTGAACGTGACGGTAATCAGACCCGGCGCTGCGGCGGTTCCTGGAGCTATTGTGATGCTGGTCACGTACTTCGAAGCGTTGAGCGAGTACGTCTGCTGCGCCGTCGTCACTCCCGCCAAGCCATTGGCCGCGAAACCTTCTGCGACGGCCGTTTCAGCAGCTCCCGCGGCCGTTATACCTTCCGACACTTTTGCGCGAATCGTGTAGTCCTGGTAGGCAGGAATCGCAATGGCAGCCAGAATGCCAATAATTGCCACAACGATCATCAGTTCGATCAGCGTAAAACCATTTCGCATTCGGACCGGCATTTTGTTTTCCTGTTTGCGACCGCGATATAAGTTGAAGCCCCTACAGACGGGGCTTCATGTCACGTCATCGTTACGCGGCTTTTATTTACACATTGTAGGAACGTATTTGGTGGCGACTGTGCCTGCAACGATCGGACTAAAACCCGCCGCCGTAGCGGTGGTTGTGCCAACCGACGTGCAACCCCAGTCGATGGAGCCAGCATTGTTGGTATCACTTAGGACAGCCTTGTTGATATAGGGCGTGAATACCAAAGTAGTTCCGCCTGTCAGCTGGGGTATTCCGCCCGTAGCAGCAGAAGTGTTGTACGTCACAGTTATTGCGCCAGCGGCGCCAATGGCGATGCTGGACACGTATTTCGTAGCCGGACTGACGTATCCCATGTTTGTGATGCCCGCAATACCATTGGACTGAAATGCCTCGGCAACCGCGTTTTCAGCCGCCCCCGCCAAATTGATGCCTTCCGTGACCTTTGATCGGACCGTGTAATCTTGATAAGCCGGTATCGCGATTGCCGCCAAGATGCCGATGATCGCAACGACGATCATCAATTCGATTAGGGTAAAACCCTTTTGGATTTGCTGACGCATTAAGAAACTCCTGTGGATTGATTCTATGAGGCAACGGCGGAGCCGGTAAGGTTGACCTAGCAAGTGCTGTGCCAACTGACGCTTCTCCATCATTTCCGTGCAAGTAGGGGAGTTTTGATTGGCCGAGGCCGCGGATGGCGGCAGCGCGTCAAAGATTGGTCGCCTTACATCGACATGCTTTGGCCAGACAGTGACATTTTTTGTCAGCTGTGCCCCGTCAGCGAGTCCGCGACGCCGGCACGAATGCAGCGGCGAACTTCGATTTCCTGCCGGCTGTGCGAAAAGGACCATGGCGACAACCGCATGAGATTGACCCTTAAGCTCGTCCCGCCGGGAGAAGGCGGTAGCCAAGCCCGGCGATCGCCAGCGTCACCGGCACCGACCATGTCGCCAGCGCGCCGTCCGCCTGCATGACGGCGAAGCCGCCCGCCGTGCTCGCACTCCAGGCAATGAGGCCGCGGGTGTTCAGGGTGGGGGGTGGGATCAGCGCGCCGGGGCTGGCGGCGATCGATGCGCGGCCGTCGGTGAGAATGTGCGCGAGGGCGACGCCGACCCAGGCGGCGAGGACGATCGCTTGATAGTTCACGGCGATCAAGATGTATTTCAAGACATGGGTGGAGATCAGCAGCGCCAGGACGAGGACACCGACCAGCACGGCGCAGAAGAGTTTGGAGAGCCGGGCGCTCAGGGTTTCACGCAGGAAGGCTTGCAGGTTGGTGGTGGACAGGAAGTAGTTGGCGGTATTGATGCGGGTCTGCGTGACCCAGACGAAGAAGAGGCCGAGCGGTCCGCCGAGCACGGCGAGGCACACGTCGACGACGACGGTCTCCGACACGTTGGCGAGACCGGCCTCGGCGGCGAGGAATATGCCCACCGCGGCATTGACGAAAAAAGCCATCAGGTAGAAGGGCAGACCGAAGGCGAGGGTGCCGTGGTAGCCGCTGTCCGTCGCCCGGCCGAAGCGGGCGAAATCGAGCGTGCACATCATCAGCAACTGCAGCCCGAAGTAGGCCATGAAGCAGTTCCACCAGCCGTACGGGGCGGCGGTGGGCGGGGCCATGCCGAGCCAGGCGTTCGTGTACCCGTAATGGTGGATCGCGAGGATCACCGTGGCCGCCAGTCCGACGAGGTAGATGGGCAGCAGCGCCGCGTTCAGTTTGTCGAGCCATCGTTGCACGCTGCCGAGGATGAGCAGCACGCTGTAGAACACGATCACGACGCAGGCCCAGGGATAACTCAAACCCGGGATGATCTTGCTCGCGGCGACCGCGACCACCGAACTTTCAAAGAGCGCGTAGTAGATGGCGGTCACCGCGAAGATCAGCGTCGCGAGCGAGGCACCCGCCGTGCCGAACAATTCCTGCGACAGCAGATAGCAGCTGCGGCCCGTGCGGATGGCATAGCTCGAGAACACGTAGCCCAGCGCGCTCATGGCCGCCGCCCCGGCCGCCGCGCCGACGAGCGCATTGCGGGTGCCGAACGTCAGCGCCAGCGTCGCTCCCAAAAAAAGATAAAACATGGCGCCGCACAGCGCCCACCACACCATGGTGAGGGAGGCACGGGGCATGCGGTCCGCATCCGGCACCACCTGGGTTGCCATGTCGTGTGCGTCGCTGTCTGCCATGTTCGCTGTTTCCTGTGTCGAGAACTCTCAAACGCGGGGGGGGCGGCCCACCGACGGCTGGCAACCCGGGGCCCCTGCCGCTATCCTGCTGCCGTCGGTTGGCCAGCGGGGACGATGAATGGTAGATCCGGGTCGGCGTTTTCCAAAGCTCCATCGCGAGTGGAGCGGCGCCAAAAACGAGCAGGAGATCGAGTTCAGCGAGGTGGGCCTCGCGGTCCTGCGCATCTCGGCGGCCTTCGGCCGTTGGAACGAAGCGTCCTGTGTCGCCGTCGGCGGTCCGAGTCTGACCGCGCCGGAAATCAACTGTTTGCATGTCATTGCCATGCAGAGCCGCCCGAAGACGGCGGCCACCGTCGCCAACCTGCTGAATCGCGACGACCAGGCCAATATCCAATACGGTCTGCGCAAACTGCGCACGTTGGGGCTGATTCAGGTGCGGCCGGGCAGCAACAGAAAGAACTACGAATACGAGGTGACCGCGCAGGGCAAGCGGCTGACTGATGATTTATCGGACATCGCGCGCGAGATCGTGTACAGAGCCACCGGCGCCATCGAAGACGCCACCAGCCGCTTCGTGTCGACGTCCGATCTGCTGCGCATCCTCACGGGCATCTGGGACGAGAGCGCGCGCGTCGCCGCCACGTTCTCCGTCGAGCGCCCCGAGCCTGATCCGCCGCGGTCACCCGCGCCGGCCGGCGCCGCCGGCCGTGCAAAGGCCAAATCCGTCAAGTCCCGTTGAAGTCCGCTCACCCGGCGAAGTGTCTGGCCAGATGCCCCGCGATCTCCGCGGACGCGAGGTCCGGCTCGAAGCTGGCGCCGCCGGCCAGGACGCTTGCGTCGGCGCGCGGACACAGCAGGCGGGCCCGCTCGAAAAAGGGATACAGCACGTCGTCGGGTGCGCAAAGCATCATCAGCCGGCCTTCGTAGGCCGCGAGCTGCGCCTTGAAGTCGTGCGACCAGACCGCGCCGTAGGCACGGCTGCGCGTGGGATGCGCGCGCAGGGTGTCGGCCATCTCACGGTTGAGAAGCCACGGCTGCCCGGCGCCCGCATCCTGCAGATATTTCCAGGCCCGCAACAGATAGCCGCCATCCGTGTCCGGATCGAACGGCGCACCGAACTGCTTGGAAAAGGCGGCGCGCTCCTCGGCCGTCAGCGGCAGCGGCCCGATCAATGTCAGGCTGGCCACGCGGTGCGTGAGTTGCGAAGCCAGCTCCAGGGCGATACAGGCGCCGGTGTGATGGCCCACGAGATGGCATGCGTCGATGCCGATCGCCGTCATGGCCTCGCCGATCCAGGCGGCGAAGCGGGCGATCGACAACGGCCCTTCCGGGTCGAAGCTGCCGCCAAAGCCGGGGGTGTCGATGGCATACATGGCGTTCGAAGGGTGCAGGGCGCGCATCACCCCCAACCACATGGCGCCGGAACTCGCGGTCTGATGCAGGAAGACGGCCGGCGTGCCCGCGCCGCCGACGTGACGGTAGTGGACCTGACCGCCGGACGTGTCCGCGTAAGCCTTCAGGACGTGCATGGTGCGTTCGTGCGACCGGTCAATACTCGATCTCCTCGAGAATCTTACCGGCCCCGAGCACCCAGCCAAATTTGCCGTAATAGCCCTTGATGGGGCGATCCGTGCTGATCCTGTGCAAGCCGGAGGACGACGGGTAACCCATGCGTGCCCAGCCGCGGCCTTCGAAGGCGGAGAACAATTTGAAATCGGTGCAAATCGCGCGTACGACCTGGCGCCTTGCTTTATAGGCCGGATCCGGCGTGGGGATATGACGCACCATCATCCAGGTCGAGAAGTCCGGCAATTCGGCGGCGCCGATCTTGCGGTCGATGACGACGGCCGCCTCCATCATGGTCAGGCCGCTGCGCTTCAGGTCGCCCACCACTTCGTTGCCGTAGATTTGCAGCTTGCCATGGTCGCACATCAGTTTCGGCATGCCGAACAGCTCGCGGCCGACCAGCATGGCCGTGTCGGTGGATGTCCAGATGTACGGAATGTGCAGTCCTTTCTGTCCCTTGAACGTCGTCTCGTGACAGATCAGCGCTTCGTGATAAAAGAGGCTGTGCGGGGTCTGGCACGCATCGACGATCACGGCGTAGATGCGGTTGTGGGCCGCGGGTTCCAGCGGTTCAGGGGTCATGTACTCGATCTGCTCGCGGGGCACCTCGAGTTCGACGATGATGCCCTCCCAGAGATCCATGACGTAGGGCCCGGGCGCAAAAGGCGGGCTCCAGCGCGGAACGACGTCGCCAAAATCTTTTTTGTGGGCCATGAGATCCTCCAGTGAAAATCAGTGAGGGGACGGTCGCCGCGTCACGGCAACCCGAGTGCGCCCGGATTGGCGATGCTCGAGGGATCGAGCACCTGCTTGAGACTGCGCAGCACGTCGAGTGCGCCGGGATCGCAGCCTCGTGCATAAGGAATGGACCTGCCGATGCCGAAATGGCCGCCGCCGAATTCGGCGAAGACATCGACCAGCGCGGCGCGCAGCTCGCTCACCAAGGCGCGTGCCGCGGGATTGTCCGGATACTGGTCGCCCGCGGCGAGTTTGGCCGCGCTGAGCACCGATCGATGCAGGGGAGAGGGGCGGTCCGGCCAGTAGAACAGCGCCTCGATGACGTAGGCGGCCGGGGCCACGGTCGAGCCCAACACGCCGACCAGAATATTCTGCTCCGAGAGGCGCGCCCGGTGTGCGCCCAGCAGCGCCTGCACCCGACGCATCGCGGCCACCGCGTCGGACATCCGCACGAAGCCATGGGTGGGCACCCAGCGCTCGCCGGCCGGCCCCAGCGTCATGTCCATCGAGGCGAACGGCTCGACCCGGCTCATGCGCGGTATCGTATCGGGCAAGGGGCGACCGCCGGCCGCTGCAGCGAGGTGCCTGGCCTCCTCGAGCGCCGCGCGCATGCCGGCGGCGTGCCGGGATTCGATCACCAGATGCAGCGAGTAGGGCACCCCGTCCAGGAATCGTTTGCCGCTGGCCGCGATCGACACGGCGTCCTTCAGGTTGCGCAGCACGCCGCCCTGATGGCCGAGGAGCCTGGCCAGCGACTTCGAGTCCTGCAGCAGACTGGTACGTTCCATCAATTGGTGCTGCAAAATGGCGTCGAACACGTAGCTTTCCGCGGCGAGCCCCGCGCGGGCGACGGTCGACTGAGCCGCATGCAACGACTCGAAATCCGCGAAGGCGAAGGACGCGCAGCCCACGTGCTCCGGCCAGGCCATGAGCCGCAGGGTCGCCTCCACTTTGATGCCGAATGCGCCGCAGTCGCTCAGAAAAGGACCGCTCAAATCCGGGCCATACTGTCGCAGGAAGGGGTGTCTGCCGCCGACGGCGCCGGCGCCGGTACACAAGGTGGCGCCGCTCGGCAGCACCACCTCGAGCCCCAGAACCATGTCGGCCGAGGTGCCGTAGAGACCCGAGCCGTAAAATATGCTGCCTTGCGAGAGGCCGCCGCCCACCGTCGCAACACTCCCTGACATCGTGCCGAATACCGGCACGCGCAGCCCCCGGGCGCGCAGCGCGTCATACAAGGCGCGCCAAGTCACGGCGGGTTGCACGGTGACGAGCAGGTTCTCCTCGTCGATGGCCAGAATCGCAGCGAGGTCACGCAGATCGAGCGCGATCGAGCGGGCGCCCGACGGCAGGTACCCGGCCGTATAGGACATCCCGCCGCCGCGCGGGTGCACGGCGTAACCGTGCTCCGCCGCGCACACCATGATCGCCGCCACCTGCGCCTTGTCGGCGGGACGCACCACGCATGCCGGGGTGACCCCGGTGAAGAAGACATCATGTGAGGCCACGGCCAACGCGGCCGAATCGGTGCTGACCCGCGCAGCGCCGATGGCACGTTGCAACGCATCGAGCAGCGAGTCATGGGAGCGTGACAAATCGACGGCTCGGATAAGCACCTCGCAGCAACGTCAATAAAAAACGATTGAAAATCAATATAGATTCAATCGATTGTTGACGGTACCGCAGGATCCTCTGCCGTGCAACACACTCTCTCGAAATAAAGAGGCGCTAGAGGGTGCCCGCGCGCAGGGCGCGCGGAGGGCGTCAGAACTTGATCCTCGCCTCGACGCCGAACGTCCTGGGGGTCCCGTTCGACAGCGCATCGATGGTCGACGTGATCGGGAAATTATCGGTCAGATAATGGGTGTCGAAGAGGTTCTTGCTCCACAACGTAAATTCATACTTGCCGGTCGTCACCCCGACCCGGGCATTGACGAGGCCGTAGGCGTTGCGCCGTGTCCCCGGCGTGTTCGCGATGTCGAACCAGGTCGGGCCCGTGAGCTGGTAATCGACGCGCGTCACGAACATCAACGCATCGCTGATGGGCTGCGCGAATTGAACCCCGGCGTTCGCGGTGTATTGGGCCGCATAGGGCGGCGTGTGGCCGACGTCGGCCGGGTTGCTCGCCAGGGACTTGATCTTGGAGTCGATCCAGCCCACCCCGCCGTACACCGTCAGGGCCTGAGTCAGTTTGGCGTTGAAATCGAAGTCGATGCCGTAGATGCGCTCCTTGTCGATGGACTGGATGGCCTGCACATTGGATACGGGGTCGAAGATATAGGTCTGCGCGTTTTGCAGGGTGGTGTAGAAGAACGCGCCCTCGACGAAAACGCGGCCATCGTACAGGTCGGACTTGAAGCCGATCTCCGAGGTGTCGTCGACTTCCTTTTTGTAGAAGTCCTGCGCCTGCACGGTGCTGCTGGCATTGGCGGCGGCGGTGGCGGCCGACTGGCCTTCGCTCACGTAGAGACTGGTGTAGGAAGCCAGTTCCTCGGCACGTGTCCCCTCAGGATTGAAGCCGCCGGTCTTGAAGGCCCGTCCCCAACTCGCATAAACGGTACCGAAGTCCGGAATCTTGTAGTCCAGGGTGACCTTGGGTTGGAATTCCTGGAAGACCTTTTTTTCGCCCGCCCGGCACTGAGCCGCGGTTTCGGCCAGATAGACCACGCAGGCGTTATAGGACGCACCACCGGCGAAGGGGTTGGATATATCGGGCGTTTCATCGCTCACCGTTCGGCGCTCGCGGTCGAAGCGGCCGGCCAGGCGTAGTTGCAAGGCGTCCGTGATTTTGAAATCAGCGTTGGCAAACGGTCCGATGTCCTCGCCGGTGTAGTGGGTGCGGTTGTAGGACGTGGTTGGAAAGGGGGTGTCGACACCGTTGATGCCCAGCGGCCACGGCACATTGGCGCCCCCGCCCACGAGGGAGCGAACGCCGTTGGTATAGCCCACGTAGCCGGTCAGGTCGCCGCCCGCGAGACTGGCGGGCAGGGCACCGTTCAGTGTGCCGTCATTGGTGTAGTTTTCCTGGGTCGAGACATACTGGAAACCCAGCTGCCAGCGCAGGCGCCCATCGCCATTGGACGTTAGCCGTAGTTCCTGGTCGATGGCGTAGTTGTCGACCGCGAAGTTTTGATCCTTGTCTCCAAAAATGGCCGACCAGGCGCCGAAGTCGGAAGACGCATCGTTGGCGTCCGAATACGGCAGGCTCTTGCCGCTGAAGATTTCCTTGCTGACCGAATAGGCCGTGATCGAGGTCAGCGTGGCGAACGGCAGGGTGTAGTCCGCCTTCAAGGAGGTGCTGAACAGATCGCGTTTGTAGCGACCCTCGACATCGCTCGTGTAAGGAATGGAGGCAGCATCGATGTTCGAACCGACCTGGGTCACATGGTAGCCATGAACATAGGAACCGTTCGGCGACAGGCCTGGGGTGATGCCGATGTCAGGCGTGTAGGCCAAGGCGCCGCCCGTCCCCTTGCCGGCCGTGAGCCGCAGGTCCAGCTTGAAGGCGTCACTGACGTCCCAATCGAGTCGACCGCGACCGATCAGTTCATGAAATCGGTCGACGTTCTCACCGGTGTTGCGATCCGTGTAGGGGCCGTCGGTACCGTTTTCCGACAGGGCAAATCTGAACTTCAGCACGTCCGCAATGATGGGCCCGCCGAAGCTTACATTGGCATTGACGCTGTTGAAGTTGCCGTAATCGACGGTCGCCTGCCCCTCGTATTCGTTGCCGGGCGGCTTGGTCGTGATCACGATGGCGCCGGCGGACGCGTCCCGGCCGTAATAGGCACCCTGCGATCCTTTCAGCACTTCGATCTGCTGCAGGTCGAACAGGGCGGAATTGAATTCGGCGGCACTCGCCACCGGAACTCCGTCGACGATCAGGGCCACCGAGGGTTCGGCGAGCCGCACGGACGTCTGGCCGCGAATATTGATTTGAAAATCGCCAGGATTTTCCGCCGTGTAGAAATTGACGTTGGGGGTCAGGCGCAGAAAGTCAGAGGGCTGTTGTATGCCGGCCTGGATGATCGTCTCCTCGCTGAAGACCTGGGTCACGACGGGCGTGTCCACGAGATGTTCGTTGCGCTTCTGCCCCGTCACCACGATTTCGGCCAGGTCCGAATTGTCGTTGCTGCCCGCCTGGGACGTCGAGGGCGCAGAGGCCGCAGCCGGCGTGGTACCGATTGCGACCGAGTCGGCCTCGCCCGCGGCCAAAACGGGATCTGCGATCAGTCCGCAGACGACGATCACGCTGACGATTCCCGGCACGCATCCTGTTCTCATCATGGTTCACCCCGATATTCTTTTGATTCCGACCACAAACCGCCACGTGGCGGTTTTCAAGTTGCATAAACTTATACAAGAATCTCATTTGTTTTGTATGGATTTTTAATGTGATACTCGTTGTGGCATGGGCCGCGGCACGGGTGCTGGTGCTCGAAGGCGCCCGCGGCCACGACAGATGATTGTTTCGAATACATTTCTTGGCTTACCATCGAGCCGCACGGGGTTGCCGTTCGTAACCACGTAGCGCCGTCATCCCCACTCCGGAGGCTTCCATGGACCTGTCAGTCGACCCTAATCGTCAGCTCGACCACCGTATGCTGGCCGTGCCCTCCGCCGAGGAAGAGAGCCGGCAGCTGTTCGTCAAATCGTTGAAGTATCATCTGGCGACCAAGGTGGCCCCCGGCAACAAGCTGGCGTACGAACGGCGGGCACTGCCGGAATTTACCCGCAGCAACGGCGGCGTCCCCAAGGACCACCACGAAATCCGTGCATTGATGTCGGGCGACGGCTATTTTCAAATGTGGAGCGCCTTGCAGCGAACCAGCCAGGAAATGATGTGGCGATCCGTGCAGGTGTCGGTCGAGCGCCAGAACGATGCTTTGCAGGCCACGGCGGCGAGCAGCTCCGGCAAAGTGGGCTCGCTGCAGCTCGACCCCGAGCTCGAGCAGCCGAAATATCACACCGCCGTGGACATCCATTGCATGCCGGGCGGTTATCACGGCGAGTACCAGGCCGACGACGTCGCGAACGGCGCCGTTTACGACCGGGCGGTGTGGATCTATGCGATGGGCCGGATGGGTCCGCTCAACGACGACATGGGTCAGTCGGTGTGTTCCTATCTCAAGCGGCAGAGGCCGAACTTCGAGCCGCGGCGGATCCTGGACATGGGCTGCGGTGTCGGACATACGACGCTGCCCTACGCCGAGCATTTCCCTGCCGCCGAATTGCATGGCATCGACGTCGGCGCGCCGATGCTGCGCTACGCGCATGCGCGCGCGGAAGCCCTGGGCCGAGCCGTGCACTACAGCCAGCAGAATGCGGAACAAACGAATTTCCCGGATGGGCACTTCGACCTGGTCGTGAGCCACATATTGGTTCACGAGACCAGCCACAAGGCGATTCGGCGGATCATGAAGGAGGCTTTCCGGCTGCTGGCCCCGGGCGGTTTGCTGGTCAATCTCGAGACGCCGCCTTACGGCTCGATGTCGGCCTTCGACGCCTTCATGCTGGACTGGGACACGCGCAACAACAACGAGCCGTTTTGGGGTGCAAGCCATGAGCTCGACATCGCAGATCTCGCGCAGCGCAGCGGGTTCGGCGCCGAGCGGGCCTTCGAGTGCGTGGTTCCCAGTGCTTTCGACGCAGCGGATGCGCAGCGCACCAAGATATTCCAGGGCGGCGATTTCGGCGGCGGCGGCTCGTGGTACCTCTGGGGTGCGCAAAAGGCGGCGCTCTGATGTTGAAGTTGCCCCGCAAAGCAAAAGGCCAGCGGCCGGTGTATCTCGGCGACAAGGCGGTGGACCAGTTGCTCACGATGGTCGTTGCCCTGGCCGGCGAGGTCACGGTGCAGCGCGAGCGACTGGACACCGCCGAACGGTTACTGGACGCCAGCGGCGAGCTGCGGCAGCGGATCGA
>CAZZYJ010000024.1:0-11090 GCA_964658215.1 uncultured Steroidobacteraceae bacterium | reverse complement strand
GGCGGCGAGCGCGCAGAAGGCGCCGGCCATGTCCTGCGGCAGCGGATCGATGCCTATCGCCCGCCGCCCGAGGTCGTCGCCGAGCGGGAAGCCTGGCGCGCCAAATTTCTGGACACCGTGCTGGTATCGCTTCAGCAGGAGTACGAGGAGCTCGACGGCCTCGCCGATGAAACTCCCTATGCGGCGGCACTCGAGATCGTGACGGAGCGGTAAGCCGGCGAACTGCGCCCGCTCTTCGCGGGGCTCCCTTGCCCGCCGGCGAGGCGTTGAGCCTCCGAGACGCCCTCATCAAATCGGGGGCTGACGAGCCACCCCAGAAAAGTGGCACCCTCGCCGCGCTCCGTCGCTCTCCGCGGGTGGGTGCCGATCTCGGCCTGAGACGCACAAAGCAGAGGGGACGGAAGGTCGCGCGCGATTTCAGTCACCAAAACTTCGCTTGAGGCGACGAAACGCAAGCTGACCGCCGCCACTTAAAACCCGGTCAAGGGTGTGGCGCGTCAATCAACCTGACAATGCGACAATCGGGATGACATTTTCTTGATGGGTCGAACTGAGGCGATTTCGGGGCTTCAATACCGGCCGAGCCGGGGCTGTTGCACTGAGCTGCAGCAGCGGATACGGCTGGCAGCATGTCAGAAGCAGACGTTCAACTCAGCGGATGCTAGGCGGTCGGTCGAAGGCGGCGCCCGCTTCCGGCCGTCAGCGAAGCGAGTACCAACAGCGCGGCCCCGCCGATCCAGGTCGCGGAAATCGAAGCGCGATCCAGTAGCAGTCCGCCGAATGCAGCGCCCAGCATGATGGCGAGCTGGATCGCGGCAACCATCAGCCCGCCGCCGGCCTCAGGTTCGTCGGCAATGCCCTGGGTCAGCCAGGTCGACCATACGACAGGGATCGCCGAGTTCAGCAATCCCCACACGAACAGGGTGACGGCTGCAGCCCACAAGTGATGCCCGATCACCAGCAGCGTGAGTGTGACGACGGCAAGCGCGAACGGCAGTGCCGTCAGCAGACGGTAGAGATGCGTGCCGACGATACGGCTCACAACGTATGTACCCACGAATCCGGCCAATCCCAAGCTGAGCAACAACAGCGACAGCTCTGAGATGGTGACGCCCATGCGTGTTTCGAGAAAGGGGCGCAGATAAGTGAAGGTGGAGAACGCGCCGGCAAAGGCGAGCATCACAGCGCTCATGGCAAACGCAACATTCCGGCGCTTGAGCAGAAGAAAGACGTTCGAGCTTCGCCTTGCCGCATCGGGAGTCATGGACGGCAATGACCGCCACTGCCACGCCAGGTTGATCAGCACCAGCGGAACCAAGACCCAGAACACCCCGCGCCAGCCGATCAGTCCACCAACGTAGCTGCCGATCGGAGCCGCGAACGCCACGGCCACGGCATTGCCGGTATAGAGCACACCCAGCGCCTTGGGCACGGCGGGTGCCGGCACCAGCCGCATGATGGTGGCAGTCGCCAGCGCCCAGAAGCCACCAATGGCGATGCCAAGCAGCGCCCGGGCGAACATCAGCTGGATGAAGTTCGGCGCCGATGCGATCAACGCCAGCGAAGCCAGCATGATGCTCGTCAGCCCCATCAGCACGTGGCGACGATCTAGTCGTGCCGCCACGCCGGCGATCAGCAGGCTGGCGACGACGGCGAACAGGCCCGACACGGAAATCGCCTGGCCGGCCATGCCGTCGGTCGCGTGTAGATCTCGGGCGATCGGGGTCAGCAAGCTCACTGGCATGAACTCCGAGGCAATCAGCAGAGCCACACACATCGACATCGATCCGACGGCGCTCCAGATCCCTCGCAACGCGAGGATGGCGCCTGGCGATGCCGAGGCAGTGTTGCGGGCGTCGTTCATATTTTAAGGGTCTCCTCGAAACGGAATACTCACTTACGCGCCTGTGGTGGTTGCGAGATGAGCCGAGAGTGCTTCTTTCGTCCTGCGTGCCATTTCTGCACCTACCCTGTCCGCCAAGACTTGAACCAGTTGACGCAGCTGACTGGCGGTGATCCCGACGTTCATGCTGAAGCCGATGTGCGACTGCAGCTGGGAGTCAGCCCCTTGCAGTGCAGACAACATGCCGACGGTGGAGAGCTCTCGACTTTGCCAGTCTAGGTTGTCGCGCTCGAAAATATCACCGAAAAGATGCGTTTTGAGAAACTCATCGGCGCCAGGTGCGAATTCGAACAATGCACCCTTCACCGGTCTGCCGACGAGTTTGGTCTGATTGGCCGAGCCTGCTGCCAGCAACGCGTCGCCCTTGGCAATGGCGCGGCTGGGCGTCTGGCCAGGTGCATCCTGTAAACCGCGCTGCTTGCGCGCATTCACCACCTTCATCAACTCGCCGAGGGCATTGAGACTGCGCGGAAAGCCCGCGTAGGCATAGAGTTGAAGCAGCACTTCCTTGGCCTCATTCACCGTCAAGCCGTCGTCCAGGCCCTGGTTCAGCGCGAAACCAAGGCCTGTCAGGTCGCCCGCGGCGCCGAACGCTGCGATCGTAACCATGACCTGCTGACGTTCCGATAGCGTTTGTGATGAAGACTGGAACTGCGTCATCGAGGTTGATTCCTGCGGTGTAAAGCCTGCGTGGCCGAGGGCGGCCGAGACGGCCGATCGCTACTTGCGTCGCTGCGCTTACTCACGGCAACCGTTCTCCGTGCGCCACGCCTCCGGCGGTGCGCGGTGGACCGGGCAGATACTGCTCATCGGTGACGTGCTCCAGCCACACGACGTTCTTACCATCGAGTGCTTCGACCACTGAGATATGCGTCATCGGGGTCGTTGGTGTGGCACCATGCCAATGACGGTGGCCCGGCGGACACCAGATCGTATCGCCGGCGCGAATCTCTTGGATCGGCCCGTCTTCGCACTGGGTCCAGCCGCAACCGGCCGTGACGATCAAGATCTGGCCCATGGGATGGGTATGCCAAGCAGATCGTGCGCCGGGCTCGAACGTGACGTTGGCGCAGGACACCGTGGCCGGTGCCGCGGCCGTCGCCAGTGGGTCAATACGGGCGTTGCCGGTGAAGTATTCGGCCGGTCCTCTGATCGAGGCTTGCGAACCGTTGCGTATGATCGTCATGGGGAATCTCCGATTTCGTAGCGCTATTGTCGACTGCCTCTGGCTATATGATTAGCCGGGATAGTTCGAATACACTTATGAGCGTGTCTCATCAATGGCTCGCCGAGGTAATCTTGTGGCTCGTCAGAACCTCAATGATCTGCTCGCCTTCGTGACGGTTGCGCGCGAGCGCAGCTTCACGCGAGCCGCCGCGCAACTGGGCGTCTCCCAATCGGCGCTCAGCCACACGATCCGTGGCCTGGAAGCGCGGCTTGATCTGCGCCTGCTCACGCGCACGACGCGCAGCGTGGCACCCACCGACGCGGGGCAGCGCCTGCTGGATTCGGCGGGCAGCCGCTTCGACGAAATCGAAGCGGAGCTGGCCGCGCTGACCGCCTTGCGCAGCAGACCCGCCGGTACGTTCCGCATCACCACCGGCGAACTCGCGCTCGCGTCGATCGTTTGGCCCAAGCTCGCGCCGCTGCTACGAGACTATCCCGACATCCATGTGGAGTTCGACGTTGGCTATGACCTGAAGGACATCGTTGCCGAGCGCTTCGATGCTGGCGTTCGCATGGGCGAGCAAATCGCCAAGGACATGATTGCGGTGCAGATCGGCCCCGCGCTGCGAATGGCTGCCGTCGCTGCACCATCCTACTTCGCCAAAAGGCGACGTCCCAAAACTCCACACGATCTCACCGAACACCAGTGCATCAACTTGCGTCTGCCCACCTACGGGGGGCTGTATGCGTGGGAGTTCGAACGGCGCAAGCGCAGGCTCAACGCACGCGTCAAGGGGCAGTTCGTATTCAACACTGCGCCGCCAACCATTACGGCGGCAATTGACGGCGCGGGCCTGGCTTTCCTTCCGGAAGACGAGGTGCTGCACCATATAACCGGCGGGGCGCTGGTACGCGTGCTCGAAGACTGGTGTCCGCCGTTCCCCGGCTATCACCTCTACTATCCCAGTCGCCGGCAACCTTCTGCCGCGTTCATGCTGATCGTCGAGGCGCTGCGCTACCGGGATTAGGGTTCGGTACAGGACTGCCAAGCAACCGAGGGTCCGCTATGCAATCGCGTGAAGGCATACACCGAAAACGGCCATCAGGACCAACGAGCCACCCCAAACAAGTGGCATCCTCGCCGCGCTCCGTCGCTCTCCGCGGGTGGGTGCCGATCTCGGCCTAAGTCGCCGCGGTAATCGGCTCACGTTCCTCGATCCGCTCTTCATGATAGCTATCATCGCCATTGATGTCCCAGATGGCGGCCTTCGACGCGCAATGGGTGATGGCGTCCACCGCGGCTTTGGCGGTGAGCATCGAGTGATCCTGGTTGTTGTAGCGGTGCATGCCGTTCCGGCCGATGGGATACACGTTGGGGAAACGATCGAGATAGGTGCGCATCTCGTCGAAACGATCGTAGGTGCCGAAGTAGGCGGGATAGGCCTTGGGAACGCGGACGACGGTCCCGTCCATGACCTCGCTGCCGTCGATGAGGCGGATGGTTCGCATCTCGTCGGCGGCAAAATGCAGGAATTGGTCGTCCTGCATGCGCCACAGGTCATCGCCTTCGGCGCAGAAATATTCCAGGCCGAGCCAGACGGTGTCGGGATCGGCGACCAAGGCGGGGCTCCAGTTGTTGAAGATCTGCAGGCGGCCGATGCGGACATTGGGCTCTTGGATGTAGATCCAATTGTCCGGCGGGGCGGGGCGACCGCGCATGTTCCGCAGGAGAAGACCGGCCGTCATGAAATCCCGGTAGGGCAACGCGGCGGCGTTTCGCGCGAGGCTCGCGTCGTCGGGTTGCAGCATGCCGATCAGATCCTTGACGGGCATGGTGGAGATCAAATGGTCACAGGCGATGCGGCGCACGGCGCCGGCGGCGTCGGCGACCTCGACGGCGCTGACGCGGTTGTCGAGGTGGTGCACGCGGGTGACGCGATGGCCGAGATGGATGGCGCCGCCCAGCGCGCGCACGCGACGGGCGACTTCCTCCCACATCTGGCCGGGACCGTACTTGGGGTACAGGAACCGTTCGATGAGGCTGGTTTCCGTGGTCCGCTGGCTGTTCGACGACTGGCGAAAGGGCTTGGCCAGGGCATGAGCGATGGCTTTGGCCACCGACAGGCCCTTGATACGCTGCGCGCCCCATTCGGCGGCGATCTCGCGGCAGGGCACGCCCCATACCTTCCGGGTGTAGTCCTCGAAGAACGTTTCGTACAACCGTCGGCCGAAGCGGTTGATGAGGAAGTCCTCCAACGTGACTTCGGGTCTGGAACGGACCTGTGCCACGCCGTAGCTCAGACCGATCTTGAGTGCCTCGGGGATGCCGAGATTCTGGAGGGTGGCGGCATTCAGCGTCAGGGGATAGTCGAAGAAACGGCGTCGATAATAGATTCTCGACAAACGCTGGCGGACCAGCATGACGGCGTCGGCGTTGGCACCCATGGCGGCGTTGGCACCGGCAGCGGAGGCAATGCCCTGCTCCGGTACCCAGTCGCGCGACTGCCCCTGGTAATGCAGGCGCAGGGCGGCGGCCCCGGGGCCTGCGGCGGCGATGGGCAAGATCTCCTGCCACCAGCGCATGACCCAGTCGGACTTCGAGAAGAAGCGATGGCCGCCGATGTCCATGCGGTTGCCGCGGTAGTTGATCGTCCTGGAAATGCCGCCGACCTGGCCGTCGGCTTCGATGACCACGGGCGTCACGTCCGAGCGGCGCAGCAATTCCAGGGCGGCCGTGAGCCCGGCGGGACCCGCACCGGCGATGAGGGCGACGGGTTTCACGACGCGCCCGCGCTGCGCACGGCGCGACAGTCGTAGAGATTCCAATTCCGATAGGCATCGCCAAGCCGATGCGGCCGAGGATCGAACCCCACGGTCGACGGCGAGATCACGAAGTCCAGCGCGGGATCGGTGCAGACGCTGCGCAGCGAGGCGGCGGTGAGCGGATGGTGATGCAGCGCCGTGTCGCCGGTGCTCGCGGCATGGCGCAAGGCGCTCTGCATCTTCCAGTTGGGGTCGGTGAGGGGTTGCAGCACCTCCGAGCGTCGCCGCACTTCCAACGCGGTCGCACGGGAGAACACCACCCCGGCGGATTGTCCCGGCGACAGGTAGTTGTTCCGCTGCAACGTGAACCAGACGAACGAACCCGAATCATGGCCGTCGGTCACGAACACGGTGCTGCCTGCGGGGATGGCGGCACGCCAGTCCGTGAAAGCTTGGATTTCGGCGCGGGAGCCGTGTGAAATGGTCCGATGTGAATAGTCCTTCAGCAACAAGGTACTCGCTGTGGCGAGAATCAGGGCGAGCAGCAGCGAGCCGAGCCGTGGAGCGGGCGCCGCCAGCCAGCAATACACGCCCGCGGCGGCGAGGGCGCACCAGATCCGCAGGCCCATCACGTCGCGGACGTGCGCCACGACGGAACTTCGAGGATCGGGATGAGCGCTCCAGAAACGAACGGCGGCCTGAGTCTCGACGAGGGCCAGGACGAGGATGGACAGGAGTACGGCGGGCAGCGCCCAACGCGCAAGCGGGTTCGATCGCAGCCGCGGGTCGTCGCCCGCCATCCCCAGCAGCAACGCCACGCAGACGAAGATGAATCCCACGTCGGCGGGAAACGCCCAGCCGGCCACGAGGGCGACGGCGCAGGCTCGGCCGAGAGCGTCGCGACGCCACAGGTGCAGCGCCGTGGGCAGCAGCAAAACGATGCTGACGAACGTGGTGATCCACACCCAGCGCCAGGTCTGCCCCTGCAGCAACACGGCGACCGGTCCCACCGAACTCGCCACGGTGGCGAGCCCCAATCCGGCGGCGCCCACCACCATCGCGCAGAGCGCCCAGTGGCGAAGCGCGGATTCCCGCAGCGTGATCAGCGTCAGCGCGAGGCACACGAAGGGCCGAACGTTCAACTCCCAATCTTTCACCGTCCACAGTTGCATGAACAGGAACTGCGAGCGCTCGCGAACGATGTCCACCCAGGCCGCGTCCATGACGGGCAGCCGGTGGCTGACGGCGGGGGAGGCGACCGCGGCCTGCGCGAGAACCCAACAGGCCAGCACCCCCGTGACGGCAACGCCCGCCGCGATGCGCAGGGGCAGCGCCAGGCAGACGAGCAGCAAAAGGCCGGGAAGGGCCATGAGGGGATGCACGAAGAGCGCGGCCACTGCGACGAGGAAGGCCATGCGTGGGAAGCCACCAAAATGCAGTCCCAGTGCCGTCACGATGAGCGCTTCGGCGGCGAGCCGCGCCGTCAGGAACGGTTCCATGAAGTGAAACACACCCGACGCCCCGTAGTTGCCGCCGGCGATGATGAGTACGAACACCGTGAGCCAGGCGATCGGGCGGGTGAAGAGACGCGCCGTCAAATGCCACGCCGCGGCGAGAAATCCCACGTTGAACAGGGCGGTCAGGGCGAGAGCCGCCTGATTCAACCCCAACCCGGAGATCACCCAGGCGTAAACCCTGGGAAACACCGTGAACTGGTCTTGGCTGGTGTTCTGCAGGAACAGATCGGTATTGAGGGCCGGCCGCAACTTGGCGAGGGCCTGCACGGCATAGATCTGCCCGTCGAGCACGGGGCCGCGGTATTCATGCGTGAGCGCCCACAGCGTCAGCGCCGTGAAGCCGAGGACGACCGCCTCGAGGAAATCTGGGCTGTCGGTGGGACCGAGAGCCGAACTTCGCGGGAAACGCACTGATGGCGACCGCACTATTCTAGTCCGAGCCTTTTGATGCGAGAGCGCTGTGCGCGAACCGACATGCCCCGAACCCTTCGCCGCCGCGAACGGCTGAGGCGCGAAGTAGACGTTATCGGCCCCGTCGCGGTCAAGGGACATGCGTCCGAGGCGGTCGTTCGAGACGGCGCGGGACAGGTTTTGCCCGTCGCCTCGTCGCGGCGGCCAGAAGATCAGGGGCTAACAGCGCCTACGCGTGGTTCTATGGGAACCGAACGTTACCTGTTCTCGGTGGATGGCCAAACTGGAGTTTTGCCTGCGTCACGCTTGCGTAGGAGCGTTTCACTCGATTCTGGGCATTCATGGTCTCCGGCTCGTGTTCAGCTTTCTTGCTGACCGTCCAGGCGCTGCAAAGCGTCGGCCGCGATGACCTGATCGTCATCAATGGTCCGCTCGACGAGCGCTGTGCGCTCGTCGGATAGATCGAGCGTGCTCCCTGTGTGTGTTCCATCTCGTGAGAACCCTTAAGGAGAACGCTCGAAATGATCAATCCGTCCGAACTGCTGTTCGTCCGCGTCGAAGCAAGCGAGCCGCTGCGCGATGCTCTCGACAAACTGCTGCGGCTGCCCAGCGCCTCCGCGCTCACCCGCGCTGAGCAGTGCGAAATCGCCATACTCAATCAACGGCAGCAGTCTTGCGCAGTGAGGCATCATTCGATGCCGAGCTTCTTGATGCGGTAACGCAGGGCGCGAAACGACATGCCGAGAATTTTTGCGGCGGCGGTCTTGTTGTAGCGGGCGTGTTCCAGGGCTTTGACGATGGCGTCGCGTTCGATGTCCTCGAGATGATCGCCCAGGCCGCCGCTCGTGGGCGGCGCGGCAGCGGACAGCGGGATGCCGGGCGTGGCGCGGAGCTGGATGTCGGCGGTGTTGATCTCGCCGCCGGTGCACAGGGTGATGGCGCGCTCGAGAATGTTCTCGAGTTCGCGCACGTTGCCGGGGAAGGCGTAGTTCTGCAGGGCGGCCGCGGCGTCCTTGCCGAGCACGGGCGGGGTGATTTTCATGCGTCGGCCGAGGCGCCTCAAGATGGCGTCGGCGAGCTCGGGCACGTCTTGGCGACGCTCGCGCAGCGCGGGCACGCGTAGTTCGATCACGTTCACACGGTAGAACAGGTCCTCGCGGAATTTTGCCTCGGCCACCATCTGGACGAGATTCTTGTGGGTGGCGGAGAGAACCCGGACGTCGATGCTGACCTCGCTTTGTTCACCCACGGGGCGGACGGCCTTTTCCTGGATCACGCGCAGCAGCTTGACCTGCATGTGCAGGGGCAGGTCGGCGATTTCATCCAGGAACAGGGTGCCGCCTTCGGCGGACTGGATCAGTCCTTTCTTGTCGCTGACCGCGCCGGTGAAACTGCCGCGTTTGTGGCCGAACAGTTCGCTCTCCATGAGCTCGTTGGGGATGGCGCCGCAATTCACGGCCACGAAGGGACCATCGCGCCGGGGACCGGACTCGTGAATGAGTTTGGCGACCAGTTCCTTGCCGGTGCCGGACTCGCCGCAGATGTGCACGGGGGCCTGGCTGCGCGCCACGCGGGTGATCATCTCGCGCAGCTCGTCCATGGCGGCGGAGGTGCCCAGCAGCCGCGGTCCGAACAGGGTGGTGTCGCCGTCCTGGCCTTCGGAGAGCTTGAGGGCGCTCGCGACGAGTTTTCTCAGGCCGGCGAGATCGAGCGGCTTGGAGACGAAATCGAAGGCGCCGATCTTCAAGGCTTGCACGGCGGTTTCCATGCTGCCGTGGGCGGTGATGATGGCCACCGGCACCGCGGGGGCGTATTGCTGCATCCATTGCACCAGCTCCAGGCCGTTGCCGTCGGGCAGTTGCATGTCGGTGAGACACAGGTCGAAGCGGTTGGTCTTCAAAAGACGCTGCGCCGCGGCGACGGTGTTCGCCGTGCTGGGACTCAGATTCATGCGCTCGAGCGTGATCGACAGGAGCTCGCAGAGATCGGGTTCATCGTCGACGACCAATACGGCGGGGTTCGGCATGGCGGTATTGTAGCGTTACGGTTGAGGCCTAAGCCCGCAGTTTCAGGGGTGCCTTACTGTCACATCAGTTTTTGTGCGACGCCACGCTCGCGGTGCTCGAAGGCCTCTTCGTACTGCTCGAGTTCGCGGCGGGTCATTCCAAGGTCACGGCCGCACAGTCGCCAGGTCGATACCGTGCGCTCCACCTTTGCCAGTATGTTCAGGGCCTGTTTGCTGCTCAGTTTGAAGTAAGGCGCGGCCGCCATCAGTGCGTCGATCGAGGCGGCCGGGCCCGCCTCTTCGGAAATCCACGTTTTCAATTCATGCAAACGATCCGGGAAAGGGTTGATATCAAAAGCTGGCGAGAGGCGCCAAAGGTCTTTGACGACGTGCAGGAAACCATGATTGTGCAAATGATCGTCGACATTGTTGATGAGGATCGAAAAGGCGTTCTCCGCCAAAGCTCCTCGATGTCGGCTTGCGCGTCCGCGCCATTTCGTCGGAGGGCGTCGACGAGTTCCGTATAGGTGTGCTCTCCCGGATCGCCGCCGTCAACGCCCAACATCGTCGCGCCTGATACATACATCAGGCGTCCTTTCTCCGCGCGATCAAACCTGCGAATCAGCGCTACCGGGACACCGTCGCTGTCGATGAGCCGCGCTAGTGACGCATTGATACCCGCCGCTCTCGCGAGCTGCATCGCCAGAACCTCGCCTTTGGTGACTGCCCGCTCATCCCCGACGCTCGGAAATTTGCCTATGCTGAGCGCGCCGTCATCGTCTACGACAGAGCATTTTGGGCGCAAGCCGCCAAGCGATGTCCCTCGGCCCCGCAGGTAGGGGCAGATCAGGTCCAAGCGCGAAGCGATCAGGCGCTGCCAGTCGATCGTGGTCGTATTCAAAAGCGGCGCTTTGGCGCGAACCTTGGCTGTCGAAGCGAAGCGTGCCGACTTGACGAGGGGTGTCGCCGAGAAAGACCCTGATCGAGCGCTTCATAATGCTCGAGGATGCTTGGAAGTTCGGATTCGTTTTGGCAAACGCTCGGTATCGAGCAAGAGACCCACCTCATCGCGGCCAGCATCGGCCAGCATGAAAAAAGCGTCTTCCAGACCCAAAACAAACAAGGCCATGGCGTAGATGCCGACCGCGACCGTGGGTTCGCCCTTCTCGACCTTGAGGTAGGTGTTTTTATGAACGCCGATTCTTTCGGCCATCATATTGACCGTCAGCGCGCGCTTTCGTCGCGCTATCGAGATGTCAGCGCCGACCTTGGCCATTCCGCGGCGCAGCCGGAGCGGCAACAGTGATTTACTCGGAGTCGCTTT
>CAZZYJ010000023.1:4095-22374 GCA_964658215.1 uncultured Steroidobacteraceae bacterium | reverse complement strand
GCACGTCCCGCTCGTGCGGGTCCTGGTAGAGATGGTCGATACGGTCGGTGTTAAACGAGGACGCACGCCGTTTGACGCCATGGACGTGGTAGCCCTTCTCCAACAAAAGCTCGGCAAGATAAGCGCCGTCCTGGCCAGTTATCCCTGTGATGAGCGCTGTTTTGGACAATTCGTCCTCCTGAAAATAGAAGAGGGCGCGAAGCGCGCGACCGCTATGGTCGCACAAGATTGGGATGGGAGCGGCGGGAAAAGCCGGTTCCGCTTCTCATTAACGACATGTGATCCGACGCCTCGGACCGTAACAGATGTGATCGCGTTCGACACGAAGCTTGTAAATTTTTCAGGCTACCGAGCGATCTTTTTCAACCCCGTTCAGCCATAGCACAGGCCCGGTGCCGCGGTATGTGCGGCCTGTATCGTTGAAGCCACAGTTAACCATCTTTAATCAACGATGGGCTAAGATAACTCCAATATGCAAGCGTGGCGGAGCGATAGGGGACGTCAACGTCGCCGGGGGTCGCTCGCTGACAACGCTGATTGATGCCTCGCTTCGCCAGTGCGCGGAATGGCGTTTGCTTGAATGGAGACAGGGATGTCCTATGAATGCCGATCAACGAGCAGCCCGGGTAACGATGACGCCTAAATCAAAATACAGCCTCGGACACGGTGAGCAGGCCGAGGCGGCGACCGCGAGATCCGGCAAGGCAGTTCATGGCGGGCCACGAGCCCCGGCCGCCGATGCCAAGCCGGCCGCGGTGGTGTACTTGTCGTCGGAGTCCAAGAAGCAAGCCCATTATAAATCCGCCCAGCGTCGAGACCGGCCGGGGTATGCGTTCGCGAAAAGAGCATTCGACCTGCTGCTGGGAATTCCGCTGTTGATCCTCGCGCTCCCCGTCATCGGCATCGCGGCCGCGATCATCCGGATCGAGACCCCCGGGTCACCCTTCTTCTTCCAGACCCGGCTCGGCCAGCACGGCAGACCGTTTCGAATATTCAAGCTGCGCGGCATGTTCATCGACGCCCGCACCCGCTTTGCGAGTTATTACGATTACTCCAAACATCGTGACCTGGATTTCTGCTTCCATCACGAAAAGGACCCCCGCGTCACACGGGCCGGCCAGTTCATCAGAAGGACCAGCATCGACGAACTGCCAAATCTGTGGAACGTGGTTACGGGAGACATGTCCCTGGTCGGGCCGCGCCCGGAAATCCCCGAAGTGCTCGCCCTGTATGGACCCCACCGCGACGAGTACCTATCTGTGAAGCCCGGCGTCACCTGCGTATCGAAATGCACCGGCCGGGACCGCTTGACCAAGATGGAAACCATCGAGTTCGACCTGAGCTACATCCGGCACCGGGGCTTCTCCGTTGATCTCAAGATCCTGTGGCGGACGTTTCGCGGCGTGGTGCTGCGCCGGGACGTGTTTTGAGCGCGGCCGATAAGCGGGCCCGCTGCGCCGTCGGCCAGATGCCATGAGAGTGCTCGTACTCGGTGGGTCAGGGTTTCTCGGGTCGCACATCGTCGACAAATTCCTGGCCGAGAAACATGACGTCGTCGTTTACGACCTTTATCCGGAGAGGTTCAGGCGTTCTCCGGTGGGGATCACCTTCGTCACCGGCGACTTCGGCAACGTCGGCGCCCTCGACGAGTTGATCGCCACGCGCTTCGATGCTGTTATCCACTGCGTCAGCACCACGACGCCCAAGAGCTCCAACGAGTCGCCCGAATTCGACATCCAGTCGAACGTCATCGGCACGCTTTACCTGCTGGACATCTGCGTCAAACACGGCGTCGGGAAGCTGGTGTTCATGTCTTCCGGCGGGACGGTGTACGGTGACATCGGCAATTTGGAGACGGTCGATGAATCGCACGCCGTTCGGCCCATGTGCTCTTATGGCGTGTCCAAGTTGACCATAGAACATTATCTGGATGTCTATCGGCACCTGCGCGGCTTGGATTACGTGGCTTTGAGGCTTTCGAATCCCTACGGCGAACGTCAGAGCCCACTACGAGCGTTGGGTGCGCTCACGGTGTTCCTACACCGTACGTTGAAGCGTCAAAGCGTCGAGGTTTGGGGCGACGGCAGCGTGACCCGGGATTTTATCTATGTGGGCGACGTGGCGAACGCGGTGTACCTGGCCACGGTAAAGGCTGTGTCCGGCGTTTTCAATGTCGGTACCGGCGCCGGCCTCAACTTGCGCGACATTTTGAGTCAGATTGCAGTTGCCGCTGGTCAAGAACCTACAGTGTCCTGGCTGCCCTCAAGATCGTTCGACGTACCACGCATCGTGCTCGACTCCGGTAAATTACGTGCCGCTACCAACTGGCGCGTTATCACCGGCTTCGAGGAGGGCGTTGCCCGCACCACGGACTGGTTGCGGAACTCCGATATTTAGCGAGGCGGGCCAGGGACTGCCTCGATCACGGACAGCTTTTGATCATACTTCAGAGACCATTCGAACGACTTAAAACTGCGGCAGTAACGCTCAAAACAAGCGTCGGGTCTGACGCCAGGTACAAACGTGCGATGCTCGCCGGTCTGACGTCAGCCATAGCCCGGGCCGTCAGCATTGCCTCCGTTTTCATTTCGCTCCCGATCACGCTGAAGTATCTAGGCGTCGATCGTTTCGGTGTGTGGATGACCATAACCTCGCTAATTGCGTTCCTTACCTTCGCGGATTTTGGCCTGGGTAATGGTCTAATGAATGCAGTCGCAAAATGTCATGCGAACGGTGATATCCAAGGACTCAGGAGCTATGTCTCGACGGCTTTGCTCGTCTTGGCCGCCATAGCCGTGTTAGGCATCGCAACGGCATTCACTATAGCGCCGCTGCTGCCTTGGAATTCGTTGCTGGCCGTCAATACTGCGCAGTTCTCCGTTACTGAACTCGCCCGTACCATGGTGACCTTCATAGTGTGTCTGTCCATCGGCATTCCGCTCGTCGTCGTTCAAAAGGTACAGCTAGCTCTGCAGTTGGGCTACCTCGCCAATCTCTGGCAGCTCACAGCTAATTTATCCTCACTTTTAGTCCTGCTTCTGGCGATGAAACTGCATGCTTCCCTGGCCTGGCTAATCGCAGCCTTGCTGGCAACGCCCGCTTTCGTTTTCCTGGTGAGCGCCATCGTCTTCTGGACCACGCAGCAGCCCGCCTTCAGGCCGTCTTTGTCTCTGGCAAAACTTCACTGTGCCAAAGAACTGCTGCACACCGGTTTCCTTTTCTTTTTGATACAGGTCGCAGGAGCCCTTGCGGTCGCATCGGATACGTTGATAATCGCTCATACACTCGGCAACGAATACGTGGCGCAGTATTCGGTCGCTGCCAAGTTAGTCGACGGAATCGTCATGCTGAGCGCACTGTTCCTGACTCCATTGTGGCCTGCGTATGCAGATGCGTTCGCCCGACGCGACGGGCGTTGGATCAAACGCACGTTGAACCTGTCACTGATCGTTACGGCGGGCGCAACCGCAGCAATGTCACTGGTGCTGGTCATCGTCAGCAAGCCGCTGACGATGGCGTGGGTCGGACCCACTGTCGCCTATTCAGCGATTCTATTTGCAATGTGCGCAACATGGGGAGTCATCAAAGCAACGGGCAATGCCTTGGCCATGTTCCTAAACGGCGTTGGATGGATTGGATTTCAAGCAGCCGTCGCCATCATCTTTGCTTTTCTCAGCATCGTGTGTAAGGTAGTTTTCGCCCGGCATTTCGGCGTTGCTGGAATCCCCGCCGCCCTGGCACTCGTATACCTGGTGACCATCGCCATCCCGTACGGTGTGAGACTTCCGAAGATTCTCGGCGGAGTAGCGCAATGATCTGTAAGGTTTGTGCGGGTAGCATGAAGGAAGCGTTTCAACACAATGTTCTGAACAAACATCCGGCACGATATTTCCAATGCGGTGCATGCGGTTTCTTACAGACGGAAGAGCCATACTGGCTAAAAGAAGCTTATTCGGACGCCATTGCTTCCGCCGACACTGGCCTCATGCAACGCAACATTTACCTAGCGCAAGTGGCGTCATTGATCTTTTACAGATTATTCCGCGGTCAGGGTAAGTTTCTCGACCTTGCAGGCGGTTACGGGATATTCACCCGACTGATGCGGGACATCGGGTTTGACTACTATTGGAACGACCCGCATGCAAGCAATTTGGTGGCGCGAGGGTTCGAGGGAAGCGCCGACTCGGCGCCCTTTGCCGCGGTGACGGCGTTCGAGGTGCTGGAACACGTCGTCGATCCGATGGCATTTCTGACGGCCACGATGAAAAATTTTGGAACGAGGACTCTTTTGATTTCCACCGAAACGTTTTCAGGTATCTATCCGGATCCGACCGCTTGGTGGTATTACGCCTTCGATACCGGTCAACACGTCTCCTTTTATCGCCGTTCGACCTTGGAGGTGATCGCGCGGAAACTCGGATTGAAGTTTCTGTCCAATGGCCAGGTGCACCTTTGGACGGACAAACGAATCTCTCCCGCTCTCTTTAAAGTGCTGACCAACTCGAAAGCGGCGGAACTCTTGAAGTGGTGGCCGCAGACTATTTTGAAATCACGGATCTGGTCTGACCATAACATCAACCTCCACCACTAATCCTACTGTGTTAGAAAGGCTGCCACGAAACGTTCGCTCGGCGCACCAGTCGATTCATCATCTGGTGGCGGATGCTGATTGGAGCGATCCAGGGCTGCTGGCGGGCGTCACCGCGCACGTGTTGCCGGCGTGGGTCAAAAAGGACCACGTGTGCCACTGGATCATGGATGACACAGGGCATGGGAAGAAAAGCAAGCACTCGGTTGGCGTAGCGCGACAGTATTGTGAGCCACTGGGCAAGATGGACAACTGCCAAGTCGCAGTTAGCCTCTCAATTGCCAACGCACCTGGCAGTTTACCGGTCGGGTACCAGCTGTATTTGCCACAGGACTGGGCCAGCGATCGAGCACGACGCAAGCGCGCCGGCGTGCCGGAAGAGATCGAGTTCAGGACCAAGGGCGATATGGCTTTGGAACAAATACACCAAGCACTGAACGCCGGGTTGCCCCGCGGCGTTGTGTTGGCCGATGCGGCCTATGGCACGGAAGCGGTGTGGCGCGACCAACTCACCACGTGGGGTTTGCAATACGCGGTTGCGGTGCGCGAGCACACGCGAGTATGGTACGGCAAGCATTGGCCAGCACCGACGCCACCGGCCAGTCCCCGCGGCGGTCGGCCTCGAACACGTTTGGTGATTGACGACACGCACGCATCAGTGACGTTGATCGAATTGGCGCAAGCATTGCTGGCGCGGCACTGGTGCCAGGTCACCTGGCGCGCAGGCACAAACGCACCATTGCGTTTACGCTTCACGGCCTTACGGGTACGAGCAGCGAATTTACAGCGTGCGCGTCCTGAAGAATGGCTGCTGATCGAATGGCCGTTGACAAAGCAAAAGCCGGTGCATTACTGGCTATGCACATTGCGGGCGAACATTGCAATAAAAGCGCTGGTGGCAACCGCCACGGGTCGTTGGCGAATCGAACGCGATTATCAGGAACTGAAGTCTGAGCTTGGACTGCATCACTATGAAGGACGAAACTGGCGTGGCTTTCATCACCACGCGAGCCTATGCATCGCAGGGTACGGTTTTTTGATGCGCGAGCGATTGCGCAGTAAAAAAACACTCCGCTCAACTCAAAACGCCTACCGTACCCAAGGCCTTCCGCCCGCGTGGGGCTTGCTCCGATGCAACGACACGTTTCCAACTCGATCGCTAAGATGGCCTTCAGTCTTGGTCGCCTGATCGCAAAAGGGCTACCCATGTGCCCCTGTTGCGGCACCAGCGGAAATCCACGGAATTGCTTTTTTAACACAGTAGAGCTAGAGCATCAGGACTGTAAAAATGATGAAGACCGTTGATTTACACGAGTTGACACACGCTACCCGAAATATCCTTCTAGCACCTGTTGAGCCAGATGCATTTCTCACGGACATCGCTACAGAACATCCCTCGCATCGCTTTTTGGGCAATTGCACTCAGGCGGTGTATCGCCGTCAGGTGCAATTCTTGAGCGCTATACTTGTGCACCAATTCCATAAGCCGAAGAGTGCAATTTCAGTGCACGACTGGGGCTGTGGAAAAGGCCATATTACTCACATGTTAAAAGCGGAGGGGTTTTTGGTAAGTGCAAGCGACTTCCAGGACTCCAGCGCCGATTCTGCTTTCGGCCAGGAAACGCCTATTATTGACCGGCTGGGGATAGATGTTGTTCCACTTCTGGATCCAGTGAGGCTGCCTTTTCAGGATGCAAGCTTTGATGCAGTCACAAGCTTTGGGGTACTTGAACACGTGCCACAGGATCTGAATTCTCTTCGAGAGATTCGGCGAGTTCTTGGGACAGGTGGGATCTTTTTTCTGACGTTCCTGCCTTATACTTTATCTTGGACTCAAGCGTTGTCCAGGCTCCGCGGAAACGCATATCACGACCGCTTGTACTGGCGCCACCGTGTGCACGAATTGGCAAAAATTGCCGGTTTTTCGGTGCAGTGTATGTGGCTGGGGCAGCTTTTTCCTAAAAATTCCGTGCCCATTAAGTACGACCGAATTCTCGAGCCTATCGATCGATATGCATGCTGGCATACCCCGCTTGGATACTTTGCAACGAACATCGAAGCAGTACTGGTCGCGAATTAGTGCTCGTGAAGCATGCTTACGTATCTGAAATGACCTCCGACCAATGGTCCGCGGGTCGCCTTCTTCGTCGAGCCAAATCCGCTGTTGTTGCCTTCCATAACATTTTCCAACACACGGCACATGCCGCGCGCGAGACTTACGCGATCGAAGGACTTCAATCCATGCGGTCAGACCGGACGGTTACTATCAACGCGAAGCATGAAATACGGAAATCATTCTCGACCGCCCCGTACCTGAGGACGCGTAGCGAACACGCGTAAATCGCCCAGTGGGGAGAAAATCACACTCGGCGATACTTACGACTGAACAACTTCGTCAGAAACGCGAGCGACGCTGCCGCGGCATAAACAACCCCTGCAGCAAGCAATGAGCTGATGCTAAGTTGCGGTGACAGTATGCAGCTTACGAAGCTGCCAGACAGCCACCAAAAAACGAGCAGGTTGAAACAGGTGTCGTATCGCCATTTCAGTAAAGTGTTGTAGAGGGCGCCGAGAAGCAACGGCAGCACCAACGCGACGCCGGCCGAGAACAAAGGGCTCACCCCGATCGACAACGTGACAAACAAGTTGTCGTTCGGCAGATTTTCTATTTCTGGAAATCCTAGTACGACATCCCAAAGGAATTTCGACATCGAGTCAAAGGGTTGATTGTAAATTCCCAGGATCTTCATGGGCGTCGCGAGAATGAAACTCAACGCCGAAAGATGTTCTCCGGCATACATTTTTTGTATCTGATCAATCGAATCGTAGGCGAGACCCAGATAGATGATCATGTCGAATCCGCTCAAAAATCTTGCCAATATGGCAAGTAATCCGCCTGCCGTACTGGAGGTAAAAAGAAGCACGGGCGTCACCAACACAGCGGCCGACACGATCCACATCATTCGGAACTGAATTGCGCGTCCTTGACGGTCGGAGATTTCACCATCCAGCCAGCGCAGATAGAAGCATGACACAGCGATGACACTGAGACTAAGCAGACCACCCTTCGATCCCGCCAGCAAGGAAATTGAACTGGTAACAATTGCTAGGGCGACTGACAACCACTGCATCAACCCGCGAAACAGGTGTATGCCGAGGCTAAGAAACAGCGGCGCCATTACGAATACGTAGAAAAGAATTCTGCTCTGGCTCGCAACGACGGCCCGACCTTCGAGACCGTTTTTTTCTAATGAGAATCCGGAGCCCAACAGACTGATGAAATAATACAAGACGACGAAGACCGCCAACACGACAAAAAACCAGATCATCAATGGATCTCTGGAAATGCGCGCTCTGCGTTCAATGACGTCCGCCGCCACGGTGTTGGCCGGCGCACCGAGGGAAAGCACGGCAAGGAGACTTATAAAAAAAATCAGTTGGGGTCCCATCGTCGCGAGCCATACCGAATTAAATTCATGAAGTCCCGGAATGCCCAAGGCCGCCATATAAACCCCGAGCAGGGTTACCTGGAAGCCGAGAGGGCTCATCAGAAATTTATACCTCCTCCAGAGGACACCCCACGCAACCAGGACGCTGCCGAAGCCCACCAGCACGCACACCGTCAGGTGGGCAATGATGATGTCCGCCACGTTTAGTCAACTGCTGCCGAGCGCGCTCGCCAAGCGATAACGGCAGACGCAGCTAAAAAAGCGAAAAAGAAACATCCGAGGTACACGATCAATGCCTTTGGACTGACGGGCGAGGAGGCGAGCGTTGCCCGGTCCACGACGATCGAGGCGAAAGCAGTGTCCTTGTCGGACACAAGAATGAGCGTCCTTTCGTAATCTATTAATAGGGCCGTCAGCGCACGCCGATGATCTTCGGCAGAGATGTCGCGCAATATCAGGTTCAAGTAATCGATGGCGTGCTGCGTGTAATTGCTGCTGTCTTCACGAATTAATTGGTCCGCCTCCATGTGAATGTCGGTGAGCAGATCCACGGCGAGGGATGGATTAGTCGAGCGCAAGCTGAGCAGTAACGAGTGGTTCTTCTTGTCTTCGTCGACCGCCATGTGGTCTTTGATGAAATCCTGCAGGCTCGTCACATCCGGCGGCGGGGTTTTTCGGCCCAGTAATATCCATCTCGCGAAAGTAAGGACTGATTTTTTACGCTTCCAGGTTTTTTCCGATTCGTTCCACAATTCAGGAAAGATACGCTGCAAATATTGATGCCGTTCCTGGAGCCTTTCTGCCAGTCGATATGAACGCAACGTCTCGACGAATTTGACGAAATTTGGTGAATCGCCGCTGCCCAATCCAAGATCGAGCAGACTTCCCAAATTCGACGCTTTAGACGCTGTCGCAGAGTTCTCGTTGGGGTTTGGCAACAGGGTCATCTGCGCCTGAAAAACCGGGTTCGCGACACGCATCCAAACTGCTGCGACGACTATCGCTGCAAATCCACACGAGATAAAAAGCGCTTTGGCCCGCCAGCAAAAAGCGAGCAACCTGCCCAGGAATTGAAGGTCCATCTCGGAAGCACCTGCATTGCGGGGCGAGAGAAGACGCTCAGAATGATTCAAGATGAAACCCCCTAAAAGTGCTCTCGAGGAGTATGATTTTTGTCATCTCAGTCTCGGAATGATTCGAGCGTCTTCTCGTACGCGTCAAGCGTCTCATCGGCGCATCGCTGCCAAGAGAAAATTCGACATCGAGTTTGACCCTCCGCCGTCAGCTCGAGGCGTCTGGTTTCATCGAGAGCAACGCGCTCGATAGCCATGCGAATGGAGTCAATTTGCAACGGATCGAAATATTCAGCCGCTGGCCCCAGTATTTCCGGCAGGCAACTGGTGTTGCTGCAGGCAACAGGGCACTCGCTCGCCATAGCTTCGAGCGGGGGTATCCCGAACCCCTCGTACCGCGACGGGTAGACCAAAGCTCGGGCTCCCTGGTATACACGAGCAAGTGTCTGATCATCTCCCTGTTTGTGAAGCACCCCATCGGGCCCGAGGCCGAGTTCATGGAATCGTGTCGTTTCCTCCAAGGTGAATGGCGGACCCCCGAACGAAACTAAATTGAACTCGTTCGATAGTCTTTTTGATGTAGCGAACGCTTCAAGCAGCCCGGAAAAATTCTTGTAGCCTGCTCGATTCCCAACGTATAAGAGGTACGGTCGCCCCTGCGGTGTCACGTAAGGCTGACGCGAACCCGCCGTCGTTGACTGGAACACCGGAGAGAACCCGAGATGCGTGACCGTGATCTTCTCCTCGGGAACAGCAAGGATTTCCATTAGATCCTCGGCGGTCTTCCGGGATATGCACACCACATGAGAAGCGGCTTCGACCGCTTTTCGCTTATACCGGCTGATCACAAGATCTCGCTGAGAGAAGTATTGCGGAAAGAGCTCGTGGATCATGTCGAATACCGTAACGATGCGCTTCGCGGAGCAATTCGGCACCGCAGGCGAATAATAAGTCTGATGCAGTATTCGAGCTTTGTTGCGAAAGAAAAACAATGGCTCGACATGTCTATTGAACAGGTCGAACAACCGCTCGGCTCGCCGGTGCGGGGCAGGGAGATAAACGCCGTAGGTCGGGACGGTGCTTTGCGCAAGGTAGTCGTTGAAATACACAGGTGCAATTACCTTTGATTGCCATTTCGCTCCCGCGTGGATACGGGATGCTATTTCGCAGAAATATCTGGATATTCCGCCAAACTTTTGTTGGCTGAAAATCTGGTAGTCGTAGACTACCGTAGGTGCTTGCCGATTTCTTTTTGCGTAATTCATCTAGCAAAGCGTCGTCGGTCTGACGCCACCGGAACGGCTCAGTTGCATCAACTCGTTTACCGCTACGGTGAACTGCTGGGTGAAACGCGCGGTCGAGAACTGCTCCGAGTGAGCGCGGATGAGATCAGGTTGAAAGTCTCCCAGCATGCCTTCGAATCTTTCAATCGCATTTGAAAGACCCTGGGCGCTCTGCTCGGTATAAAGGAGCCCAGTTACACCATCCACGACGGTGTCCAACGCCCCTCCAGCCCCCAACGCGATAACTGGCTTGCCTGATGCCATCGCCTCGACGGGCACTATTCCAAAGTCCTCGATTCCGGGAAATACGAGTGCCTTGCATCGCGAGTAGTGGTCACGAATGACGTCAAAAGGCTGGCGGCCGAGAAACCTAATATTGGGCTTCGCGACGAGCTTTAACTGCTTCTCGAGCTCGCCCTCCCCGATGATCACCAGTGGCTTGCCATTGCTATTAAATGCGTCAACCAGCAAATCTGCCCTTTTGTATCTAACCAGTTGACCGACCGAAAGATAGAAGTCCTCGGACGTGTGGGACACCGAAAAGTCCGATGTGGCAACCGGCGGGTATAGAACGTCCGCCTGGCGTCCATAGTACTTTGCTATGCGCGCGGCAATGAATCGGGAAATCGCGAGGTACCTGTCGACACGCTGGGCAGATAGCTGATCCCACATGCGAAGGTAATGCATCGCAGGCCTCATGACGAGACGTGTGCAAAAACCCGCGCCTGCAAGATAGACAGGATACATGTCCCACAGGTATCTCATAGGAGACAGGCAGTAACAAAGATGCGGTGTCTCCGGTCCAACGATAATTCCCTTGGCAGGCCCAGACTCGTTGCTGATGATCAAATCGTATCCACGCAGATCCAGTTGCTCTAATGCCAGCGGCATCAGAGGGAGGTATTTTTGATACTGGGTTCCGGCGAATGGCATGCGTCCTATGAAGGTGCTCGTGATATTTCGGCCCGGCAATTCACGCGCTGTCAGCCGAGGATCGTGGACATGGGTATAGATATCCGCCTGGGGATACGCGTCCGCCATGGCCTTGAGTACTTTTTCGCCTCCACGCCATGTCACGATCCAATAATGAATAATCGCTACACGCATTCGGCCGTTACCTGCTTTACCTTGCTGAGCGTGCGCTCCCAAGAGAACTGGACGCTTCGCCGAAAACCCCTGTGGCGCATCTCCTGCCGAAGCTCGCGATCGTACGCGAAGCCGCGCATTCCTCGTGCCATTGCGTCGACGTCAAAGGGATCAACCAATATTGCCGCGTCTCCCGCGACCTCGGGCATTGCGGTTGCAGTCGAGGAGAGCACCGGTGTACCGCAGGCCATGGCTTCGATGATTGGCAGCCCGAAACCCTCATACAAAGATACGAAGACGAGCGCCAAGGCGCCCCGGTACAGTCCCGCGAGCTCTTCATCTGAAACCGATCCCAGATGCCGCACCTGTTCGACGATGCCGAGCCGTTGTATTTTTGTCTGCAGCTCGGACGATGGGCTTCCGGTAAACAGCAGCAAGAATTCGGTGTTGATGAATGCGGATGCGAAAGCTTGAATTGTGCGAACAGCGTTTTTGTGCGCCTTCTCGTTGCCGACGCTCAGAAAATAGGGCCGGCCGTCCGCACTATGTTTTGTGCCTTCCGGACCAAACGCCTTCGAGACACCATAGCCGACCGCCACGACCTGATTAGCGTCTACTCCGGACCATTCGCAGATTTGCGACTTGGAAAACTCGGAGCCCGTGACAACCCGGTCGGCCCGGTGGATTGCCGGGCGCACGATATGACGATAGTAAGCGCGCTTGAGCAGGTTCGAATTTTCGTCGATGTAGAGGTGATTCAAATCGTGCACGCAAAAAACGAAAGGGCATGGCCGCCCCAACGGAGGATTGAAGCCCGGCGAGAAAAACAACCGTGGCGCTGTTTTCTTCAGGTACCGGTACATGAACAGGGGGTCAAACGGGTCCGAAGGTCGGCCTAGCAAGGAAATGGGTGAAAATTCCGGAAGTCCTTTGCGCAGTTCTGTGGCAAATCTGCCGATGCCGTGAGAGCCTTCCCAGCGGGCGTCAAAAGCCATCATGTCGTTTTCACCTTTCAATCGTTGCCGTGAATGCATGGAAGAATCCCAGATCGGCGCCGCACCTTGCCTAGCCTGACCCGCTAATCATCATCAGCCTTTATCTTTTTGTGTTTTTCAATTCGGCGGTCACCATCATAGAAATGACGTCTTCCATGAGCGCCTTTGCTTTCCATCCCAGGATGCGTTGTGCTTTCGCCGCATTGCCCCTGCCTTCGGAAATATCGGTAGGCCTGAAGAGCGCCTCCGATGCAACGGTGTGATCACGCCAGTCGAGGTCCAGTCTTGCAAAAGCCGCCTGGACGAACTCCTCGAGACTGTGACTAACCCCGGTGGCGATAACGAAATCGTGCGCGGAATCGCACTGGAGCATTCGCCACATTGCATCCACATATTCGGGAGCCCAGCCCCAGTCCCGACGTATGCTGAGATTGCCAAGCGTCAGCGTTTCGTTGCTTCCTTGAGAAATTCGGCAGGCGGTAGCAATTATTTTCCGGGTTACAAACCGCTTGGGTCTCAACGGAGATTCGTGGTTGAAAAGTATTCCGGTCGTGGCGTGCAAGCCATACGCTTCGCGATAATTCGCTACTAACCAAAATGCCGCAGCCTTGGCAACCGCGTAGGGACTGCGCGGTCGAAATGGCGCCTCCTCCACTGCTCCGCCAGGGTCCGAATCGCCATAGCACTCTCCGGAGCCAGCATTGTAAAAGCGTATCGGCTTGCCGAGAAATCTGATGCTTTCCAGCAAGTTCAGCGTTCCGCTAATTACGCTATCCAGCGTCTCAACAGGTTGTTCGAAGGAAAGTCCTACCGAGCTTTGGCCTGATAAATTGTATACTTCATCTGGTTCAGCCTTCCGCAGAAGATTAAGCACGCTGCGAAAGTCGTGGGTGGCCATGGATTCAAGTTGTATCTTTTCTACCAGCCCCATCGCGGAAAGATTCGAAAAGGACGAGGATTGCGCGTCTCGGGAAGTTCCAATAACCGTGTAACCTTTTCTCAGCAAGAGGTCTGCCAGATAAGCGCCATCCTGCCCCCCAACTCCGCATATCACCGCACGCATACAGATCTCCGTTCGTCGTGAATCAACCGCCAAATTTTGTGAATCGAGATTAACATTGCAAGAGCATGAATATATTGATTTTTTATGAGAAGCCTAACGCTGACGCTGCGCGATGGACGCACGATTGCGTCGCCGCGCCCATACAACTTGGGCTTTTTTGTTATTTGTCCGGTCCCAAGCCCTTGTAATTGAAATTGACTGTTTTGCGCAAGTGCTCATACAAAGGGCCCGGCACAAACCTTTGCAGGAGTCGACGGAGGTTCCCCTTCAACAAGCGGCAGCCATAACGACCCCAAGCCAGGCCTTTAGAGTAGCCATTACGGATTGAGATATTGCGCATTTCACTCAGCGCCGAATGAAAATTGCGGTCTGATTCGCCCTCCAAGGTCATGTGTCCGAGCACCCGGGGACTGTAGAAGCCCCTTCCCCCGCATTTATGCAATCGCAACAACCAGTCGTAATCCATCGCAGTACGCAATCGTTTGTCGAAAAGGCCGGCCTTATCAAATGCCGCCGCAAGACAGACCACCGTCGGATGGTTCAAGTACGGCATGTAGTGCGCGATGCGGGATGCATAGCCTGGTTCACCAATGAACAAATTTACTTCCTGTCCATTGCGCTTGTGAAGCATGAGATCTCCGAACACAAAATCTGCATGGTTCTCCCGCAGCTCATCAATGGCAACGGACAGATGGTCCGGCTCAAGCCAATCATCCGAATTGACAATCGAGATGTACTCACCCGATGCCAACGCGATACCTCTGTTGAATGCGTCGCTGATCCCTTCGTCGGGCTCGCTGGTCCACACATCGATATCCGTACTCAATTTCTGGAGAAGATCCACGGTTCCATCATTTGAACCACCATCAATGACGATCAGTTCGACCGAAGGATAAGTCTGCGCCGTCACGCTATCGATTGTTTTGCGTATCGTATCAACCGAGTTGTAGCTGACGGTTATTACGCTTACGAGCCCAGGTGTTCTTGAATCTGGCACAAATTCAGCCCGCAGTCCCCCCGATCGTCGGTTGCCGCAACGAAGTAAATTCCGGTACTCATCAATGGTGGGAATTTCGCTTAAAACAGCCATTAGAAGTATGTCTTGAGTGGATCTCGTCGATTCGTCACATGGGTACGCCGAAAACGAAGCACGGTATAGAAACATAGACCGTTGAAATGAGCAATTCGGCTCACCGGCCTATTCAATGGCGCAAATCTTTCGAACCGATTGCGACGCTGCGGAACAAGCGGCACTCAGGCTAGTTCGCGACAAAACCGGCTTCGAAGTTGCCAGTAATCGGAGCGGTGTATGCCAGCACGCAAAACTGCCGATGGGCTCGAAGACGCGGTCGCATTTTGAATGGTTCATCGCCTGTAGTACCTGCATCGGCTGCAGGTGCACGTCAAGCATCCCCGGCGGCGGGTCGCGAACCACTTGACCTCCCCGCTGTCGCAACCGCCATGGGCACGTCTGGGCCTACAATTTCGTGTCTGACGCTTGTACCTGCGTAATTCACGTGTAATGCGAAGTAAACCCGAGGTCGAAAATCGCCATCTGCCGGAAATATGCTGGCTATCCGGACGTGCAAGAGAACTTGCTGCGCATAATCCACCACTTCGCATTACACGTGAATTACGCAACCCGCCAATTCGAAGAGATAATCCGAGCGCGTCGGGCGAGACTTGGCTCAGGACTGTCTCTCTCCCATCCAGCCAGAACGCGGTGACGGCGCGCGAACAGCTGGCCGCCCCGCAACTGCGAAGCATAGTACGGGCGCGGCTGAGCTTGGTATACGTCCAGATGTCATCTTAATCGGATAAGACACAAAATCTTACTCATCGTAAGGTGTCTCAATCATCAAGCCAGAAGAAGTTCTGCGCCGCCGAACCCATGTGCCGCGGAGGCGACATCGTTCGACCTTGGGGATATCGTACGAGCGGCTCATCTGGCTGCCGTATCGTCGGTCGAGCAATCATTGCTGATCACGAGCGTCACATTGACGCCGGTCTGCACCAGGATGGGGTTGATTTGTTCGGTGATGAAGCGAGAGCCGAATAGGCTGCCAGCAGCGCCAACAAGTGGGGAGCGCCTTCGAACGCATGGTGGGCTGGCCAGCCACGCTAACTCATGCGCTCTTGATCGCCAGCAACGCCACCGCCAGGTTGTAGATGATGGTGGTGACCGCCTGGTACAGCGGCAGCGCATTGATCCGTTCCGCGTCCAGCGGCACGACGATCGAATCGCCCGGCTTGATCTCGACGAGCTGCGCCCGCCGGAACCATCCCGTACGTTCCCCGGATACCACGTCGCCGTTCGCGCGCACCACGTAGATGCGCTTGCGGTCGGCCTTGCGGGTGACGCCGCCGCTCTTGGCGATGTAGTCGTCCCGCGTCAGACCAGCTTGGAAGATGTGCGAGGTCGGGCTCTGCACCTCACCCAAAATGGTGATTTCCTGGGTCTTCTTCGGGACCAGCAGTTTGTCGCCGTCCCGGAGCAGTACGTCGCCCGAACCGCCCGGCTTGCCCGAAATGACCTTGTCGACGTTGATCACCAGCCGTCCCACCGGCTTGGTGTCGCGCAGCTGCGAGAGCAGCGACTGCCCGACGGCGAGACCCTGGGCGGCGCCGGCGGAGGCCGCGGCACTGGTGGTGGCGGCGCTGCTGGCGACCGCCTGCAGCGACAGGGAGGCCAGGTCGCTCTGCAGGCGGATGGCGTAGTCTTCGAGCTGCTGCTTCTCGCGCTTCTTCAATTCCTCGCGAATGAACACGGAGCCGTCGTCGAAGGCCAGATCGGTGAAGCCGCCGGCGCGGTGCAATACCGACGACAGCGTCTCCCCGCGGTGGATGGGGTAGTTGCCGGGGAACCGTACCTCGCCCGCGAGTTCGATGGTGCCCGGCTCTTCCCACTGCGGCGTGATCTTGACCACCAGCACGTCGTAGGGCTTGAGCTGCAGGTCGGCGGCCGGGTCGCCCTTGCGGATGGCCGAAAGATTGATGGGGATTAACGCGGTCTGCCGCTCGATGCCGTCGAAGATTTCGTAGCGGGTGAGTTCCGCCTCGCCGCCGTAGGCCGAGTCGTCGAGGCTGCCGCCGGCCCGGATCAGGTCGCTCACCCGCATCGAGGGCTCCAACGGATAACGCCCCGGCGATTTCACCTTGCCGTCGATGCTGACCACGTCGGCGGGATGCTCGGGCGAGCCCTGCAATTCCAGATCGCGGATCAGCGGCGCCACCACGCGCTCGCGGTCGGCCGTGAGATCGAACACCGTGATCTTGTCGCGCGGCTTGAGCTCGGGGTCCGCCTGCGTGCCGCGGGCGTGCAGCGCCGACTCGAGATTGGCCGAGAGCACCTCGATCTTCTCCTCGGGCGGCACTTCGCGGCGGATCATGACGTAGCGCCGGTCGGCATTCGGCCGCAGCTCGTCGAAGCTCGGCAGCACGTCGCTCAGGCGCAGGCCCGGGCGATATTGGAACGAGCCGGGCCGGAAGACGAACCCGTCCAGCACCACCGAGTTCTCGAGCGTGGGCCGGATGGCGGGGATGCGCAGCTTGTCGCCGTTGTTCACCTGCGCCGTGCGTCCCGCCCCCGACGTAAGATCGATGTTCACCATCTCGCGCAGGGAAGACTGATGGATGCGTTCGAGCTGCACGAGCTTGGGGTCGGCGTCGGCGACGAGGCCGCCGGCGATGTCGACCAGCTGCTCGACGTCCTTCTCGCCCTTGAGCTCGTAGATGGCCGGGCGCCGCACCGCGCCGTACACCGACACCGTGTCGCCGATGGGCGGTATGAAGATCACGTCGCCCGGCATCAGCTGCGTGTCGCGGCTCGTGTTGCCGTGCAGGAGCAGATCGTACAAATCCAGCACGGTGACGGTGCGGCCGTTGCGCTTGAGTTCGATCCTGCGCAGCGAGCCGATCTTCTTCACGCCGCCGCTGACGAACAGCGCGTTGGTCATGGTCGACAACCCGCTCACCGTGTAGGAACCCGGCTTCTCGGCCTCGCCCAGCACGAACACCCGGATGGAACGCAGGTCGCCCATGGTGATGCTCACCCGCGCACCGATCAGCTGCTGCTGCACGCGCTCCTCGATGGCGGCCCGCGCCCGGTCGTAGGACATGCCGCTGACCATGATGGGCCCGAGCTTGGGGAAATTGATCCGGCCGTCGCGGCCCACGGTCAGCGAGTAGCTCGCCGGCTCGTTGCCGTAGAGCTGCACGTTCAGCGTGTCGCCGGGTCCCACCCGGTAATCCACCGGCACCTGGATGTCGGAGACGGGCGCGAAGGTGCTCGGCACGCCCTCGAACAGGTCGTAGCCGAACGGCTTCAGGGACTCCTCGTCGAACGGCTTCAAGCGCAGCAGCGTGATCTTGATGCGAAAGTCCCGCAGGTCGGGATCGGCGCTCAGCCGGTTGGTGGCCTCGTCGGCGGTGAGGCCCGCGAGCGGAATCGAGGGCATGCCCGGCAGCTCGAGCACGCCGAAGCGGTTGAGGTGGTACGGATTGCTGCTCAGGATCAGCTGGCGGATCCTCTGCGCGCGCGCTTTGTCCTCGTCCGAGCGCGGCCTGATCTCCTCCTTGATGCGGCCGTAGTCGTAATTGTCGGCCCGGTTGCGGGTGTTACTGCGGCCGGTCGGTCTGCCGTTGGCGTCGAGGCCGTTGCCCGTGGCCATGGCGTCGACTTCGGTGTCGTTGACGTTGGCATTGGTCGAGGCGTTGTTGCTGGCATCCTCGTTGAGGCTGCT
>CAZZYJ010000023.1:0-4085 GCA_964658215.1 uncultured Steroidobacteraceae bacterium | reverse complement strand
CTTGCGGCGGATGGGCACGTACAGCGGCGTGAGATCGATCAGCACCGTGTCGTCGGCGCGCAGCTCCGGATCCTCGTCCGAGGTGCGCAGCGGATGGCCGTCGCTGGTCTTGTCCTTGCGGTACAGGCCGTTCTGATCGGGGGTCTGATCGTCCTTGGGACGCACCGTCTGCGGCGTGCTCAACTTCGGGTCCGCCCTGACGCCGCTGTTGCCCTTGCCGCTGCCGCCGGTCACGCTCTGCATCAGCGAATCCTGCTGATCCTGCGGCAGGTTGCGCAGCGAATTGATCTGGTCTTGGGTGAGCGTCTGGGCGGAGGCCCCCCATCCCATCAGGGTGAGGGCGATAAACGCAGCGATGGATCTATATTTCATACCGACCGCCCGGGAACCTCGTTCGACCGCGGCGGATTGTAGTGAGCCGCCGCCGCCCTGGCAATGTTTCCCGGGCTCCGGCTGCTTTGTCGGGCAAAGTTCAAGGGGTCCGCTCACGTGGCCTTGTAGTTCCTGTCGATCCAGGCCGCGTAATCGCGGCCGAGCAGCGCCTGCCACCACGCCGGGTTGTCGAGGAACCATGCCAGCGTGGCCTCGAGGCCCTGCGCGAGATCGCGGCCGGGGGCGTAGCCCAAGTCCCGCGCGGCCTTGCGGTAGTCGATGGCATAGCGGCGGTCGTGTCCGGGCCGGTCGCGCACGAAGGTGATGAGGCTCCGTGCGCTGCCGCCCGTCGCGGCCGGCGAGCGGGGGTAGGCCGCGCGCAGGTCCGCGCGGGCCGCGAAGGCCGCATCGACCCGATCGCACAGGGTGTGCACGATGTGCAGGTTGGCCGTTTCGCTGTTGCCGCCGACGTTGTAGACCTCGCCGGCCCTGCCCCGCCGCAGCGCAAGTTCGATGGCACGGCAGTGATCGGCCACGTGCAGCCAGTCGCGGATCTGCTGCCCGTCGCCGTACACGGGCAGCGGCTTGCCCGCGAGGATGTTGATCATCATCAAAGGGATGAGCTTTTCCGGGAACTGGTAGGGCCCGTAGTTGTTCGAGCAATTGGTGATGCACGTGTCGAGGCCATATGTCTCGTGATACGCCCGCACCAGGTGGTCGGACGACGCCTTGCTCGCGGAATACGGCGAATTGGGGGCATAGGGCGTCGCTTCGTGGAAGGGCGCATCGGCGGGCCCCAGCGAGCCGTACACCTCGTCCGTCGAGACGTGGTGGAAGCGGTGCGCCGGCGGCACGCCACCGCCGTCGAGCCACACCGCCTTGGCGGCCTTGAGCAGCGCATGCGTGCCGACGATGTTGGTGGCGATGAACGCGTCGGGCCCGAGGATGGAGCGGTCCACGTGCGATTCGGCCGCGAAGTGCACCAGGGTGTCGATGCCGTGCCGCGTCAGCAGCTCGCGCACGTGCGCGTCGTCGCCGATGTCGCCGCGCACGAACTCGTAGCGCGGATCGGCGTCGAGCCCCGCGAGACTTTCGATGTTGCCGGCATAGGTCAGGGCGTCGAGCACCACGACCTTGCCGACCTGCGTCGCGCCCAGCCAATGGCGTACGAAGTTCGCGCCGATGAAACCGGCCCCGCCGGTGATGAGGACGTTATGCGGCTCGAAGCTCATCCAGCATCTTCCTCAGGTTGTGGCGCCAGTGCTGTGCCGGATGGGCCACCAGCGCGCGGGCCGTGGTGGTATCGAGCACGCTGAAGGCCGGCCGCCGCGCGGGCGTCGGATAGTCCGCCGTCGCGATGGGCACCACCGGCACCACACGCGACAGGAGCCCCGCCGCCAGCGCCTCGTCCTGGATGGCCACCGCGAAATCGTACCAACTCGCCACGCCGAGATCCGTCCAATGATAGAGGCCGCCCGCCGCGGCCGCGTCGATCAGGCCCCACAGCGCCTGCGCGATGCCGTGCGCCCAGGTCGGCGTGCCGATCTGGTCGGCCACCACCCGCACCTCATCGCGCTCGCGCAGCAGGCGCAGCATGGTCAGCGCGAAATTCTTGCCGGTGGCGGCGTACACCCAGGCCGTGCGCACGACGATGGCGTCGTGCCCGTGCTCGAGCACCCCGCGCTCGCCGCCGAGCTTGCTGGCGCCGTACACGCTCAAGGGATTGGGCGGGTCGTCGGGCCGGTACGCCCGGTTCGCCGCGCCGTCGAACACGAAATCGGTGGACAGGTGCAGCAGCCGGCACCCCGCCCGCGCCGCCACGCGCGCCAGCAGCCCGGGCGCGGTCTCGTTCACCGCCCGCGCCGCCGCCGGTTCCTTCTCCGCGAGATCCACCGCCGTGTAGGCCGCACCGTTGATCACCCAGCCGGCCCCGCTCGCCGACAGGGCCGCCGCGAGGGCGCCTTCGTCGGTGATGTCGAGGTCGGCGTGCGAGCGGACCACGACCTCGTGCTGTGCGGGCGCCGCGCTCACCACCGCGCGGGCGACCTGGCCGCCGCCGCCCAGCACCAGGATCTTCACGGAAACTTCTCGATGTCGGCGAAGCGTTTTCCCGTCATGTCCTTCGCCGAGAGCTTGGGCTCGACGCCCGCGGGCAGCGGCCACGCGATGCCCACGTCGGGATCGTTCCAGGCCAGGGTGCGTTCATCGCCCGGGCTGTAGACGTCGGTGCACTTGTAGAGGAAATCCGCCGACGCGGAGGTGATGAGGATCCCGTGCGCGAGGCCCGGCGGCACCCACAGCATGCGGTGATTCTCCGCCGTGAGCTCGGTGCCCCAGGAGCGGCCGAAGGTCGGCGAGCTGCGGCGCAGGTCCACCACGGCGTCGAACACCGAGCCCGCGGTGACGCGCCCCAGCTTGCCCTGCGTGTGCTCCACCTGCATGTGCATGCCGCGCAACGTCCACTGCGTCGAGCGGCTCTGGTTGTCCTGCACGAACACGGCGTCGATGCCGGCCGCGGCGAACTTCGGCGCCTGCCAGGTCTCCATGAAGAAGCCACGCGCATCGCCGAACACCTGCGGTTCGATCAACAACACGCCCGCGATGGGGGTTTCCAGGAACTTCATGGCTGATGCTCGTCGCGCAGGATGCGCAGCAGATACTCCCCGTAGCCGCTCTTCTGCAGCGGCGCGGCGAGGCGCTCGACCTGCGCGGCGTCGATGAACCCCGCGCGCCAGGCGACTTCCTCGACGCAGGCCACCTTGAGCCCCTGGCGCTCCTCGATGATGCGCACGAACACCCCCGCGTCGAGCAGCGAGTTGTGCGTGCCCGTGTCGAGCCACGCCGTGCCACGGCCGAGCCGCTCGACGTTGAGCGCGCCTTCGCGCAGGTACGCGCGGTTCAGATCGGTGATCTCGAGCTCGCCGCGTTCCGAGGGCTCTATGGAGCGCGTGATCTCGGGCGCCCGTTCGTCGTAGAAATAGATCCCCGTCACCGCATAGTTGGACGGCGGCTTGAGCGGCTTTTCCAAAAGGTCCGTGACCTTGCCCGCCGCATCGAACTGCACCACCCCGTAGCGTTCCGGGTCGTGCACGTAGTAGCCGAACACCGTCGCGCCCGTGGTGCGGCTCGACGCCGACTGCAGCAGGTCCGACAGATTCGCGCCGTAGAAGATGTTGTCGCCGAGGATCAGCGCCGACGGCGCGCCGTCGAGGAACCGTTCCGCGATGAGCAGCGCCTGCGCGATCCCGTTGGGTTCGGCCTGTACCGCATACTCGAAGCGCACGCCCCATTTCTCGCCCGTGCCGAGCAGGTCGCGGAACGCCGCCTGGTCGCGCGGCGTGGTGATGATGAGGTATTCACGGATGCCCGCCGACATGAGCGTCGCCAGCGGGTAATAGATCATGGGCTTGTCGTACACCGGCAAGAGCTGCTTGCTCTGCGACAAGGTGATGGGATGCAGCCGCGTCCCCGCCCCCCCCGCCAAGATGATGCCCCTGCGTTGTTTCGTCACCCGCGCCCCCGTCGTCGTTCGGAGCGCGATTATAGGGTATCCGGCACCGGCGTTTCGCTGCGATTGACGGCGGCGGGCTAGCGGTGCGTCGCCACGTACTCGATCAGCGCCGCCAACCCGTCCGCGCCATGACCCGTCGGCGCCGTTTTGCCCGACATGTCGATGCCCACCGCCAGTTTCTTGCCGAGTTCCACGCCGAACT
>CAZZYJ010000022.1:0-22655 GCA_964658215.1 uncultured Steroidobacteraceae bacterium | reverse complement strand
GACCCTGGCGGCAAGTTCGCGCCGGCTGATGGATCTGCTGGTCAAGGCCGGGATTTAGCGTATAAATCAGCAGCGGATATGGGATATCGTAGGGCAGCTTCAGTGGGAGTCACAGCGTAGATGACCGGCACCATCCCGGGTTCATTTCCCGCCATACGCATGCGCCGCATGCGCCGCGACGAGTTTTCGCGCCGCTTGATGCGCGAGACGCAGCTCACCGTCGATGCGCTGATCTACCCGCTGTTCGTGGTGCCCGGCAGCAACCAGCGGCAGCCGGTCGCGTCCATGCCGGGCGTCGAACGTCTCTCCATCGACGAACTGCTGCGCGAATGCGCGGTCGTCTCGCGGCTGCGCATTCCGGCCATCGCACTCTTTCCGGTGACCCCGGTCGAGAAAAAGACGCTGGACGCACGCGAGGCGTGGAATCCCGACGGCATCGCGCAGCAGGCCGTGCGGGCGGTGAAAAAGGAATTTCCCGACCTCGGGGTGATCACGGACGTGGCCCTCGATCCGTTCACGACCCACGGTCAGGACGGCCTGATCGACGACGCCGGTTACGTGCAGAACGATCTGACCGTCGAGACGCTGGTGCGCCAGGCGCGCTCGCACGCCGACGCGGGCGCGGACGTGGTGGCGCCCTCGGACATGATGGACGGGCGCATCGGCGCCATTCGCGCCGCCTTCGAATCGAGCGGTTCGGTGCATACGCGGATACTGGGCTACGCCGCCAAATACGCCTCGAGCTTCTACGGACCGTTCCGCGAAGCCGTGGGCTCCGCCGGCCAGCTGGGCAGGGGCAGCAAGCAGACGTACCAGATGGACCCGGCCAATTCCGACGAAGCGCTGCGCGAGGTGGCGCACGACATCGCGGAAGGCGCGGACATGGTGATGATCAAGCCGGGGCTGCCGTATCTGGACATCGTGCGACGGGTCAAGGAGGAATTCGGCATGCCCACCTTCGTGTACCAGGTGAGCGGTGAATACTCGATGATCATGGCGGCCGTGGCGAACGGGTGGATGGACGAACGCGCGGTGGCGTTGGAATCGCTGGTGTCCATCAAGCGTGCCGGTGCCGACGGCATACTGACCTACTTCGCCAAACGGGCGGCGGAGTGGCTCCGGCAGTGAGCGTGACGCACGAAGCGGGAACCCCCGATCAATACGGCGTCGCCGGGCATCCCGTGGCCCATAGCTGGTCCCCGTTCATTCATGGCATGTTCGCAAAATCAGCGACCCAGCATCTGGTCTACCGGCTGTTCGACATCGCACCGCAAAACTTCCGGGGCGAGGTGCTGCATCTGTTCGCCAACGGCCTGAAGGGCTTGAACGTCACGCTGCCGCACAAGCAGGCGGCCGCCGACCTGGTGAACGAACTCACGCCGCGCGCCGCGCGCGCGCAGGCCGTGAATACGATCGCCTTTTTCGAAGACACCACGCTGCTGGGCGACAACACGGACGGCCTCGGTCTGACCGCCGACCTCGAGCGGAACCTCAAGCTCGAACTCGCCGACAAACGGATGCTCATACTGGGCGCCGGCGGTGCCGTGCGCGGCGTGCTCGCGCCGCTGCTTGAACGCGAATTGCGCGAAGTCGTGATCGCCAACCGTACGCCTGCGAAGGCCATGCAGCTGGCGGAGGAATTCGCAGACCTCGGCGAGATTCGCGGCTGCGGGTTCGCCGACGTGCAGGGCCCGCCTTACGACCTCATCCTCAACGCCACGTCGGCCAGCGTGAGCGGTGAGATGCCGCCGCTGCCGGAGGGACTGGTGGGGGAAGGCACCATCTGTTACGACATGGCCTACGGCAGGACGCACACCCCCTTCACCCGCTGGGCGGATGCCTCGCATGCCGCCCGCGCCATCAAGGGCTGGGGAATGCTGGTCGAACAGGCGGCGGAATCGTTCTTGTTGTGGCGCGGCATCCGGCCCGACACGCAGGAAGTGCTCGCGGCGCTGTCGCAGCATGCGTAAGGACGGGCTGCAGGGGCGGGAACAGGCTCAGGAACCGGCGTCGGCGGCGCGGGCGGCGCGGTGGCGATCTTTGATCTTCACGTAGTTCTGGGCGCTGTAGACCAGCCGTTCGATTTCCCGCGCCGACAGCTCCCGCACCCGCCGCGCCGGGTTGCCCAGATACAGGCCACCCGACACCAGACGCTTGCCGGGCGCCACCACGGAGCCCGCGGCGACGATCACCTCGTCCTCGATCACCGCGCCGTCCAACACCACGGCCGCCATGCCGATAAGGCAGCGGTGGCCGATGTGCGCCGCGTGCAGCATGGCCTTGTGGCCGACGGTCACGTCGTCGCCGATCACCAGCGGCAGACCACCGGGGGAGAACGGGCCGTCGTGCACCACGTGCAGCACGCTGCCGTCCTGGATGTTGGTACGGGCGCCGATGTCGATCCGGTTCACGTCGCCGCGCGCCACGGCGAACGGCCATATCGAGGCGTCGTCGCCGAGCGTGACGCGGCCGATGACGAGAGCGGCTGCATCGACATAGACGCGCTGCCCCAGCACGGGGCTCGCGCCTTCGTAGCTGCGCAGCGTCACGGCTCAGCGCATGGTGACGAGTTCTTCCGAACTCGTCGGATGAATCGCGACCGTGTCGTCGAAATCACGCTTGGTCGCGCCCATGCGGATGGCCACCGCGAATCCCTGCATCATTTCGTCCGCACCCCCGCCGATGACGTGGCAGCCGACGATTTTCTGCTCGGGCCCCACGCACACCAGCTTCATGGCGGTGTGCGACTTGTGTTCGCTCAGGGCGTGGTACAGCGCCGTGAAGTCGGCGACGTACACCTTCACCGCGTCGCCGTGCACGGCGCGGGCTTCGGCCTCGCTCAGCCCCACGGTGCCGATCGGGGGATGCGTGAAGACGACGGTCGGAATCAGGTTGTAATCGAGCCGCCGGCCGGCCTGTCCGCCGAACAGCCGGTCGCTCAGGCGTCGCCCCGCGGCGATGGCCACCGGCGTGAGCGCCGCGCGCCCGGTGACGTCGCCGATGGCATACACGCCGGCGACGTTGGTGTTCTGAAAGTCGTCCGTGACCACATGATGATTGACGTCGACGGCCACGCCGGCAGCCTGCAGATTCAAGGGCGCCACGTTCGGGTGGCGGCCGATCGCCCACAGCACGCAGTCGTAGCCGGCGAACTCGCGACCGTCGCCCGCCACCAGGGTCTTGATACCCGCGTGCTCCGTCAACGCGGCGGGCACCACGTGCTCGTGGATGACGATGCCCTGCGCGCGCAATTCACGCATCAGCGACTTGCCCAGCATCACGTCGAAGTGCGACAGGACGTGATCCTTGCGGATGAAGAGATCGACCGCGCTGCCGAGTTCGTGAAAGGCACCGGCCAGCTCGCAGGCGATGTAACCGCTGCCCACCACGGCCACGCGCCCGGGCCGGGTTTCGAGCGAGAAGAATCCATCCGAGGTGATGCCGAGCTCCGCGCCCGGCAGCACCGGCAGCGACGGCACGCCTCCCGTGGCGATCACGATGTGCGGCGCCGTCAGCCTCCTGCCGCCGACCTCGAGGGTGTGGGCGTCCACGAAGCGGGCTTCGCCCTGCACGTGTACGACGCCCTTCGCGGCGAGGTTGCGGGCGTAGATGCCGTTCAGGCGCACTATGTACGCGTCGCGTTTTTCCTTCAGCAGGGTCCAGTCGTTGCCGCCGACGCTCACGTCGAAACCATAATCCGCCGCGTCCGCGAGGGACATCGCGATGCCGGCTGCGTTCCACATGATCTTCTTGGGCACGCAGCCCACGTTGACACAAGTGCCGCCCAGACGATGCGACTCGATGACGGCCGCTCTGGCGCCGTATTCGGTAGCCCGTTGCGCGCACGCGAGACCGCCGCTGCCGCCGCCGAGGGCGATGAGATCAAACGCTTCGATTGCCAATGTCAAAATCGCTTCCCCGCTACTCGAGGCCGCCATCATATACTGCGCTGCGCTCAGGCCGGACCGTCAGATGGATGCCCCTCTGGCGTGTGGTAGAATGCGCACGTGGAAAACCCATTACTACGCCTCGATTCGTTGCCCGCCTTCGATCTCATCGAGGCGGCTCATGCCCTGCCCGCGCTGCAAACCGTGCTCGCCGACAATCGCGCGCGGCTCGCGGAGCTCACGGCACAGGTGGCGCCGACCTTCGTCTCGCTGGTGCTTCCCGTCGAGGAGCTCGGTTACCGGCTGGGCCGCGTATGGAGTCCGATCGGTCATTTGAACGCGGTGGCGAACTCCCCGGCGATGCGCGCGGCGTACAACGACTGCGTGCCGCTGCTGACGGAGTACTCGTCCGAACTGGGCCAGAACGCCGCGCTGCAGGCCGCCTATGCCCACGTACTCGCCCACGAGGCACGGACGCTCGAGCCGGCACAACGCAAGGTCGTCGAAAATGCCCTGCGTGACTTCCGCCTGTCGGGGGTGGACCTGCCGCCGGCGGACAAGGACCGCTACCGTGCCGTGGCGCAACGGCTCGCCCATCTGGGCAGCAAGTTCTCCGAGAACGTGCTCGATGCGGCGCGCGCCTACACGCGGCTCGTCGCCGACGAGGGGGAACTCGCCGGCCTGCCGGCGAACATCGTGGCGCGTGCCGCGGAAGACGCGCGGGCCGCCGGCCATGCGGGTTGGCTGCTCAAACTGGATCAGCCCACCTACATGACCGTTATGAGCAGCGCGCGCGACCGGCAGCTGCGGCGCGACATCTACGAGGCATGGGTGACCCGTGCGTCCGAGGCGGGGCCGAGCGCGGGCCGTTTCGACAACACGCCCATCATCGCGGAAATATTACCGCTGCGGCACGAACTTGCCCGGCTGCTGGGATTCGGCAGTTTTGCCGACTACGCACTGGCGACGCGCATGGCGAAGAGCACGCGGCAGGTCCAGGCATTTCTGGAGGACCTGGCGCGGCGCTGCCTGCCGGCCGGCCGGCGTGAATTTTCGGAACTCGAGGAATTCGCGGGTGCGAAGTTGTCGGCGTGGGACGTGGGCTTCTACAGCGAGCGGCTGCAGGAAAGCCGCTTCGAGGTGTCGCAGGAGGCGATACGCCCTTATTTCCCCCTGCCCAAAGTGTTGTCGGGGTTGTTCGAACTGACCCGTCGCCTGTACGGGATCACCGTTCGCGAACGCGCCGGAGTCGCGGTCTGGCACGCGACCGTGCGTTACTACGACCTCGTCGATTCGACGGGCAGGACCATTTCCGGCTTCTACCTCGACCCTTATTCCCGTACCGAGAAACGCAGCGGTGCGTGGATGGACGAATGCGTGGCCGCCAAGGCCCTGCCGTCGGGCACCGCGCTGCCCGTGGCACAGCTGGTGTGCAACTTCACCGCGCCCGTCGGCACCGCGCCCTCGCTGCTCACCCACGAGGAGGTCACCACGCTGTTCCATGAATTCGGTCATGGGCTGCATCACATGTTGACGCGGGTGGCCTATCCCAGCATCGCGGGCATCAACGGGGTGGCCTGGGACGCCGTCGAGCTGCCGAGCCAGTTCATGGAGAATTTCGTATGGCGGCGGGAAGTGTTGCCGTTGATTTCGGCGCACGTCGACACCGGCGATCCGCTGCCCCTCGATCTCCTGCAGCGGCTGCTCGGCACGCGGACCTTCAATGCCGCGCTCGACACCCTGCGGCAGATAGAACTGGCCAGCTTCGACTTCGAGCTGCACGCCAATTTCGATCCGGCAGTGGGTGCCAAGGTGGCCGAAACGCTGGCCGCGGTGCGGGCGCGCGTCGCCGTGATTCCCGCCGCGCCCTTCAACCGGGTGGCCGCGAGCTTCGCGCACATTTTCGCCGGCGGCTACGCGGCGGGGTATTACAGCTACAAGTGGGCGGAAGTGCTGGCGGCGGATGCCTTCGAAGCCTTCGAGGAATCGGGTGTCTTCGACGCGGCGACGGCGGGACGGTTCCGCGATGCCATCCTGGCGCGGGGCGGCAGCCTGGACGCCATGGACGCTTTCGTGGGATTCCGCGGCAGGCCGCCGGACGTCCGCCCGCTCCTCAAGCAAACCGGCATCGCCGCGTAGGCGTTTTCCGGCCGGGGTGAACGCCCCCCTGCCGCCCGGGCGGCCCGCCGCTCGCCCGGAGGCGCCCGGAGGCGAGAAAGGAGAACCACGTCCATGGCGCGAGGTTGCCCGGAAGCTTAATATTGCATCGATGCATGATCTTCGCCGTAACGATTACGACGTCACGAACTCAGTCCAGGTCAGTTCCACCGCATCGGTCGCCGCCGCGGTCCGGGCGCTGTTTTCGTCCGCCTGGCCGACGGAGTCCTTTGCGCGCCTGGAACGGGCGTTCGACGAATTCGACAAGCTGTTCACCGGGCGGATGCCCGGGTATCACGGTGTCGACACCATTTATCACGACCGCCAGCACTCCCTCGACATGACGCTGGCAATGGCGCGAATGTTGGTGGGTTACGAAGCCGGTGTCGAACCCGGCGCCCGCTTCGGCGGCGAGCGCGCGACGATGGCACTGGTCACTTCGTTGTTCCACGATGCGGGCTACATCCGCGAGTTCGATGACCGTCAGCATGTGAACGGCGCCGAGTTCACGCTCTATCATGTGACGCGCAGTGCGCGTTTTCTGGCGCGCTTCCTGCCCACCATCGGCATGGAGGCCTGGGTGCCGATCGCGACCCGTGTGGTCCATTTCACCGGCTACGAAGTGCCCCTCGACGAGATTCAACTCTCCGACCCCCGCGACCGCAAGCTCGGCCATCTGCTCGGCACGGCGGACCTGATCGCGCAGATGGCGGACCGCTGCTATCTGGAAAAGTGTCGTGACCGCCTGTATCCCGAGTTCGTACTGGGCGGGATCGCCGCGGGCCCGGGTACCGACGGTGAGATGCAGGTGCGCTACAGCTCCGGGCTCGACCTGCTGCGACAGACTCCGCGCTTCGTGCGCGAGACGCGGGTGCGTCGCCTGGAGGGGGAATTCGAACACGCCTACCGTTACCTGGAGCCGCTGTACGCGGGCCAGAATCCTTACATCGAAGCCATCGACCGCAACCTGCGCTTTCTCGACCGGGTGCTGCGCACCGAGCGCTGGCCGCTGCTCCGGCGTAATCCGCCGCTGTTCACCTCGGAGGACAACCAGTTGGGCGAGGTGCGCGGCTTGATGTTGGAGCGGCTGAAGGCAATCTGGGCCTGACGGCCGTGACCGCGGCTCTCGCCTACGGCGCAGCGACCCGCGCGGCGGCGAGGTCCGCCACCTGGTCGAACGTACGCGCCAAAACCGCCGGCTCCTGCGCACCCGACAAGGTGTACTGCCCGTCGAACACGAAGGTGGGAACCCCGGTGATGCCGAGCGCGCCCGCATGGCGCTCCGCCGCCACCACGCCGTCCTGACCCTCGCGCAGTATCAGCGCCGCGCGCGTCTCCCGTTCGGGAAATCCCAGCTCCGCGCCGAGACGGACCAACTCTTCGACGTCGCCGATGTCGCACCCCTCCTGAAAATAGGCACGCATGATGCGCTCCTTGGCCTGTGCCTGGAGCCCTCGACGGCCCGCATGCCAGATCAACAGATGCGAGCGCCGCGTGTTCGGCACGCGAGCGATGAGATCGAATCGGAACGGCACACCGAGCGCCGCACCCTGTTCTATCCAGCCTTTTTCCAGCGCCGCGAGTTGAGCCGCACCGCCCACCTTGTCCGCGAGGTAGTCGGCCCGCTCCACGCCATCCCAGGATATGTCCGGATGCAGTTCGAAGGGCCGAAAGCTGACGCGGGGCTCATACTGAGGGCGCTGTGCGAGCGCGAGCTCGAAGCGCCGCTTGGCGAGGAAGCACCAGGGGCAAACGGTGTCCGAATAAATATCGATTCGCATGGACGACATTGTAAAGATTGTGCCCGGGCCTTATGGGGTTTTGCGTGAACGAGTATTATTCTTAGATGAAGCCGGTCGACAGCGCGGTGTGACGGTGGCGCGCAGCCTGAAAACGAAATATCTGCTCATCGCCCTGGGGGTGGACGTCGTTCTGTCCCTGCTGCTCGGCGGCTTTGCCTATTACGAGCACCGCATCGACACGGCCGACATCAATCAGCTGACCTACACGGCGGTGCAGCAGAAGCTCGAGGCGGAACTCGAAGCGCGCGCCGACTCGCTCGGCAAGATAACGGCCGGGTTGCTGGCGCCGCCGCTGGCGGCCGGCGACAAGACCGCGGCGTCCTCCATCGCCCAGAGGTTGCTCGAGGAACGCGATGTCGAGCGGGTGGAGGTCAAAGATGCGCGCGGGCTGAGCGTATTTGCCGGCAGCAATGTGCTGGCGAGCGACGCCGGGCGCGCACCGTTCGTATTGCAGAGCGACATTCGGCCGGCCATCCTGCCCACCGCGCGGCGCGGCGGCGGCAGTCTGCAGATCTGGTTGAGCCGGGCCAAGATGCAGGACACGCTGGCCAGCATACGATCGCAGATGGAGAGCCGCCAGGGGCATCAGGTCAGGCGCATGCGTGGCGTGCTGGTCGGGGTAACGCTGCCGCTGCTGGCGCTGGGGTTGCTGGGCGCCTGGTTCATCGCCCGGCAGCTGGCGCGGCCCATCAACGTGCTGGTCAAGTCGGCCGACCGGATCGGCGAGGGTGATTACACCCGGCCCCTGGCGGTACTGCGCCGGGACGAGCTCGGCGAACTGCAGGGTGCGCTGGAGCGCATGCGGCAGAATCTGGCCGAGACCACCATCACCAAAAATTATCTCAACACCGTGCTCAACAGCCTGAGCGATGCAGTGCTCGTCACGTCGCCCGACGGCATCGTCAAGAGCACCAACGAGGCGACCCGGCGCCTGCTCGGCTACGCGGACGCGGACCTGCTCGGCAAACCGCTCACCAGCTTCATCGACGAGGTCCACCGCGAGGCCTTCGATCCCACGCACTCGGCGTCCGAAGCGCGCGAGACCGTATTGCGCACGGCCAGCGGACAGACCATACCGGTGTCCATGGCAGCCTCCTCGATCACCTCCGAAGATCCCCAGTTCCAGGGCAACATCTACGTGGCGCGCAACATTACCGAACGTAAGCGTGCCGAGCGGCGCATCCGCTATCTGGCGCGCTACGACACCCTGACCAAGATGCCGAACCGCATGGCATTCCAGCATCTGCTGCAGCAGGCGATCGCCCGCTCGCGCCGCAACCAACACTCGCTCGCGCTGCTGTACATCGACTTGGACCACTTCAAGGAGGTCAACGACACCTTCGGTCATGCCGCGGGCGACCGGACGCTGGAGATCTTGAGCGAGCGGCTCACCCGCAATCTGAGCAAGGACACCGTGATCGGCCGCCTCGCGGGCGATGAATTCGCGATGTTCATCGATGACCTGCCCGTCGAAGTGGACAACCGGCCGACGCTCGCCACCCTGGCACGCACCCTGCTCGACGAGGTCAGCCGGACTTTCTACGTCAACCAGCAGGAGGTGTATCTCACCGCGAGCGCCGGCATCGCGATCTGCCCCTACGATGCGGAAAACGTCGTCGATCTGATCCGCAACGCCGACGCCGCGATGTACCACTCGAAACAGAACGGCGGCAATTCGAGTGCGTTCTACGTCCCGGACATGAACGCCGCCGCGGTCGAGCGGCTCATGCTGAAGAGCAAGCTGCGGCGGGCGCTGGAGCGCGACGAATTGGTGATCTTGTACCAGCCCAAAGTCGACGTGCGCGACGGCCGGGTGGTGGGCGCGGAGGCACTGCTGCGCTGGCGCCTGCCGGGGCATGGTGACATCTCGCCGTCCCACTTCATTCCGCTGGCGGAGGAAACCAGTCTCATCATGGACATCGGCGAATGGGTGCTGAACCGGGTTTGCGCCGATTACCGTGAATGGCAGAAGACCGTTCCACAGCCCGGCCGCATCGCGATCAACCTGTCACTGCGGCAGCTCAAGCAGGCCAGCTTCATCGCCCGTTGCCGCAGCATCTTCCGCCGCCACGACGTCTCGCCCACCTGTTTCGAACTCGAGGTCACGGAAACCACGTTGATGACCGATCCGAAACGCACAATCGCCCTGCTCAACGAGCTGTACGCGATGGGCCTGCATCTGGCCATCGACGACTTCGGGACGGGTTACTCTTCGTTGTCGGCGCTGCAGCAATTTCCCATCGGCACCCTGAAAATCGACCAGTCGTTCGTGCGCAACGTGGCGGTGGACTCGGACGACGCGGCCATCGTGCGCACCATCATCGACATGGGCAAGAGTCTCAATCTGCTGGTCATCGCCGAAGGAGTCGAAGCGCCGGAACAGCTGGAGTTCTTGCGCCGCCACGGCTGCTTCTACGTGCAGGGCCGGCTGTTCGCGGACGCCATGGAAGCGGAGAAGCTGCTCGCCATCCTGGCCGCGCAGATGAACGGCGCGCCCTGCCATGCTGCGCTGTGCGCGCCGGCGGCGCTGCGGTCACTGGCGGCGTCGTGACGCAGGCACGCGGCGGGGGAGCGCCGGCCGGGCGCCGTTCAGCATGTTATCCGCCCGCGATCTGACGCTGCGCCGCGGCGCCGAGCCGCTGTTCGAGGGGGCTAATTTCACGTTGTTTCGCGGCCAGAAGGCCGGTCTCACGGGCGCCAACGGCAGCGGCAAATCGTCGCTGTTCGCCGCCCTGCTGGGTGCGCTGGGCGCGGATCGCGGCGACATAGAGCGCCCGGCTGAACTCAAGATCGCGCACGTCGAACAGGAGGTTGCGGCCAGCGACCGGGCCGCCATCGAGTTCGTGCTGGACGGCGACGTCGAACTGCGCCGCGTCATGGCGGCCATCGAGGACGCAGAACGCCGCGATGCGGCCTTGGAGCTGGCCGAGTTGTACGGCGCGCTGCAGGCCATGGACGGCTACCGGGCCCGCGCGCACGCCGCCGCCATCATGCATGGTCTGGGATTCGAGACGGCGGATCATGGCAAGGCCGTGGCGGAGTTCTCCGGCGGCTGGCGGGTGCGCCTGGCCATGGCCCGCGCGCTCGGTTCCCGCGCCGATCTTTTGTTGCTGGACGAGCCGACCAACCATCTCGACTTGGACGCCATCGTCTGGTTGGAGGAATGGCTCAAGGCCTATCCCGGCACCCTGCTGATGATCTCCCACGACCGCGAGTTCCTCGATGCCATCATCGACCGGGTACTGCACATCGAGAACAAAACCATCCGCGCCTACACCGGCAACTATTCGCAGTTCGAGCAGAAACGCGCCGAGGAACTTGCCCAGCAGCAGACCCTGCAGGCCCGGCAGCAGCGCAGGGTCGCCGAAATCACCTCGTTCGTGAACCGCTTTCGGGCCAGCGCCACCAAATCGCGTCAGGCGCAGAGCCGGCTGAAGATGCTGGCGCGCATGGAGCGCATCGTCCCGGCGCACGTGGACAGCCCCTTCGAATTCGAGTTCGGCGTACCGGTGAAGACCCCGCGGCCGTTGCTCACCCTCGAGAACGTCGACTGCGGCTACGGGGAACGCCGCATCGTCTGCGGCCTCAACGTGAGCCTGGGCCCCCTCGATCGCATCGCGCTGCTCGGGCCGAACGGGGCGGGCAAATCGACGCTCACCAAGATGCTGGCGGGCGAGGGCGGGGCCGCGCCCTACGCGCCCGTCGCGGGGCGACGAATCGCCGCGGCCGACCTATCCATCGGTTACTTCGCCCAGCAGCAGATGGAACAGCTGAAGCCGGACTGCGACGCATTCTGGCATGTTCGCAACGCGGGCGGCCCCGATTACGCACGTGGCGATGAACAGACGGTGCGCGACCACCTCGGCAGATTCGGCTTCGAAGGCGACCGAGCCTTCACGCCCGTGGCACGGTTTTCCGGCGGCGAGAAGGCCCGGCTGACCCTGGCTCTGATCGTCGCGCGGCGCCCCAATCTCCTCCTGCTCGACGAGCCGACCAATCATCTGGACATCGACATGCGTCATGCCCTCACCGTGGCGCTGCAGGGCTTCACCGGCGGTCTCGTGATCGTGTCGCACGACCGTCACCTGATCAAGACCGTGGCCGACACGCTCTGGCTGGTGGCGGACGGCAGACTCACGGTGTTCGACGGCGATCTCGACGATTATCAGCAATGGCTGAAACAGCGCGCGTCGAGGGCCGCCCGCAAAGCGACACCCAAGAACGCGGTCCGCAGCCCTATACTGGAACAACTGCGGCGGGAATTCGCCCAGATAGAGCGGCGGCTGCTCAATATCGCCGCTGAGCGAACTGTGCTCGACGCGCAATTACAGAAGCCGGCCTTACATGGCACACTCAAGGACAAGAGCATCCGCCTGATTCGCGACACGGAATTGTTGGAAGCACGCTGGGTGGAGGTGGGCATCGCCATTGAAGCCGCCGAGGGGCGGTCCGCGGACGAGGGGCAGACCCCGGATGCCGGGTGATCCTTTGCGGCCTCCCATGAACAAGGCTCGTTTCGATATGTCCGACGGCGACCGCAGCGCAGAATATTCCATCAAGGCGGTCGCGCTGGCCACGGGACTCACCGTCGAAACCCTGCGGGCATGGGAGCGTCGCTATCGGGTCATCGAGCCCAAACGCAACCTGAGCGGTCACCGCGTCTACTCGTCCAGCGACGTGTCGCGACTGCGGCGGTTGCGCGAGACGGTGGAGCAGGGGCACACCATCAGCAAGATCGCGCACCTGTCGAACGAAGACCTGTCGTGCCTGCGCGCCGCACGGGCCGTGCCGACGGCCGCAGGGTCCGCCGCCGAAAAGATGGTGTCGCGCATCCTGCTCGCCATCGAGAACTTCCTGCCGGACGAGTGCGATCAATGCGTGGCCATGGCTTTCGCGCTGCTGCCGTTGGGAGAGGTGATCCAGAACGTGCTCACGCCCGTTCTGCGCGAGACCGGCGCGCGCTGGCACCGCGGCGATTTCACCATCGGTCAGGAGCGCCTGATCGCGAGCGCAGTGCGACATCATATCTGCGGTCTGCTCAATACCTACAACCGCATATCCCGGGGCGCGACCGTGGTGTTCGCGACGCTCACCGGCGAACGTCACGAGCTGGGCATATTGATGTTCGCCGCCTTCGCGGCGAGCCGGGCCGTGCGGGTCGCCTACCTGGGGGCCGACATGCCCCCGGAAGAGGTGGGCGCCTATGCCAGGCGGGTGGGGGCCACCGCGGTCGCCATCAGCCTGGTGTTGAGCGAAGATGAGGAAACACCCCTGAGCCAGCTCGCCCTGCTGCGCGAGCATCTGCTGCCCGGCGTGGAAATATGGATCGGCGGCGCCGCCTCCCTGTTGCTCGACCCCGCGGGCTACCCGCCGTCCTGTTTCAACATGTCCGAGTTCGACGATTTCGAACAGCGCGTCGATTTGTTGAGCGTAACGCAACCGTCGAACGGCCAGTCATGACGCGGCGCAGCCGACGAGCCCCGCGGACGTGCCGACCGCGATAGCACGAAGTCGCGGACCCATGCACAACGATCCGCTGCTTCAGATATTGATACTGCTGGCGGCCTCCGTTTGCGTCGTCGCCGCCGTGCGCAAGCTCGCCCTGCCGGCCATCCTGGGATATCTCGCCGTCGGCATGTCATTGGGACCGCATGCCCTGGCCGTGGCCGTGGACAACGAGACCACGCAATTGTTGGCGGACTTCGGCGTGGTGTTTCTCGTGTTCACGCTAGGTTTGGAATTTTCCCTGCCGCGGCTGGTGGCCATGCGCTGGGAGGTGCTGGGGGTGGGGGGTGCCCAGGTATTCGGCACCACCGGCATCATCGCGGCGGGCGGCATCTGGCTGTTCGACATCCCGCCGGCGGTCGCCCTGGTGGTGGGCGGTGCCGTCGCCATGTCCTCCACCGCCATCATCATCGCCCAGCTGACCGAGCAGTCGGAAAACAATCGAACGCACGGCCGGCTCGCCGTCGCCATCTGCCTGTTCCAAGACCTGAGCTTTCCTCTCTTCCTGGGTCTCGTCTCGGCGCTCACCGGCGGGGGCGCCACCAATGCCGCTCATCTTGCCGCCGCAATCGGCCTCGCGGTGCTCGCCCTGCTGGTGGTGCTGGCAACCGGACGCTGGCTGCTGAGGCCGCTGTTCCTGCTCATCGCCTCGGTGCGCTCGGCGGAGCTTTTCTCACTTGCCGTGCTGCTCGCCGTCCTCTCCTCGGCCTGGGCGACGCATGCGGTCGGCTTGTCCCTGGCGCTCGGCGCATTTCTCGCCGGCATGATGCTCGCGGAGACGGAGTTCAAGCATCAGATCGAGGCCTCGATCCGCTCCTACCGCGACGTGCTGCTGGGGCTTTTCTTCATCACGGTGGGCATGCTGCTCGACGTCAGGCTGCTGCTGCGTGATCTGCCGCTGGTGCTCGCCATCCTGGCCGGCATGCTGCTGCTCAAGGCCGCCGTGGCCGCCGTGGTGGCCGAGCCCGCCACGAAGAACTGGTTCAAGGCGCTGCGCACCGGGGTGGTCGTCGCCCAGGGCGGAGAATTCGGTTTTGCGTTGTTGACCCTGCTGCTGCGGCGCGAGCTCCTGGCGCCGGCCGTGGTCCAGCCGTTGCTCGCCGCGACCGTGCTGAGCATGGTGGTTTCACCGCTGCTGATCCGTCACAACCGGCGCCTCGCACGCTCCTTGCTCCGCGAGTCGGGACCGCCACCGCTCACCGAAGCCATGCGCGAAACGCGCGCCACGCTCGCCGTGGCCGCACGCGCGCACGTGCTCATCTGCGGCTACGGCCGCGTGGGGCAGAACATCGCCCGTGTCCTGGAACAGACCGGCTTCGAATATATCGCCGTCGATCTGGACCCCTACCGCATCCGCCTCGGCCGCCAGGCGGGCGATCCCGTCATCTACGGCGACGCCGGCGAGACCCACGTCCTCGAAAACGTCGGTCTGGCGCGGGCCAGCTGCGTGGTGATCACGTTCGCGAATCCCGAGGTGGCGCTGCGCATCCTGCATTCGATACGGGAGTCGCGCGGCGACGTCCCGGTGCTGGTGCGCACGCAGGACGACAGCAAACTGGAACAGCTGCAAAAGGCAGGCGCGACGGAGGTGATACCGGAGACCCTGGAGGCGAGCCTCATGCTGCTGTCGCACCTGCTGCTCGTGTTGAAATTGCCGGTGACGCGCGTCATTCGCACCGTGAACGACATCCGCAGCCATCGCTACGAAATGCTGCGCCAATATTTCCCGGCGGCGGGCGCCGAATTATTGGATGACACGCACGCGTTTCGTGAGGAGCTTCACAGCGTGATACTGCCTCCTCATGCATGGGCGGTCGGCAGGACCATCGCCGAGTTGTCGGCGCGCGGCTCGAAGGCCGCAGTGAGCGCCGTCCGCCGGGACGGCATCGTCGGCCGCGAACCGGGCCCCGACACCCTGTTCAAGGTCGGCGACGTCGTCGTGATGTGCGGCACGCCGCAGGCGGTCGAACATGCGGAGACGTTGCTGCTGATGGGCTAGAGAAAAATTCCTTTACACCGCGTGGCTATGCTCGCATAGTAATCTGACTGTTTAAGGGCAAACCCGCCGAAAGGTGGGGACGCAAAACCACCGGTCTAATGGGCTACGAAGCCAGACGATAGCGGGGTCGCCAGTGTCTCGAAACCCACGCGCTTCCTGCGCCTGCGGTTTGCCCCCCAGACAGCCGGTTTCTAACTCGTTGTCGAGTCTCGCGGGGTCACTATGGTTTCGAAGACAACTCGCTCACCTGGCGCCGATGCGTCCGGTCTCTACCGTCGGCCACGCCTCGTCGTGCGCGCCAAGCGTTTCGAGGAAATTGCGGCCATCCTCACCCAGACCAGTGCATACCCCACGCCGGTGCGCGTCGTCGGCGCGGATTATTCCCAGACACGCTGCGTGGGCGGCGACGGTGGCACCACCGTCGACACCGGCCGGCTCGACAAGATCGTGCAGTTCGGCGAAAACAGCGTCCGTGCCCAGGCCGGCGTGCGCGTCGGCACGCTGGTCAATGCGCTGGCCGAGCGCGGCCAGGAGCTGCCGCTGACCCCGGAAATGGGCAACATATCGCTGGGCGCGCTGGCGGTCACCACGTGCCCGCAGGCTTCCTACGTCGCGGGCGTGGCGCAGCTCTCCTCGCTGGTCACCGAATTGAGGCTGATCACGCCGCAGGGCAGACAGATGGTCGTCAGCGACAAGGAAAAGGATCTGATGCGGGTGTTGCGCTCGAGCTTCGGAATGCTCGGTGTCGTGCACGAAGTGGTGCTGCGCGTACAGCCGCGCACCCCCGTGAAGATCGACTACCTGGATCTGACGCTCAGGGAATTCACCGCCCGTTTCAAGGAGTTGAGCGGGTCGTCCGGCGCGATGCGGCTGCACATCTCCCCCTTCAACGATCGCATCATCGTCGAACGACGCACCGTCGACGAAACCGCGAACATGTCGCGCTCCGGAATCTGGCAGATCCGCAATTCCGTGATGCGCAACGTTCTGCCGGCCTTCGGTGCGACGGTGGGCAGCGTGCTGGCGACGCCCGGCGTACGCGCGGCCGTGGTGTCGGGCATGCAGCGCGCCCTGCTGGCGACGGCGGGCCGCGCCGCCCGGGGCGTCGTGCTGTATGCGAACGAGTGGATGCGCGAACTGCCGCGCGAAGCGTGGAAGAGCCGCCATACCTACAGTCTGTGGGCGTTTGCGCAGCCGGAGTACCCGCGCCTCCTCGCTGAATATTTCTCCTTCTGCAAGGCGTATTCCCGTGAGCACGGTTATCGCTGCAATGTGGTGAGCGGTGCGAGCCGCCTGCATCAGGACCGCGGCTCCTTGTTCAGCGTCAGCTACACGGGCCCCATGTTCACGCTCGAACCCTCCTCGACCGGTGAGAAGGGATGGGACGATTTTCTCATCGACTTCAACGATTTCGCCTCGGCGATGGGAGGCACGCCCACCTTCAATCAAACGCGCGCCCTGCAGCCCTGTCACGTGCAGAAGGCCTTCGGGGATCGCAGCAAGCTGTTCCGCGCGCTGCGCCGGCGGACCGATCCGCTCAACCGGCTGAACAACAGTTATTTTTCCTATCTGCTCGGCTGACGCCGCGCCCCGCGATCAAGGGTCGGTGCGTCGCAGACGCAGCTGGATGGCGACGAACACGAGGGCGGCACCGAGCGCCGCGCCGAACCAGGTGGCCGGGCTCGACAGGAAGCCGAGCGGATCGAGCATCCGCCACACGCTGCCGGGCAGGCTCACGCTGTCGTTGTCGACGAGCGCGCTGACCCAGCCACGGCGGTCGGAAAAATCATGGAATGCACGGGGAATGTATCCCAGCGTGCGGTCGACCAGCTGCGTTCCGAAATGATGGGTGCCGAAGAACCAGCGCTCGAGCAGGTACACCGCCAGCAAGGGCAGCACGGCCCAGAGCATGACCGCGCGCCTCGCCCACGCCGAGACCACGATGAGCCAGCCAGCGAAGGGCAGATACCAGACCGCGGTCGTCGCGATCAGATACAGCCACAGGGCCTGGAGCTGCAGCCACACGTCGGGCTGCCACAGGGCGTTCGAGAGGGAGTTCTGCGCGCGGACGGAGACGATGAAGGCGATCAAGAGCGTGGTGATGTCGGCGGCCAGGAAGTACACCAGCGGGATGACGACGAGGCCGGTGCACAATTTGGCGAGCACCGTGGCCGTGTCCGAGACGGGCAGGGATTTCCAGAACAAGACGCTGCGGTCCCTGCGATCGGCATACAGACAGTCCAGCAGATACCACGTGGAATACAACGACATCACGGCGAAGAAGGCCACGCCGAACGCGAACAAAACGAAGCCGCCGACGATCCGGGTCTGCTCGGGGGTGGTCGCCGCGACGATGTCCACCCGCCCGAACAGGGCGCCCAGGGTGAGGGCGACGCCGATCCCGGCCGGCAGGGTCCAGATGGCGCGGTTCTCCCAGAATTCCCGCCGTATCAGCCAGCCGTACGTGTTCAAGGTGCGTCTCCCGAGAGCTTGGCCACGAACAGATCGGAGATGCTGGGGGTGGACAGCTCGCCGAATGCCGACAGCCGTTCGCGATCGGGCCTCTCGAAGTAGAGCATCGTCCTGCCGAGCGTCCGTCTATCGAAGAACGGCCGTTGCGCACGGGCGGCCGCGACCTGGTCGTCGGCGACGGCGACGACTGCGTAACGGCTGGCGATGTCCTCCAGCGACGCGTCGAGGACGATCCTGCCACGATTGATGAAGATGACGTCGGTCAGCAGGTTTTCCACCTCTTCGACCTGATGCGTGGTGATGAGCAGGGTCCGGGTGTCGTCCATGTAGTCGTTCAGCAGCGCGTCGTAGAAAGCGCGGCGCGCCAGTATGTCAAGACCCAGGGTGGGTTCGTCGAGCACCAGGAGCCTGGCGTCGATGGCCATGGTGAGCGCAAGATGCACCTGCGTCTTCATGCCCTTGGACAACTCGCGCATGCGGTGCCGGCCCTTGATGCCCGTCGCCGCGAGCAGCGCGACCGCCCGCTCGCGGCGAAACCGCGGATGGACGCCGGCGGCGAAGTCGATCGCCTGGTCCACCCGCAGCCAGGCCGGCAGGATCGCGACGTCGGCGATGAAGCTGGTGTCGCGCATGAGTTGGGCACGTTCGGCAAAGGGTTCGCGGCCGAGCACACGCAGATGCCCCTCGTACGGCGTCAGACCGAGTACGGCACGCAGGGCGCTGGTTTTGCCGGCGCCGTTGGGTCCTATCAGCCCGACTATCCGCCCGCTGCCCACGCAGAAACTCGCCTGATCGAGCGCAACGTGCGACCCGTATTTTTTCGTCAGCGCACGGGCTTCGATGAGGGGCTCGGTGCGACTCATTCGCGGGGCTCGCCGCGCGGCGCCGGATGGGTGAGGGCGGGGGTCTGCGCGAACAATTCCGTTGCGGAAAAGCCCAGCCGGTGGATGACGGCGAGCGTATGCGGCCATTGCTCGCGCAGGAAACGTTCCCGTTCACCGGTGAGCAGGAGGCGATGGGCGCCCGCGGTCACGTACATGCCGCGGCCGCGGCGTTTCTCGACCAGGCGCTCCTCGACGAGCTGCTGATACCCCTTGAGCACGGTGAGCGGATTCAAGCGGTAATCGGCGGCGACCGCACGCACGGACGGCAGCGGTTCGCCCTCCCGCAGCGAACCTTCCAGGATGAGCGCCACCATCCGGTCGCGCAGCTGGCGATAGATAGGTTGGTGATGGTTCCAGTCGGCGTCGATGGGCGAATGGCCTGGGGTGGTGATGTGGTGTAATAGCCGAATATAACACCGACCGCGCGGGATGTCGCACTGCCGGCAACGCGGACTTCCCGGCTGAGTGCAGGGGAGTGCTACCATTGCCCGCTTTTGCGCTTGGAGCCAGTCATGAAGAAGCCAGTCACGGTCACTATCACCGGAGCCGCCGGGAACATCGGCTATGCACTTGCCTTTCGCGTCGCCTCGGGGCAGATGCTGGGCACCGATCAGCCGATCAATTTGCATCTCCTGGAGATACCCGCCGCAAGTGCCGCCGTGCAGGGCGTGGTGATGGAATTGAACGACTGCGCCTTCCCGACGCTCAACCGGGTCGCGGCGACCCACGACGCGAACCTCGCCTTCAAGGATTGCGCCTTCGCGATGCTGGTCGGCGCACGGCCCCGCGGCCCGGGCATGGAGCGCAAGGATTTGTTGCTGGAAAACGCTAAGATTTTCTCCGCCCAGGGCAAGGCCCTCGACGCCGTGGCGAGCCGGGACGTGCGCGTCCTCGTGGTCGGCAATCCCGCCAACACGAACTCGCTCATCGCACAGCGCAACGCACCCTCGCTGTCGCCCAAAAACTTCACCGCGATGACCCGCCTCGACCACAATCGGGGTCTTGCGCAGCTGACCGAGAAAACCGGAGCGGCTCTCGGCGACGTCAAGAAGGTGATCATCTGGGGCAACCACTCGGCGACTCAGTATCCCGATCTGCACCATGCCACCGTGGGCGGCAAGGCGGCCCTCTCGGTGGTCGAGGAGAGCTGGTTCAAGGACAGTTTCATTCCCACCGTGCAGCAGCGAGGGGCGGCCATCATCAAGGCGCGCGGCACCTCGTCGGCGGCGTCCGCGGCCGCCGCCGCTCTCGACCACATCCACGACTGGATGCTGGGCACGCCGAGCGGTGACTGGGTGAGCATGGGCATTCCCTCGGACGGCAGTTATGACATCCCGGAGGGCGTGATCTACTCCTATCCGGTGACTTGCAAGGACGGTGAGTACAGCATCGTGCAGGGACTCGGCGTCGATGAATTCAGCCGCGGGAAGATGCTCGCCACGCACCGCGAACTGCTGGAAGAACGCGATGGCGTCAAAGATCTGATCTGAACGACGGGAGATGTCCATGAAGCGTTTTCTCATGAGCCTGGGTGTTGCGCTCCTCACCACCGGTGCGACCGCGCAGGAAGCGTCTGCGCCCGCGGCGGGGGCGGAGGTCTATCTCGTGGCGCCCGCCGACGGCGCCCGGGTGCACAGTCCCGTGACGGTGCGCTTCGGGTTGAAGGGGATGGGCATCGCTCCGGCCGGCGTGAAGTTCGACAACACGGGGCACCATCATCTGTTGATCGACACCGACGTCAGCGAGCTGACCCTGGCGGCTCCGCTGCCGGCGACCGACAAGATCGTGCACTTCGGCAAGGGCCAGACCGAGACGTCACTGACGCTGACGCCCGGCAAACATACGCTGCAACTGGTCCTCGCCGATTACCAGCATCTGTCCTTCACGCCGCCGCTGCACTCGCGGAAAATCGTCATCACCGTGGACTGAACATGGGGCGGTGCGAGGACGGCCGGCACGGCGGCGTTGCGGACGGCGCCGCGGACTCGGGGCCGGCGTGGGTGGATCCGCGCTACGGTGCCCGCACCATCCTGCACGTCGACATGGACGCGTTCTACGCCGCGGTGGAGGAACGCGACAACCCTGAACTGCGCGGCCGTCCCGTCATCGTCGGCGGTACCGGCGGGCGCGGCGTGGTGGCGGCCGCCAACTATGCCGTGCGCCGTTTCGGCGTCCATTCCGCCATGCCCATGGGCGAGGCGCTGCGCCGCTGCCCCCACGCCATTTGCATCCCACCGCGCATGGCCCGCTACTGGGAGGCGTCGTCCCGGGTATTCCAGATATTCCGCGAGTTCACCCCCCTGGTGGAGGGGCTCTCGCTCGACGAGGCCTTTCTCGACGTCACGGCGAGCCGCCGGCTGCTCGGCGACGGGGAAACCATCGCGGCCGCCGTCAGGCACCGCATCGCCGCGAGCACCGCGCTCACCGCCTCCGTCGGCATCGCTCCGAACAAACTGCTGGCCAAAATCGCCTCCGACCTCAACAAGCCGGACGGAATGTGCCGGATCGGTCCGGACAATCTGCATGCGGTCCTGGACCCACTTCCGGTGCAGAAGCTGTTCGGCATCGGCCGGCGCTCGTTGCCGGCCGTGCACGCGGCGGGCATCCGCACCTTCGGCGACCTGCGCCATGCCGATGACGTCACCGTGTGGCAGGCGTTCGGCAGGCACGGCAGAGCCCTGCGTGAGCGCGCGGCCGGCATCGACGAGCGGCCGGTCGAACCCGAGCGGGAGGAAAAGTCCATCAGTGCCGAGGAGACGTTCGCGGTCAACATTGCCGACGTCACCGAGCTGCACCGACAGTTGACCCGGCTCGCCGACCGCACCGCGGCGCGCCTGCGCGCCCACGACCTGGCGGCGGGCAACGTGACGGTGAAGATCCGACGCGGCGATTTCAAGACCTTCTCCCGCCAGCGTCCCGCCCAGCCGGCCACCCGCGACACGGCGGTGATCGCCACGCTCGCCCAGGCGTTGCTCGCGCAGTGGCTGGCCGCCCAACCCGGGGCCGCGGTGCGTCTGCTCGGCGTGGGCGTGAGCGATTTGCAGGCGCTGCGCCAGGGCGAGCTCTTCGCCGGCGTGGCCCGCGCCGACTCGCAGCTCGACGACGCCGTCGACGGCATCCGCGGGCGCTTCGGAGCGGGCCTGGTCACGCGCGCGAGCCTGCTGCCGCGGGCGCCCGGGCGCGGTCCGCGCCGGCCGTAGGCGTGGTATACCTGCCGCAGCCATGTACACCCGCTTTTTCGGTCTCAGCGAAAAGCCGTTCGCCATCACCCCGGACCCGCGCTATCTCTACCTGAGCGAGCGGCATGCCGAAGCGCTGGCACATCTGCTCTACGGCATCAACGAATCCGGCGGTTTCATCCAGCTGACCGGCGAGGTGGGCACCGGCAAGACCACGGTGGTGCGCACGCTGCTGTCGCGGATTCCCCACCACGCCGACGTGGCGGTGATCTTGAATCCGCGCGTGACGCCAGGAGAATTCCTGCTGACCATCTGCGAAGAGCTGGGGGTGCCCGTCGCCGCGGCGGACCGCGAGAGCGTCAAGCAGATGGTCGACGCGCTGAATCAAAAGCTGCTGTCGGCGCACGCCGAGGGACGCCGGATCATCGTCATCGTCGATGAGGCACAGAACCTCTCGGCCGACACGCTGGAACAGGTGCGTCTGCTCACCAACCTGGAAACATCCACCCAGAAACTCCTGCAGATCATCCTGATCGGTCAGCCCGAGCTGCGCGAACTGTTGGACCGCACGGATCTGCGCCAGCTGGCCCAGCGCATCACGGGCCGCTACCATCTCGAACCGCTGTCCCGGGAGGAGACGCAGGGCTACGTGCGCCACCGCCTGCGGGTGGCGGGGGCCGCGGGCGAGATCTTCACGTCGGCCGCACTGCGCGAGGTCCACCGCCTCTCCGCCGGGATACCCCGCGTGATCAACGTGACGTGCGACCGGG
>CAZZYJ010000021.1:11796-22727 GCA_964658215.1 uncultured Steroidobacteraceae bacterium | reverse complement strand
GCCGTTCACGGCGGCCGCGGCCGGGCCGCCGCGGAGGTTGCCGGCCACCGCGGCTGAGGCGCCCACGGGCGCGGGCGCGGGGGCGCGCGCCCGCGCGGTCATCGCCACCGGCTGCGCCGCGGTCTTGGTCCGCGCGCGGTCCGCGTCGACCAGACGCTTCAAGCGGGTGCTGACGTCACGGTAGGTGTTGTCGATGCGTGCGAGATGACGATAGACGGCGGTGGCCTGGCTGGTTCGCTCACGCTGTTCGAGCTGGGTGCCGAGCGCGTAGAGCTCGCCCAGCACCGTCGAGTTCGTCGGGCGTCCCTTGAGCTCCGCGAAGCGCTGCTCGAAATTGTCGAGCAGGCGGGCGGTGTCCGTGGTGGAGGCCGTGGACTTGGGGGCGGGAACCACCGGCGATACCTGCGCGCGGCGCGACTTCATCATCAGCAGGCTGCCCCCGGCCAGAGTGAGGAAGCCCGGCAGCCACAGCCAGGTGTTCGAATTGGCGATCACTCTCAGCAAAAGGGCGAACCCCAGAATGCCAAAGCCTACAATCGCTGCAATCTGCCCGAATTTGCGCATGCAGTGGACATAACCCGTCTGAATAAGGCCGGCAGTATAGGGGATCGGGCAGGCCCGGCAGCACGGTCAAGCTCACAGAAATCGATGCGGAGTGGATCATGGCAAAATTGAAAGAGGTGTTCGTGTGCCGGGAGTGCGGCGCCTCCTCGCCCAAGTGGCAGGGCCAGTGCGCCGTCTGCGGCGAATGGAATTCCCTGCTCGCCGAGGCGCAGCCGGCCAACCCGCGCGCCGCAGCGGCGGCGCCGCGCGCCGTGCGTGCCGACGTGTCGTCCTCGCTCGCCGCGGAGGCCGTGGAGGACACGCCGCGGCTCGCCACCGGGTCGGCGGAACTCGACCGGGTGCTCGGCGGTGGTCTGGTGCCGGGCTCGGTGACGTTGATCGGCGGCGACCCGGGCATCGGCAAGTCGACGTTGATGCTGCAGGCCGCGGCCGCCTTGAACGGCTCCGGCGCGGTGCTGTATGCCACCGGTGAGGAATCCCTCAAGCAGGTGGCGCTGCGCGCGCGTCGCCTCGGCCTCGCGGCGGCGACCGCGCGGCTGATCGCCGCCACCAGCGTGGAGGAGATCGTCGGCGTCGCCCGCAGCCTCGCCGCCCGGGTGTTGATCGTCGATTCGATCCAGACCATGTATTCCGAGCGCATCGAGGCGGCGCCCGGCGCCGTCTCCCAGCTGCGCGAGTGCACGGCGGAGCTGGTCCGTTTCGCCAAGGCGAGCGGCACCGCCATCCTGCTCGTCGGGCACGTGACCAAGGAAGGTCAGATCGCAGGTCCCCGCGTGCTCGAGCACATGGTCGACACCGTGCTGTATTTCGAGAGCGACACGGGCAGCCGCTTCCGGGTGCTGCGTTCGGTGAAAAACCGCTTCGGTGCCGCCAACGAGATCGGCGTGTTCGCGATGGCGGAGCAGGGTCTGCGCGAGGTCACCAATCCTTCGGCGATATTTCTGTCGCGGCATGCCGAACCCGTGTCGGGCAGCATCATCACCGTGATGCGCGAGGGCACGCGTTCGTTGTTGATCGAGGTGCAGGTGCTCGCCGATGCGAGTCTCGGCGCGAATCCGCGCCGCGTCGCCGTCGGCATCGACGGCAACCGCCTCACCATGCTGCTGGCGGTGGCGCACCGGCATGCGGGCCTGAAACTGGGCGGCCAGGATGTCTTCGCGAACGTGGTGGGCGGCGTGCGCCTCGCCGAGACGGCCGGGGATCTGGCCATCGTGCTGGCGGCACGTTCCAGTTTGCTGGACACGCCGCTGCCGGGCGACCTGGTGGCGTTCGGGGAGCTGGGTCTTGCCGGTGAGATCCGGCCCGTGCCGTTCGGCGAGGAACGTCTGCGCGAGGCGGCCAAGCACGGCTTCAAACTGGCGCTGGTGCCCGAGGCGAACGTGCCGAAACGGCCGCCCGAGGGCATGAAGGTGCGCGGCATCGGGCGTCTGACCCAGGCGCTCGACGTGTTCTGAGCGGCGCTCAGGGCGCCGGCGCAGCCTGCGGCGGCGGCCGGATGCGCACCGTCTTGATGGCGTTGTCCCCGGTCTGCAGCACCTCGAGCGTGTAGTCGGCGAGCTTCAGCGTGGTGCCCGGGTCGGGGATGGTTTCCAGGAACTCGAGAATGAGCCCGTTCAAGGTTTTCGGTCCGTCCGTCGGCAGCGCCCAGCGCATCGAGCGGTTCAACGCACGAATGGTGGTGGACGCGTTGGCGACGAAGCTGCCGTCCGCATCGCGATGGACGTCCTTGTGCAGCATGGTCGCAGGGTCGGTGGTGAATTCGCCGACGATCTCCTCGAGGATGTCCTCGAGCGTGACCAGACCCTGGATGTCGCCGTACTCGTCGACCACGAATGCCATGCGCCGCTTGTCGCGCTGGAAATTCAGGAGCTGCGTGTTGAGCGTGGTGCCGGACGGGACGAAATGCGCATCGCGCGAATTGGCGGCCTCGATCAGCCCCTCCCGGTCGAGGCGGCCGCGGGCTAGTTCGTGCACCACCCGTTTCATGTGCAGCACGCCGACGATCCGATCGATCTCGCCCTCGTACAGCGGCACGCGGGTGTGCTGACTGAGACGAAGCTGCTCGACGATCTTGTCCCAGTCATCGTCGACGTCGATGCCGACGATTTCGGTGCGTGGGACCATGATGTCCTCGACCGTGGCGTTTTCCAGATCCAGGATGCTGACCAGCATCTGCTGATGGCGGTGGGGAATCATCGCGCCGGCCTCGGCGACCACCGTGCGCAGCTCTTCGCTGCTCAGGGAGTTCGAGGCATGCGCCTGCGACGCGCCGAGCAGGCGCAACACACCATTCGCGAGAAGGTTGGTGGCCCACACGAACGGATAGAGCAGCAGCAGCAGCGGCGTGTAGATGTAGGCGGCCGGCAGCGCGAGCCGTTCGGGATGCAGCGCGCCGTACGTCTTCGGAGCGACCTCGCAGAAGATCAACAGCACGAGGGTCAGTGTCACCGCGCCGAACGCCACCCAGAATTCGCCGCCGAGCCGCAGCGCGATGAAGCCCACCAGCATGGGGGCGGTGACGTTGACGATGGTGCTCAACAACAGAATGAGCCCGATCAGGCGGTCGGGCTTGGCGAGCAGCGCCTCGGCGAGGCGTGCGCCGCGGTGTCCGGCGTTCGCGCGGTGACGCAGCCGATAGCGGTTGAGGCTCATGAGCGCGGTCTCGCTGCCGGCGAAGAACGCGGCGAGCACGAGCATCACGGACAAGCCCCCGAACAGCAGACCGGTCGACGGATGCGGCATGACTCAGCGCAGATTCATGGGCGATCGGCGGGGGTCCGTCACCCCCAATGCCGCCCGAGGATGTTCTCCAGGATAAATTTTACCCCGAAGTAGGCCACCACCAGGAAGCCGAAGCCCCACAGGGTCCAGCGCACGGCGGCCCGGCCGCGCCATCCATAGCGGAACCGGCCCACCAGCAAGACGCCGAACAGCAACCAGGCCACCAACGACAATACGGTCTTGTGGAGAAGATGCTGTGCGAACAGGTTGGTGACGAAAATGAAGCCCGTGAGCAGCGCGAGGGTCAGCAGCACGAACCCCGCGCCGATCAGTCTGAACATGACCCTCTCGAGCGCATCCAGCGGCGGCAGCACGCTCGGCAGGTCGGCGAGCCGCCGTCTGCGCAGGCGCCGGTCCAGATAAACCAGCAGGCCCGCGGTCACCGCGGCGCCGAACAGCAGCGCCGCGGCGCCCATGGACAGCAGGATGTGAGCCGTCAGTTCCCAGCCGGGCGCAGCTTCCTCCAAATACCCGTCGCCGCCGCCGGCGGCCGCGGCGCCGAACGCAGCACAAGCCAGCAATATCGCCCCCAGCACCCGGTTCTGACGGTCGATGCAGATGAGGAGCGCGAGGGCTGCGAGCGTCCAGCCGAGCAGGGACAGGGCCTGCAGCACGCTGATCGAAAAGGCCCCTTCGCTGCGCATCATGTGCACGATCGCGTCGCTGTGCGCGAAGATCGCGCCCAGCGAGATGGCCCACGCCAGCGGTTCGAGACGGGGCCTCGCGGTACTTCGCAGCATGACCCAGGCACTGGCGCCGTAGAGCAGAAACAAGGTAATGGCGAGGAGCACGGGGTCGAAATAATGACACAAGCGGCGAAGTGCGCCTAGCCGCCTGCGCCGCCCGGCGCTACTATTCGCGCCATGTTCGACCGCCTCACCTCCAGTCTCTCGAATGCGCTCAAGGCGTTGTCCGGCCGCGGCCATCTGAGCGAGGACAACATCGCGGAGACCGTGCGTCAGGTGCGCCTGGCCCTGCTCGACGCCGACGTGGCGCTGTCCGTGGTGAAGTCGTTCACGGAGGCCATCAAGGCCCGTGCGGTCGGCGCGGAGATCGCGAAAAGCCTCACCCCGGGCCAGGCCTTCATCAAAATGGTGCATGAGGAGCTTGTGCTCCTCATGGGCGAGCCCAGCAGCGGATTGAATCTGCGCGCCCAGCGTCCGGTGGTGATTCTCCTCGCGGGACTGCAGGGTGCCGGAAAGACCACCACGGCCGGCAAGCTCGCCCGTTGGTTGATCGAGAAGCAGAACAAGAAGGTGCTGATGGTGAGCACGGACGTGTATCGTCCGGCCGCCATCCTGCAGCTCAAGACATTGGCGGCGCAGGTGGGCGCGGGTTTCGCGCCCGGCGACGTCAGCGAAGCGCCGGTGGCCATCGCGCGGCGCGCGCTCACCGAGGCCACGCTGCAGGCCTACGACGTGTTGTTGCTCGACACGGCGGGACGCTTGCACATCGACGCCGAGATGATGGCGGAGGTGAAGGAGCTGGAGACGGCGATACGTCCCCACGAGCGGCTGTTCGTCGTCGACAGCATGGCGGGTCAGGACGCCGTCAACGCCGCCAGGGCCTTCAACGAGACCTTGAGCCTCACCGGGGTGATCCTGACCAAGGCCGACGGCGATGCGCGCGGCGGCGCGGCGCTGTCCGTCCGGCAGGTGACCGGGAAACCCATCCTGTTCGTCGGCACCGGCGAAAAAACCGAGGCGTTGGAGCTGTTCCAGCCCGAGCGGATCGCCTCGCGCATTCTCGGGATGGGCGACGTCCTGTCGCTGGTCGAACAGGTGCAGGGCCAGGTCGACCAGGAAAAGGCCGAGAAGCTCGCCAAAAAGATCAGCAAGGGCAAATCCTTCGACCTGTCGGACCTGCGCGATCAGCTGAGTTCTCTGCAGAAGATGGGCGGAATGGCGGCGCTGCTCGACAAGCTGCCCGCGCAGATGCAGGTCAACGCGGCCGCGGCGGCGGGCGCCGTCAACGAAAAGTCGCTGAAACGGCAGATGGGCATCATCGATTCCATGACACCGCGCGAACGGCGGCGGCCGGACATGATCGACGGCTCACGCAAGCGTCGCATCGCAGCGGGCGCCGGGGTGCCCCTGCCGGAGGTGAACCGGCTGTTGAAGCAATTCGACCACATGCAGAAAACCATGAAAAAAATGGTCAAGGGCGGCATGTTGAAGAACATGATGCGCGGCATGGCCGGCCGGATGCCTCCCGGATTCGGGGGTTAGTGCTTGCTTGCTGGCCCGGGTAGTCATTACAATTAGCGGCTAGGCATTGCAAGGTGAATAACGATGGTGACGATCCGATTGACCCGACGCGGCGGCAAGAAGACCCCCTTCTATCACGTGGTGGTGACCGACAGCCGTAAGCGCCAGGGTGGAACCAGCCTCGAAAGCGTCGGCTTGTTCAATCCCGTGGCACGGGGTGCCGAGGTCAAGCTGCGTTTGAACGTGGCCCGTATCGAACACTGGGTGGGCCAGGGCGCCCGGATGTCCGACCGAGTCAAGTTCCTGCTGACCTCGTTCCGCAAACAGGCGGCCTGATTCCGCCAGGGTTCGCGGGCAATGGACGGCGAGGTGTCTGCGCTCATCGAACTCGGCTCGGTGGGAGCGCCGTTCGGCGTGCGGGGTTGGGTGAAGTTACGCTCTTTCACGGATCCCCGAGAGCGCTTGTTGGAGCACCGGCGGGTGCAACTGGGGCGGGCGGGCGGCTGGGTCGCCCACACCATCGAGGACAGCGGTCGCAGCGGCGGCAGTCTGACCGCCAAACTGTCCGGGGTCGACGACCGCGACCAGGCGCAGGCATTGCGCGGCGCGATGATCTGCATACCCCGCAGTGAGCTGCCGAAGCGTGACGCGAAGGATTTCTACCGTACGGATCTGATCGGGTGCGAGGTGGTGAACCTGCAAGGGTTGCCCCTGGGACGCGTCGAGCATTTCATAGAAACCCCGGCCCACGCGCTGATGGTGGTGCGCGGCGAGGCGGAGTACTGGGTGCCGGCGGTGCCGCAGCACGTGCGGCGCGTCGATCTGGACGCGCGGCGGGTGGTGGTGGATTGGGAAGCGGCGATCCGCCCCGGCGGTGCGGGATGAGCGGACGTCGCGTGGCCGCCGACCTGCGCTGACCGATGCGCATCGCCGTGGTGTCTTTGTTTCCGGAGATGCTGCGCGATGCCCTGCGCCATGGGGTGTTGGGCCGGGCGCTGCAACGGGGGGTGCTCGCAGTCGACTGCGTCGACCCGCGCGAGTACGCCACGGACGTGCATCGGACGGTGGATGATCGTCCCTACGGCGGCGGCCCCGGGATGGTGTTGAAGGTCGAACCGCTGCGCAGCGCGGTGCGCAAGGCCACGGCGGCGCTGCCGGCGGGCAGCCGGCGGGTCTATCTGGGGGCGGACGGACGGCGATTCGATCAAGCTACGGCCCGCGAGGCAGGCTCATTTCCGGGCCTGGTGCTGGTGGCGGGGCGGTACGAGGGCATCGATGAGCGGTTCATCGAGCGCGAGGTGGATGACCAATGGTCCATCGGCGATTACGTGTTGAGCGGCGGCGAGCTGCCGGCACTGGTGGTCATCGATGCGATCGCGCGGTTGTTGCCGGGCACGCTGGGTCACGCGGAGTCGGCGGTGGCGGAGTCCTTCACCGATGGGTTGCTGGACTGGCCGCATTACACGCGGCCGCCGAGCGTCGGCGCCGATGCGGTACCTGCGGTGCTGATGTCGGGCGATCACGCGGCCATCGGCCGCTGGCGGCTGCAACAGTCGCTGGGACGCACGTGGCTGCGGCGGCCGGAGCTCCTGGAGCGGCGCGGGCTGAGCGCGGACGAACGGGTGCTTCTGGAAGAATTCAAGGTCGGACGTGCGGCGCACGGACGGATGACGGTATCAAAAGGCGAGGTCGAGCAATGAACAAGATCATCCAAGAACTGAACGGCGAGCGCGCGACGCGCAAGTTGCCGGATTTCAATCCCGGCGACACCGTGATCGTCCAGGTCAAGGTGGTGGAAGGGGACCGCGAGCGCGTGCAGGCCTACGAGGGCGTGGTCATCGCCAAGAAGAACCGCGGCCTCAACTCCTCGTTCACGGTGCGCAAAATTTCCCATGGGGAGGGCGTCGAGCGCGTCTTCCAGACCTTCAGCCCCTCGATCAGCGAAGTGAGCGTGAAACGCCGCGGCGCAGTGCGGCGCGCCAAGTTGTATTATCTGCGCGATCTGTCCGGCAAGGCCGCGCGCATCGACGAGAAACTCTGACCGTCGGCGGGCGGGACCGCGGGCCGACCGGGAGCTGCGAATGAGTGTCGGGTCGGCCTTGAAGGGTGTGTTCGGACTGCTGTGGGGGATCCTCGAAGGCCTGCGCAAGGTGCTTCATCTCCTGCTGTTGCTGGTGATATTCGGCTTCGTCCTGGCCGCGTTGCACACCTCCATTCCCGTGGTTCCGCGCAGCGCGGCCCTCGTGATCGCGCCCGAGGGCGAACTGGTGGAACAGCTGGCCGGCGACCCCGTGCGGCGGGTGTTCGGCCAGGCGTCCGGGGGTCCTGCGCCGGAGACGCTGCTCAAGGACGTCATCGACGGCATCGAGGCCGCGAAGGGCGATCCGCGCATCAAGCTCATCGTGCTCGATCTCGGCAACCTCGGCACGTCGGGGCTCTCCAAGCTGCAGGAGATCGGCGCGGCGCTGCGCGATTTTCGCGCCACCGGCAAGCGTGTGGTGGTCGCCGCCGACTCCCTGGACCAGACGCAGTACTACCTCGCCGCGCAGGCGGGCGAGGTCTATCTCGACCCCCTCGGGCTGGTCTATGTCGACGGCTTCAGCTACTACCGCATGTTCCTCAAGGAGGCCATCGACAAGCTCGGCGTCGACGTCAACGTGTTCCGGGCCGGCACCTTCAAGAGCTACACCGACCAGTTTTCGCGGGCCGACATGGCACCGAGCGAGCGCGAGGAAACCTCGGTGTGGCTCAAGTCGTTGTGGAGTGCCTATACCCAGGACGTCGCCCGGGCGCGTTCGCTGCCGGTGAACGCCCTGGACGACTACATCGCCGAGGAGCCGGCGGCCCTCGCCGCGGCGAACGGCGATGCCGCGAAGCTCGCCCTGCAGCGTGGCCTCGTCACCGCCTTGAAGAGCCGGCGTCAGCTGGCGGACGAGCTCAAGGGGCTGGTCGGCGAGGATCAGGACACTCATTCCTTCAACAGCGTGGGGCTGTCCCCGTACCTGGTCTCGGTGCGCTCCAAGCACGTGTTGCACGCCAAGGCGGCCGCCCGGGTGGGGATCGTGGTGGCCTCGGGGGAGATACTCGACGGGCATCAGCCGCCCGGCAGCATCGGTGGCGAGAGCACCTCGGATCTTTTGCGCCAGGCCCGCTATGACGACACCGTCAAGGCGGTGGTGCTGCGCGTCGACAGTCCGGGCGGCAGCATGTTCGCCTCGGAGCAGATCCTGCGCGAAGTGCAGGGCCTGCGCAAAGCCGGCAAGCCGGTGGTGGTGTCCATGAGCACCTACGCGGCGTCGGGAGGCTATTACATCGCGGCGGCCGCCAACCAGATATTCGCGAGTCCGACCACGCTCACGGGTTCGATCGGCGTGTTCTCCGTCGTGCCGACCTTCCAGCGTAGTTTGGAGAAGCTCGGCGTCACGGTGGACGGGCTCGGCACCACGCCGCTGGCCGGCGACATGCGTCAGGATCGCGCACTCGGCGCGCCCGGCCGGCAGATCCTGCAGAGCTCCGTCGACCACGCGTACGCGGAGTTCCTGCGGCGGGTGGGCGACGGCCGCAAGAAGTCCGTGGAAGACGTCGACAAGATCGCCCAGGGGCGCGTCTGGGCCGGGGTGGATGCGCAGCGGGTGGGGCTCGTCGACCATCTGGGCGGGTTGCAGGATGCCAGCGACGCGGCGGCCAAGCTCGCGCAGCTCGGCGCAGATTACGGCGTCGACTACGTCGAGCCCGACATGAGCCTGCGCGAGCAATTGATGATGCAGCTGCGCTCGGAGTCGCTCGCCGTGGCGCGGATGGTCGGACTGACCGCCCCGCGCAGCGATTTGGAGCGTGTGCTCGACCCGGTGCTGGCGCAGGCGCGTGCGATTGCCGCGCTCAACGATCCGCGCGGCCTGTACGCCTATTGTTTCTGCCGGCCGTTCACAGCGCGCTCCAGTCGAGAATGATCTTCCCGGACAGCCCGGAGTTCATGATCTCGAATCCTTCGCGGTAGTCGTTCACGCCCAGGCGGTGCGTGATGACGGGGCGCACGTTCAGGCCGCTCTGCAACATGCTCGACATCTTGTACCAGGTCTCGAACATCTCGCGGCCATAGATGCCCTTGATGACCAGCCCCTTGAATATCACCTGATTCCAGTCGATGGCGGTTTCACCCGGGGGGATGCCCAGCATGGAGATGCTGCCCCCGTGATTCATGGTGCGCAGCATTTCCCGCAACGCGGCCGGGTTGCCCGACATCTCGAAGCCGACGTCGAAACCCTCCTCCATGCGAAGTTCGCGCATGGCATCGTCCAGCGACTGGCGGCCCACGTTGAGCGCCTTCGAGGCACCCATGGCGGCCGCGAGGTCCAGACGATAGTCGTTCACGTCCGTGATGACCACATGTCGTGCGCCGCAGTGGCGTGCGACCGCCACGGCCATGATGCCGATCGGACCCGCGCCCGTGATGAGCACGTCCTCGCCGACCACGTTGAAGGCGAGCGCGGTGTGGGTGGCGTTGCCGAACGGATCCAGGATGGAGGCCACCTCGTCGTCGATGGCGGGCGACAGCTTGAAGACGTTGACGGCGGGCAGCGCCAGATACTGCGCGAACGCGCCGGCCCGGTTCACGCCGACGCCCTGCGTGTTGCGGCACAGGTGGCGCCGCCCCGCGCGGCAGTTGCGGCAATGTCCGCAGGTGATGTGGCCCTCGCCGGACACCCGGTCGCCCGTCGCGAACCCGCGCACCTCGCTGCCCACCTCGACGATCTCGCCGGAATACTCGTGGCCCACGGCCATGGGCACCGGCACGGTCTTCTGCGCCCAGGCGTCCCAATTATAGATGTGCATGTCGGTGCCGCAGATCGCGGAGCGATGCACCTTGATGAGCACGTCGTTGTGCCCGACCGTGGGCTCGGGCACCTCCTGCATCCAGATGCCGGGTTCCGCGCGCGCCTTGACCAATGCTTTCATGAGCAGCCCCTAATCGATGATGCCGAGCCTATGCGATGATGCCGAGCCGGCGTCCGGCCCGGCCGAAGGCGTCGACGACGCGGTCCAGCTGCGCGGTCGTGTGCGCCGCATTCATCTGGGTCCGAATGCGCGCCTTGCCATGGGGTACGACGGGAAAGGCGAACGCCACCACGTACGCCCCCTCCGCCTGCACCTGCTCGGCGAGACTCACCGCCAGCGGCGCATCGCCGAGCATGACGGGAATGATGGGGTGCTCGCCGGGCAGCAGGTCGAACTTAAGGGCCGTCATGCGCCGGCGAAAATAACGCGCGTTGGCGTGCACCCGCTCGCGCAGGTCCGGCGACGCCTCGAGCAGGTCGAGCACCCGCAGGGTCGCGGCCGCCACCGGGGGTGCGATGCTGTTGGAGAACAGATACGGCCGGG